>CAZMTP010000013.1:0-32245 GCA_964569185.1 uncultured bacterium
TATACCCGCGGCATCGAATGGTCCCCCTCCATCGCCGGTATTCTTCCAGTAATTGGTACAGAGATTTTATAAAGAGTAAAAAGTCGAGAAATAGACAGTCGGGACGCGCTACGCGTCCCGACTGTCTATTTCTCGCCTTTTTTATTTTTTTATGTCTTTGATAATCAATGTATTATATTACAAAATTCGCAGTTCTGATGCCTGATTGCTAAAAAGCGCTTGCTATTCCCCCATCATCCCATTATAATAGGGCTCGAAATATATGTATAAATCACTCACTTTACGAAAACCCGCTAAGGATCAACGAACTAAGCTAGTCCTCCTAGGCTTAGTTGAACTGTTTTTAAAGCTCGGAAAACCGATCGGCTCCAACACATTACGAGAAAATGGCTTTGAGGACCTAAGCTCCGCCACTATTCGAAACTACTTTGCCCAGCTGGAAAAAGAGGGCTTTTTAAAACAGCACCATTCTTCAGGCGGCCGCATCCCGACCGAACTGGCCTATAAAGTCTATATTGATACAGTGCTTCCTGCGTCGCCCATCCAAGATAAAGACCGCGAAATTTTGCAGTCTAAAATAGGTCAAGAAAGCCGCAAAATGGCCTCTTATTTGCAAAATGTAGCAGAGACCCTTAGCGATTTAACCGGCTGTGCCGTCTTTCTCTCTTCACCACGCTTTGATCATGACTTTATCTTCAATATTAAGCTGGTGCAGATTGATCCCAATCGCTGCCTGTGCGTCCTAATTACCGATTTTGGGCAGGTGCAAACTGAAGTCCTCTTCGTAGAGGAAAAACTGAGCAGTTTTTCATTAAAACGGATTGAAAACTATTTGCACTATCGGCTGACAGGACTAGACCGGCCCGCTTTAAATGAAGAAGAAGAGCGGCTGGCCTCTAATATTTATAAAGAGATCATGCTGCGCCATATTGTGACCTACTCCAATTTTAGCTCGGAAGATGTGTATAAAACCGGCTTTTCAAAACTTTTAAACCATTCCGATTTTAATAATGCTGCCAATCTAGCCAGCGGACTCTCATTGTTTGAAAATGATAGCGATATGCGGCTGATTTTAAACCATTGTTGTAAGAATAACCAGCTCTCTTGCCTTGTAGGAGAAGATCTCTCCATGCTGGCAAGTTCGATGAAGGGCTGCTGTGTGATTGTGATCCCCTATTATATCCATCAAACGGTGGCAGGAGCGATCGCCCTTTTAGGACCGCAGCGCATCCCTTACAAAAAAGTGTTCGGCATCATGAAAACAGCATCGGAACTGATGAGCCAAACGCTCACGCGTAGCGTTTACAAATATAAGATCACCTTTAGACGGCCGCGCATGGCACAACTAGGACATGGAGCCGAGCAAGACCATTTTATTAACCCATCGGAGTGTATGCTCCTAGAAGAGAAAAAACTATGACTGAAGAAGAGAAAATAGAACAAGAAACACCTCCTACGGTGGAAGAACAATTAGAAGAATACAAAGATAAATATTTTCGTCTGCTTGCAGAGACAGAAAATATGCGCAAAAGGATGCAAAAAGAAAAGCAGGAACTGACTCGATTTTCGATCGAGCAATCGTTTGCCGATCTTTTGACTCCTCTAGATAACTTAGAAAACGCCTTGCAATTTGCTGAGAACATGTCTAGCGAGGTGCGCAATTGGGCAATGGGGTTCAAAATGATCCTCTCTCAATTTAAAGATGTACTGCACAGCCATGGGATTGCCGCTTTTTCTTCCCATGGAGAACAGTTTGATCCTCTCAAACATGAAGCAGTGGAAGTAGAGGAAACTTTGGACCATTCAGAAGGAAAAATTCTGCATGAATTCACCAAAGGCTACAAAAGCAAAGAACGTACGATCCGTCCTGCACGCGTTAAGGTGGCCAAACCGCCCTCATCTGCTCTGGACGAAGAAAAAAATTTAGAAACAATTAAGGAGAATTAATATGGCTGACAATAAAAATACAAAAAAAAGCCGAATCATCGGTATCGACCTGGGGACAACCAACTCTTGCGTTTCCATCATGGAAGGCGGAACCCCTGTCGTGATTGCAAACGCAGAAGGCGCGCGCACAACCCCCTCTGTGGTCTCTTATAAAGACCAAGAGCGTTTAGTCGGAATTCCTGCTAAACGACAAGCGATCACCAATCCAGAGAAAACGGTCTATTCTGCTAAGCGCTTTATTGGACGTAAATTTTCAGAAGTAGAATCTGAAATCAAAACAGTCCCTTATAAAGTGAAAGCGGGCAGCAATGGTGATGCCGTATTCGAAGTGGATGGCAAAACACTCACGCCTGAAGAAGTGGGCGCACAAGTGTTAATCAAAATGAAAGAGACTGCAGAAGCTTATCTCGGAGAAAAAGTGACAGAAGCGGTGATCACTGTTCCTGCTTACTTTAACGATTCCCAAAGACAATCAACAAAAGACGCAGGAAGAATCGCAGGTCTTGATGTGAAGCGGATCATCCCTGAGCCGACAGCTGCAGCTTTAGCCTATGGTTTAGATAAACAGAGCGACAAAAAAATCGCTGTGTTTGACCTTGGAGGCGGTACATTTGATATTTCGATCTTAGAGATCGGCGATGGCGTTTTCGAAGTGCTTTCAACCAATGGCGATACCCATTTAGGGGGAGACGACTTTGACAATGCGATTTTACAATGGATGCTCCAAGAATTTAAAAAAGAGCATGGCATCGATCTTAGCAAAGATAAAATGGCGCTTCAGCGGTTGCGCGATGCGGCAGAAAAAGCCAAAATCGAGCTTTCTGGAACGCAAACGACCGAGATCAACCAGCCGTTTATCACGATGGACGCTTCCGGTCCAAAACATATGGCGCTCACCTTAACACGCGCAAAACTGGAAACTCTGGTGCATGATCTGATTGAAAGAACCAAAGAGCCTTGCTTAAAAGCAATCAAAGACTCTGGTCTTTCTGCTAGCCAGATCAATGAAGTGATCTTAGTGGGCGGGATGACCCGTATGCCTGCTGTAGAGCGCAAAGTAGTTGAAATTTTTGGAAAGGAGCCGCACAAAGGCGTAAACCCAGATGAAGTTGTGGCTGTCGGAGCTGCGATCCAAGGGGGCGTTCTCACAGGCGATGTGAAAGACGTTCTTCTGCTTGACGTGATCCCGCTCACACTGGGAATTGAGACGATGGGTGGTATTTTAACTCCGCTTGTGGAACGCAATACAACCATTCCTACGCAAAAGAAACAGACCTTCTCAACAGCCTCTGATAATCAACCTGCAGTGACCATTGTGGTCCTTCAGGGAGAAAGAAAGATGGCACGAGACAATAAAGAGATTGGACGATTCGATCTTACAGAAATCCCTCCGGCTCCTCGAGGGATGCCTCAAATTGAGGTCTGCTTTGATATCGATGCAAACGGGATTTTGCATGTGTCTGCCTGTGATCTTCAAACCAAGAAAAAACAGGAGATCCGCATCCAAGCGAAGTCGGGCTTAGATGAGGCAGAGATCAAACGGATGCTCAAAGATGCTGAACTGCATGCTGAAGAAGACAAGCGCAAAAAAGAAGAGGTAGAAGTACGCAATGAAGCCGATTCTATGGTCTTCCGCGCTCAAAAATCTTTAGATGAGTACAAAGCAAAATTGCCCGCCCCTGTTGTTGAAGAGATCCAAGGCAAGATCGATGCAACTAAAAAAGCGCTAGAAGGCGGCGATACTCAAACCATCAAAAAAGCGTCTGATGAGCTGAATCGCGCGATGCAAAAAATCGGCGAGTCCATGCAGCAGCAGCAACCTCAAGGTGCAGCTGCAGGCCCAAGCCCCGAGCAACCTAACCCCTCTCAAAAAGCAGGCAAACCTGATATTGAAGAGGCCGAAGTTGAGATCTTAGACGAAGAAAAAAAGTAAGACTTTAATGGCTTAAAGGCCCTATTAAACAATTTAAATTAAGAGCCTCTAAAAGAGGCTCTTCTTTTAGTACGGAAAAGTAGCGCGATAGTTTTTCTAACCACCAGACTCTGTCTCTTACAGTCAGATGCAGGGGAAACCCTAGCTGTTTGCCTGAAAGATCTTCTTGCAAACAGATACTTAAGTAGCCCCCTTTTTTCATGCGGCTGGCCATCCCTTTGAGCACTGCATCGATCCGTTTTTCAGGGATATGCTCCAATACATCGCAGCAATAGATCCAATCTGCTGAAGAAAGTCGTTTAGGCAGCTTCCATAAACATGCCTGCACAAATAAAAGCTGGTCAGGGATCAAAGCAGCTAAATTGCCAATCTGCTCATCTAAAGCATAAGAAGAAAAATCGACCAAAACCACTTGTAGCCCTTTCTCTAAAAAGGGCCTAGAGGCGCGTCCTGTTCCGCAACCAAAATCAATGAGCGACTGCCCGGCTTGGATTTGCGCCTCAAAATAGCGTAAGAAAAAGGCAGAGAATATCTCCCCGGGACTGCAGTCTCGATAGGAGGGATACTGGGACCAAATCAGATCGTATTTAGCCCTTTCTTGTAATAGTTCTGGATCCATAAATCTTATTAAACCCTATAGCCCAATAAGATTCAGTTCTTTAAATTTTAAAGAAATTATTATATCTATAATGATAATTTAATTTATGTTATAATGTTTTTTAGCGCATAATTAACTTTAATAAATAATAGGTATTTTCATTATGTCAGAATTTTACATACATTATAATTCTCAATTAACTTCAATTGCAGCTCAATTTGCTCAAAATCATACAGCTCATGATATTGCTGCAATGAGACAGTCGGAATTTGCAATCCGCAATTTAAGGCAAAATGTTCTCGATGTAGGTGTTCTACCTGAATTAGTGCCCTCAAAAGTGACTCTTCTCAGCAACATTGATGGTTGTACAAATCGTTTTTCTACTGAGATCCAAGAAGAGCAAAATAGAATTAACACTTTTCAAGCTCAAAGAAGACAAATTGCAATAGGTAATAATGATTTCGGATCACTTGAAACTCAATTTGATAATGCACCTAACATTGACACTATGAAACAGATTGCAGCAGAAATTTTGCAATTAAAAATCAACGTACAAGATATTGAAGTTCTACCTGAAGTGGCCCAAGAAAAAGCGGATCTTCTCGCACGCATTGAGGACTGTGTAAATCGTTGCGTTTTTGCAATAGAACAAAAACAACTTGTATTAGATGCTCTTGCTTTATCTGAAATTCCTGACTCTCCTGTTCCTCTTGAAAGAGCGCTTAGTGCACCTCCAACTTCTTTAGATTCTTTAGAAGCGTCTCAGCAACAAGTAGACACTGAAGTAGGATCATTTGTACTACTTTCTCCTGGAGAAAGAGCTGTGAATGCAAAAACAAAGCATGCAGCTGGTCAAATTTCAGATGCTGATTTTATCGAGAGAGTAAGAAAAGCTTTAATAGAAGCTGTGCCTAACCCTACGTCCTCAATATCGAGCAACTATGATTTGCTAACATCATCTGATGTTGAAGCATCACGTTCACCACGACTGGATTCTGCAGAATTTGAGCATAAAGAATAATCCACAGAGGTCAAAAAATGAACCTATCCTAATAAAATGAAAAACATGCTTTTTGAACCTTTTTCCATATCTTTTAGAACTGCTTCTTGCCCTACTTATTTAAGTATGTGCTGCGAAGCAGTTCTAAAATCTATGAAAAAATTTTCCTAAAAAATCATAGTTTTATTTTATTAGGATAGGTTCATAGCTTTTTTGACCTCTTTCTTTAATTTAATTTAATTTTTTACTACTATGGTTCCCGCGATTTATTGCGTGGTCACACTTATGTCCCGAGCTGCATTCGAAAGCTATCAAAGGGATCTTACCATTCTTCAAACTCAATTCGAGAAATTTAAAAAAGAGCCTAATGTTGAGCGCATGATCAGAGTGGCACGAGAAATTAATGGGCTGATCACACAAGTAAAAGAGAATCAGACTACATTACAACTAGAACCAAAAACAATCACTCTTCTAAACAATCTCTATAACGATCTTACAGCTTTGAAAGAACAGGTCGATGAAGAGGTAGAACAGCTCTCTCTATTAATGGATGGCTCTTTGACTGAAGAGATATTGAATTTATCAGAAAGTGGCCTATTCAATAGTGGGATGGCTTCTTCTAGTATGGCCTTATCTGAAAGTTCTATTTCTGATTTATTGCCCACTCAAGAAGAAATCAATGAAATCGCGCAAACACTTTATACAGCTGGTAAAATCAGCGATGATTTTTTTAAAGCAGCCATTTCTGGTTTTTCTGAATCAGAAGTAGATATTCAAATAGATATTCAGGAGGCTCTACCTACACCTGCTGAAATTGCAAAAATCGCTAAAGATCTCCACGCAGCTGGCGAAATTAGCGATGAATTATTTATTGTGTCTGTGTCCAATGCCATAAGTCAGAGTCAGACTCTCACTCATTCTGACAGCAACAAAAGCGAGGAAAGTGACGATGAAGAGGATTGGGACACAGTTAGCGAAACTGATTAAAAAAATCTGCCGATCAAACGGCTAATATCGTTGTAGGTGAGATAAACAAAAAGAAGCACGATGGCCACCACAAAAGGTATGATGAGCCGTTCCATAGTCTGTGATTTGATGGGCCGTTTTGTGAAGATTTCAATCAGCGCAAAGGTAATGTAGCCCCCATCTAAGACAGGAATCGGAAGAAGATTTAATAATCCTAAGTTCAAGCTAATCACCGCAAGCCAATAGAGTGCTTCTGTTACACCCGTCGTCCATCCGTAGTGGATCACTTGTACAATGCCTACAGGTCCAGAAATCATCTTAGGGCTTAAATTACCTGTAATGAGTGCCAACAACGTGCGGTATGTTTCTTGGAACACATTGGAAAACAGTTCGACAGGCGTTGGGTTGTAACGCACCTGCTTATCTTGTAAACTGATTCCTAACATGAATCTTTTTTGATAGAGCTCTAGATCTCTGAGTGCCGCCTCTTTCTTTTTAGGATCAGTGATTGTTTCAACCGCTTTCTTCTGCTCCGCAATCTGCCTTTCGCGCTCTGCTTTTTTCTCTTCTGAAAGTGGAAACTCGCTCATGCGGATGGGGGTGACAGGGTTTAAAAGACGCAAGGTGCCTGCTTGCCAGATCGGTTTTTGGCTGCCTATAGAGTGCACAATGGTCTTTAACTGATCCATGGAAAAATTGGCAAAGTTATGATCTGCATTTTTCCAGGAAGGAACTGGACTTTTGTCCATCTTTTGCACAATGATCTGTACTTGCCTAGTTTGCAACTTCTCCAGAAGTTGATAGGAGCTAGAGACAGGCGCTCCATCTACGGCAACAATACGGTCCCCTCTTTCAAGTGCGATCTCTTGTTCGGCGCGCGGTCCTGGTTCAAATTGCGCTTTTACTGAAGAAGTTTCATTAATATATCCCACAGGCCCTTCTACCATCGCCTGCGCATTGAGGTTATAGGGAATAAAAAAGAGATCGCCCACCTTTTTTCTGATTCCGGCTTCAAATTGCCAATCGTTTAGCTCCCCTATTTCTTCATGGCTCAACTTTAAATCAGATAATTTAAGGCGCGGCACTCGCGTCAGGAATGTCTCTCCTCCTCGATTCACGGCGAGCAGCACCATTGGTTCATTGAGAACAGACATCAGTTGCTGCGAAGAAAAAATAAGCTGGCCATCGACCCAGATAATGCGGTCCTGATATTCGATGCCGCTATTTTGCATCGGGAACCCTTCTTGGATTGGATTGGCTTGACCACTAGGCATGCGGTCATAAATCAGATAGCCGGCAGGCCCAAAATTGGACAGGGTTTGGCTGACTCTTTCCATCCCTTTGAGTCGCCCTTCATTGGAAAAGGTATACTCAAAAGCGCTCTTTGTCCCCTTATCATAATCCACTTTTAATCCATGGATCCGCGAGTCCTGTTTATCCAGCACCGCAGCATAGAGCAGATCATTAAAGCCTTTAAAAGATTTCCCATTTAAAGAACAGATTTCATCTCCAGAGCGCACCTCTGCGGTGGTGTATAATGGTGAGTCAGCATCTACCCAACCCACATAATGGGTGAATTCTGAGAAATTCTTCTTTCGTCCTCCGACAGCCCAGAGAAGAGAAAAAGCCAAAAAAGCAAATGTGATATTGACAAGGGGGCCCATCGCGGCAACTTTGATGCGATCCCACGGTTTTTTCGAGAAAAAACCTCCCGGGATTTGATAAAGTTCCAAAGAGCCTTTCTTTTCTGTTCCGGCCATCTTTACATAGCCGCCGAAAGGGAGCCAACCGATTTTCCATTTGACCCCTTTATGTTCCCATTCATAGATTGCTTTACCAAACCCGATGGCAAACACCTCTACTGTGATACCCACGCGGCGTGCCATAAAATAGTGGCCCAGCTCATGGATAAAGATCAAAAAACCGATGCCGAATAGAGCAAGTAAGATATAGAGTAAATTTAAAATCATTTATTAAACCGTTAAAGCTTCCTTTCTAGCCTCTGTATCGATCGAACATAAAAACTCAATATTGAGATTTTTTTGCACGTCATGTTTATGCATCAATATTTCCAATTTTTTCGAAATGTCCAACCAATGGATCTCGCGGCGCAAAAACCGTTCCACTAAAATTTCATTTGCAGCATTCATATAGCAGGGCATGCTGCCCCCGGCTTGGATAGCGCCATAAGCAAGATCTAAGCAGGGAAACTTTTGCAGATCGACTTGATAAAAATGGAGAGAGTGTTTGGTGAAATCAAAATGGGGAAGAGGGCTTTTTTTCCTTTCGGGATAGGTCATTGCAAACTGGATCGGAAAGAGCATATTGGGCTCCGACATCTGCGCGATGATGCACCCATCTTTGAATTCTACAAAACTATGGATAATCTGCTGAGGATGGACCACCACTTTAATCTCTTCTGTGGGAATGCCAAATAGAAAATGGGCCTCAATCATTTCCAACCCTTTATTCATTAAAGTAGACGAATCAATCGTGACTTTCGTCCCCATGCGATAATTTGGATGGCAGAGCGCTTTGTCCACTGTCACATCTGAAAGTTCACTGATATGGGCGTGGAAAAATGGGCCTCCTGATGCCGTGAGAACAAGGCGGTGCACATCTTCAGCTGAGGCGCCCTTTAAACATTGAAATACGCCGCTCTGTTCGCTGTCGATAGGAATGATTTCCACATTGTTTTCTTTTGCAAGAGAAATCACTAAATGGCCCGCAGCCACAAGGGCCTCTTTGTTGGCCAGGCCGATCTTTTTTCCTTTCCTAATGGCGGCTAAAGTAGGCTTGATGCCAGAAAATCCGGAAATGGCAGACACCACAAAGTCAGCAGCGCTCCATGTAGCGCATTCCAGTATGCCTTCTTCTCCGCCCACAATATTAAAATTAGGGAGCCGTTTTTTCAACTCGACTGCTTTTGACGGGTCGAGAACGCCAATGATCTGAGGAAGAAATTCTTTAGCCTGTACCTCTAACACATCTATATTAGATTTTGCCGCTAGAGCGACCACTTCAAATTCATCTTTGAGATGGCGCACGATTTTCAATGCATTGACACCAATAGAACCAGAGCTGCCAAGAATGGAAATTCTTTTTTTCATTTTACCTGTAGATTGGAACTACTTTACTTCCGTTTCTCCTAAAAGTCAAGAATCGGGCACGGGCACGTTAGGGGAATCGGATTAACGGATTTTTTGGGGATTTTTAACGTGTCCGTGTCCGTGCCCGAAAATTCCCTTTTCTTAAAACTACTGCCACAACAAAAAAAATTCCTATTAGCGTGACGACGATGCCGGACGTAGAAAGAGGGATTTGATAAATGGAGACAAAATGGCGGGATAATGCCACGCCGAAAAGCGCGCACAAAAGCGCCATACCCGAAGCGATAAAAATTAAATGGGTCAGCCGCCCTGTTAAAAGTCGCGCAGTAAGCACCGGCCCCACAAGAAATGCAAGGAATAAAAGCACACCGACTGCCCGAAAGGCTCCAATGGCCGCAAATGCCGTGAGCACCATCAAAAGATAGCTCAAAAGCACGGGCGATACCCCCAATGAAGTAGCCAAAGTTGGATCAAAAGAAATCAGCTTAAATTCTTTAAAAAATAGAGTCACCACAACCAGATTAGTGACCATCACTGCAAAAACAAGTTTTAAATCATGAAGATGTAGCGCATCCACATTTCCCATCACCACTTCTAGCCCAATATGCATATTGCGTGTGAATAAAGTGACTAGCATGATCCCTAAAGCAAAAAGTGTGGTGAACACAAGACCAATACTAGCATCCTCTTGGAGCTTGATCACATGGATCAGCCACTCTGTCATAAATACAGTGATCAGTGCTGTGAAAAGCGCTGCCATTAAAAGAATTTTAAAATCGATCAATAGCTCAGGGCCCAGCTGTGATGTGCCGAGGAACAAAAGTACGCTCAACACAATGCCAAGTAAAATAGTGTGTGAGAGTGAATTGGCAAGCATGGTCATCTTTTTTAGCACTAAAAAAGCGCCCACTAAAACAGAGGAAAGTCCTACTAAAGCCAATACAAAGATCTGGATTTCATCCGTGGCCAGTGCGCTCAAAGGAATTTGTCCTGTCACCATCAACATCAGCCGCTGAAAAAATAGGATGAGAAATTGAAAAAAATCGGTTCCCCAATAAGGATTCATGGCTATTCCGGTATGGGCTGTTGGTGTGGATCTTTTTTCGGATGGTGCAAGAGCTCTGTCAGCTCTTTTTCCATTTCTGGTGTTAAAATATGTTCCATCTCTTCTGCATTTTGATGCACTTTTTCTCTACCTTGACCCATATAAACAAGATAAGCTTCCCAAAGTCTATGCAAGCGAACAATATGGGCCCCCCGTTGCATGCCCGCTTCGGTCAATTGATACATGTTTTTATTCACGGACACGATCCAGTGGCGCTGTCGCATTTTCCACAAAAGCCAGGAAAGAAAAAATGGAGAAAGATGCTGCTTGCGCTCTAAAGTCTTTCGACTCAATGGAACTCCTTCTTTCCATAACAATTTAAGCAGATTTTCTTGGAGACAGCGCTCTTTAAACTTCCAGTGACGAAAATAGTGGCTGACGAGCCCTTTGGGAGCGAATAAGAGGGCCACAAAACAGAAAAAACTGGAGGTCAACACAATCATAGGCCCGGTCGGAAAGGAGAATTTCAGCTGCTGCTTTTGACTCATAAAAACAGACAGCTCCAAAGAGAGATAGTTGCCTATAAACCCTGCGCAAATGCCAAAAAATCCGGATAAAAAAAACAGTTTTTTTAGATGGTGGGTGAACTGACGCGCGGCCACCACCGGACTAATTAGCATCGCAGACATCAACACCACTCCCACACTGCGAATGCCGATCACAATGGATAGCACAAGAAGAAAAAAAAGAACCGACTCTATCAGCATCGTTGGCATATTTAAAGTCTTTGCATATTCTCGATCGAAATAGAGGATCTCAATAAACCGATAGAGCAGACAGAGAACGACCAGAACAAAAAAAGCTAAAATCCCATAAATCAGAATATGTACATCGGTCATTGTGGCCGCTTGGCCAAATAGGAACAGTTGGATCTGTTTATACCAAAGTGTATGTGTCGTCTGAATGCGGCTGGCAATCAAAAGTCCCACGCCAAAAAAAAGAGAAAGAACTAAACAGAGTGCCGCATCATTTTTAATACGCAGCTTTTTTTCTAAAAAATCGATTGCAAAAAGGCCTGCAAGGGCAGAAATAAAAGCCCCCGCTAAAATTCCAAGCACCATAAACTCTTCTGAAAAGGAAAAAAAAGTGGCCATAAGCACAATACTTAGAACCACACCAGGATAGGAAGCATGCGAGAGCGCCTCTCCAAGCAAAGATCTTTTGCGTATCACCACTAAAATGCCCACAAGCGAAGAAGAAAGACACATGAGCATACAGCCAATGGTCGGAGCGCGCAGGACCGGATCTGTAAAATATTTTAAAATTTCCATTTCTTTTTCGCTTCTTCTAGCAACAGACTGCTCTTGCCATAGGTCCGTCGGATATTTTCTTCATGGAATTCTTGATGCGTGGGCCCATACGCAATCAGACAGGTATTAAGAAGCACAATGTAATCAAAATAGTGCTCCACCGTGTTTAGATCATGATGCACAATAAAAAGAGTTTTGCCTTGCGCCTTTAATTCATTGAGAAGGACAATAATCGCTTTTTCTGTAGCCATGTCCACGCCGGCAAAGGGCTCGTCCATAAAGTAGAGTTCCGCTTCTTGGACTAGAGCGCGCGCAATAAATACTCTTTGCTGTTGCCCCCCAGAGAGTTCACTAATTTGTCTAGAGGCAAAAGATTCCATGCCCACCATTTCTAATGCTTTTAAAGCTGCTTCTTTGTCCTGCTTAGATGCCCACTTGAAAAGGCCTAATTTATGATAGCGCCCCATTAAAACAACTTCTAAAACTGTAATGGGAAAATCCCAGTCAACTTCTGTGCGTTGCGGCACATAAGCAAGTTTGGATTTCATCTTTTTCAGCGGCTTGCCAAAAAATTCTACTGTTCCCGAAAGAGAATGAACCATGCCAAGTACTGCCTTCAAAAGGGTACTTTTCCCTGCTCCATTAGGACCAATAATCCCCACCAGCTTTCCTGCAGGAATTTCAAAACTCACTTCCCATAAAATAGGCGTTTTATCGTAATTAACTGAAAGATATTCTACTTTGAGCGCAGGGCTACTGCTCTGTTTCATCTGCCCATTCCTTTATCAGAACTGCGATGTTATGGCGGATCATATCTAAATAGTGATGCGATTCTCCCATGGCATCTCCATAAAGAGTTTGATTAGAAATTCTGACTTTCAGCCCTTTTTTTTCACAAGAAGAAACAATTTTCTTCAAAGCATCTTTGCTTACATTGGATTCAGGAAACACAACAGAAATATGGTGTTTAAAAAGATGGTCTATGATTCTTTGAATATCTGCTGTGGATAGCTGCCCATCAGGAGCTAAGCCTTCTGGTGCTTGGCAATGCTCTTGCCAACTCACTTCTTCAGATAAGTAGGCATGGGTAAAATAGTGAAATGCATCATGAGAGGTCACAAGATATCTTTTTTCTGAAGGAATCGCAGCGATTTTTTCTTTTAAATTTTGATGAGCAGCGGCCATTTCCTGATGCACTAAATTTCCTTGGGTGCGGTAATAGTCTACATGAGCAGGATCTTTTTGCGAGAGCGCATCCACAATAGAATCTATGGCCAAAGACCAAAGAGAAATATCCATCCAGACATGAGGATCTAATTGACCTTCTACGAAAAGAATTTTTTCTGGAAAACGATGGCGGATCTCATCCCCTAAAGAGACAAGATGAGGATGCTGTTTCAGTTGATAATGCAAACTTGCTCCATGCTCCAAGCCCAATCCATGGCTAAAAATAATTTCTGCATGGGTCATCTTTTCATTGTCCCCTTTGACAAGTTCATAACTATGCGGATCCATTTGACCTACAATAAGAGACATGTGATCGATATAAGGGCCACCGATTTGGGTGACAAGATCGTCAATGATCGCTGTAGTAGAAAGCACTTTGATCTTACCATTTTTTTCCATCCACTGAGTCAGCTGTGTCTGTTCTGCCGTTGAAGAACAGCCTGTAAAAAAGCAAAGCGCAAAAGTCAAAAATAATATCACTAATTTCATTCTCTGATCCATTTTCTTAAAAATGCTAAAGAATAGATCCCTTTAGTACATCCTGAAGTGAAACCAATTTTGAGTCCATAGCGTCCCACATACGAGATACCGGTAGCTGAAACAGCAAGATTCAGGTGACTCTGATTTTGACAAGAGGCGCAAGGACACTGTTTTTGCAATTCTTGATAAGAATAGGAAGTAATGGCCCCATCTTCCCATTCGATAGTGAAATGGGTATCCCCTTGCTGAATATTTTTAATCTCTTTCTCTGGATCAATAAGCAGTGTATCTATTTCCTGCGCCAATCCCATAAAAGTAGAAGCAATAGTGTTGGGTGCAGAAAAAATAGACTCCCCTAAATCGGCACTGCGCGAAAGAAGCTCATCGATGGGAAGCTGTCCTAAAAGAGGAATGCCAAATTCTTCTGCAAGCCTTTTTCCTCCCCCAGAACTAAAGGGAAAATGTTTTTCTTGCGTCACAGGATTAACAAAAAAACTCATGTTTTCGATCACGCCTAAAAGCGGCACCTGCAATTTCTGAAATAGCTGCATGCATTTTCTCACATCGAGTAGTGATATCTCTTGCGGTGTAGTGACCACAATAGCCCCAGATAATGTCGCTTGCTGCAGCAAGGTCAACTGAATATCCCCTGTGCCCGGAGGAAAATCAATAATCAGATAATCCAATTCTTCCCAATTTACTTGGTGCAGAAATTGCGAGATGATCGAATTTGCAATCGGCGCGCGCACAAGCGCCCCTTCCTGTTCATTTCTAAAATGGGCCGTTGAAATATATTTTAATCCTAAAGAAAGCCCAGGCAGTATGCGATTAGGATCTTGAGGATCTTGCGCCGGCCAAATCCCTTTAGATAACATGTGCACAATAGAAGGACCATAAACATCAGCATCTAAAAGACCGACACGAGATCCTTGCTGTTTTAAAGCGAGCGCTAAATTCACTGCGACAGTGGATTTTCCAACGCCCCCTTTTCCCGCAGCTACCGCAATAGTGTTCTTTATCTTAAACAAATCTGATAGATTTGAATCTGAAATAATTTTAAGGCCCATTTTTTAGTCTCAGTTAGCCACAATCATATACTTTTCAGATTTGATAATCAAAAAATATCAAAATAATGTTGCTGGGAATAGCAACATCTTTTATTATCCAGTAATTGTATAGAAAAAATTAAATAGATCATGAAATCAAAGAAAGAACTGCGAGCAACGTCTTATGTTCTTTGTTAGGATTAAGGAAAAAAAATCATTATGTTAACCACAAGAGATGAAATCATGGAACAAAAAACAAAAAATTTTCGGGAAATTGAAGATATTATTGCTAAAGCAATTAAGAAAGTAGGCGGTAGAAAAGAAAACGACCTATGCAAATACCTCCCTATGAATAGCGGAGGCTACATGCACCATTTTACCCTTAGAAAAATGAAGAACAAACAACCTAGCGAGCTGGGCTCTCTAATTGAAAAATTTATTATTAACTCCGACAGACCTTCTTCTGTTCCTCCTAAGCAAAGGGCAGCGCGCGGCTCTCGCAAAAAGCGGGACCAAGTGGCTTTTACACGCACCCAATTAGAAAGAATGTTGAATATTGCGCGTCTTGCCGGGGATAAAGAAATGGTTTCAATTTTAAGTCCAAAAAAATCTTTATCATCTGCCAAAAGAGAGCTTATTGCTTCTATTAGACATGGAAAGGTAGAGCAGGAGCTTTGGAATTCCTATGTGGAATGCGTTAATGCTAGTAATCTATCTTTGAATCAAGAATCTTTTAACTCTTTCCCTTCTCGTTAACTTTTTTTTTGGCCCGCGATCCTAGCGGGCCAACACTAAAATTCTTTTTTTACCTTGGATTTTAAATGATCAAAGAATACAATATTCGTGTAAATTTAGGTATTTTTACCAAAAGGAATGTAACCTATGTCATCTCAATCTAAACCTGCTGAGTTCGGGAAGTGGCGTTCTCTATTGTGGCCTGTCCATAATTTTGAATTGAAAAAATTGATTCCCATGCTCTTGCTCTTCTTCTTCATCAACTTCAACTACACCATCTTAAGAGATACCAAAGATTCTCTTGTAGTCACAGCGCCAGGATCTGGGGCAGAAGCGATCTCCTTCTTAAAGTTTTGGGGCGTGCTTCCTGTTGCAATCTTGTTTATGCTTATCTATTCGAAGCTCAGTAATATTTTCAGCAAAGAAAAGCTGTTCTATTCTACTTTAGGCTTTTTCTTAGCTTTCTTTGGTCTATTTGCTGCAGTGCTCTATCCGTGTCGCGACATTTTGCACCCTACTGCTTTTGCCGATCAGCTTCAAACTTTGTTACCTGAAGGTTTTAGCGGCTTCATTGCCATTTTAAGAAACTGGACCTATGCCCTTTTCTACATCATGTCAGAACTTTGGGGCAGTATGATGACATCCCTTTTATTCTGGGGATTTGCCAATGATACGACCCGTATTTCTGAGTCCAAACGTTTTTACGCGATCTTCGGTCTCGGAGCCAACTTTGCGATGCTCCCTTCAGGCCAGCTCGTGAAAGTGTTCTCTGATATCCAGAGCAAACTGCCCGCTGGCGTGGATGCTTGGGGAGTCACCATTAATTATTTGACAGTTGCTGTGGTGGTTGCTGGTATGCTTGCTATGGGAATTTACTGGTGGATCAACCGCAATGTATTGACCGATGGCCGTTTCTTTGATGCGAATGATGTGAAAAAAGCGAAAGAAAAACCAAAAATGCCTCTCAAAGAGAGCTTCCGCTATATTTTAAGTTCCAAATATCTGCTCTGCATCGCAGTCCTTGTGATTGCTTATGGCGTCTCTATTAACCTTGTGGAAGTCACCTGGAAAAACCAGCTGAAATTACAATATAATAACCCTAATAGCTACAACGCCTTTATGGGCGGCTTTTCTCAGTTCACAGGAGTCACCACGATTTTGATGATGCTTTTTGTGGGCAGTAACGTCATCAGACGTTTTGGCTGGGGAACCGCAGCGATGATCACCCCTGTTGTGCTGCTTTTGAGCGGTGTGGCTTTCTTCGCCTTTGTGATCTGGAGAGACCAGTTATCAGGTGTCATTAGCTACTTCGGCACGACACCTTTGATGCTCGCTGTAGTGTTTGGTATGATCCAAAATATCATGAGTAAATCGTCCAAATACTCCTTATTTGATCCAACTAAAGAGATGGCCTATATCCCACTGGATCCTGAAGCGAAAGTAAAAGGAAAAGCGGCGATTGACGTTGTGGGAGCGCGATTCGGAAAATCGGGCGGAGCCTTAATTAACCAGGTGCTGATTATCCTGCTCGGATCTGTGTCTCTGATCACGCCCTATGTGGCAGCCGTTCTCTTATTCATCATTTTTGCATGGATCATTTCAGCGCGCTCATTGAACAAACAGTTCTTGCAACTGAGCGCTGAAAAAGAGACTGGAAAAGCGGGCGAGCCTGCACTCAAAACGCAGACAACCAGCTCCACTTAAGTCTCTGTTTTCTCAAACTGAGACCCAAAGGGTAAAGGACAAAAGTTCTTTACCCTTTTTTATTAGCAAATAAACCAGAAAGCAAGAAACCCGTCTAAAAAATCCTGCACATCCTACCGCTTGCGATCCTGATCATCTTGTTTCCGAAAAAAGAAAACAGGATAAAAGGATCGCTGCGCGGCAGGATGCGCAGGATAAATTGCCCTTCTATTATCAAATTTTAGTTTTAGTATACAGAAACTTGAGCCTCTAATTATCATATTTAAGATTTAACTTTGCAAAATCATGATAATAGGAGGGGTCTATGACAACACCAACAGAAGAAAGACCAGCAGGCATGTCTATAGTTGCATGGCAAAAAACACTAGTAGATCGAAAAGCTAAAGAAGATGCGGCAAAAAAAGAAATAGCAGATGCCCAATACCGGCACCTACTAAATAATAAGTATGGTCTG
Source organism: uncultured bacterium (assembly GCA_964569185.1). Taxonomy (GTDB): domain Bacteria; phylum Chlamydiota; class Chlamydiia; order Chlamydiales; family Rhabdochlamydiaceae; genus DATIJP01. The sequence continues at coordinate 17,556 of CAZMTP010000013.1, forward strand.
AATCCACCTGGCGCAAAATCCCCAATTTCGCCAATGGTTTCTGAGGCTTCTTCCATCTCTTCTGCCGCCCCAAAACCAGCAGGCTTTGATCTAAAGAATCAGAAAACTCAAGAACCAGAAAAACCTCAGGAAACAATACAGGCTGAACCGCAAGCTGCAGAAGAAACACCCCCAGTAGCTAGTAACTGGCAAGACAGTTTCAATGCTAAACTACGTGCGAAAGAACTCGCAGAAGGTAAAAAACCTTCATCTGTACCACAACCAGCCTCAGTAAGTGCAGCAGTGACTCAAACACATGTTTCAACAATTCAAAGCACTGTATCTCTAACACCACAAGCTAAACCTGCTGTAACCATCGCTTCTAGTGATTCTATTTCTGTTTCCACATCAGAGTCTTTTTCTGATCAGCCGGGAATGGAACCTAACTATACATCCAGTGCTTCATCTACAACAACCACTAGCGCAAAAATGCACGTAGAAAGCGTTTCTGTACCACCTGCTTCAACTCCTGCCAAGCCTACAACATCAGTTAGAATGTCTAAAGAAGAGTTGGAAGCATTAATTGCACAGGCAACAAAACAAGCAGTTGATGCTGCTGCAAAACAAGCTGCCGCAGAGGCAACAAAACAGGCTACTTTAGATGCAGCAAAACAGGCCGAAGACGCGATAAAGAGAGCTGCTGCCGCTGCTAAAGAAGAAGCTGCACAACAAGTCAGTCGAGAAAGAGAAAAAGCAGCCGCTGCTGAAGCTGCTGCTGAAGCTGCGGAAAAAGCAAAAGCTGAATCAGCTCTTAAAACACAAATGATGCAAAAAAAACTTGAGGAATCAGCAAAAATAGCAAAAGCAGCAGAAGAACGTGCTGCTGAAGCAGTAAAAAATGCTGAAGCTGGAATAGCCCGACAAGTGGAGATGCAAAAAAAGTTTGAAGCTGAAGCTGCTGAAAGAGCAAAAGTTGCTGAAGAACGAGCCAAAGAAGCGGCACAAAAAGCTGCTGCTGAAGCTGAAAAAGTGAAAGCTGAGGCTGAAAGAATTAAAATTCAAAACGCTGCCAATGAGGCTCTACAAAAAGCAAAAGCTGCAAGAGAAGAGATGATACGTGATAGATTTGCAGGGCTGAGAGCAAAATCACAGCGTGCTGACTCTGAAGTTAGAGCTTCTTCTCCAGAAAAACCAGAAGGAAAACGTCCTGATGTTGGTCCTTCTTTACCTTTGCCCGCTATACCAGTAGCAATAGCTGCTCAGTCGCTTTCCCCATCTTCTCGCCCGCCTGCATCACAATACTCTTCTGCTAGTTTGCCGCCAACACATCCAAATCGTCCACAAGGTACTCGCCCACGTGTTCATTCTAATACGTTTGAAGATCCTGAAGGATGGGAAGAAATACCTCTTTGGGCAACTGAATTGGATCCTCGCGCTCATAGTCCGCACAATGCGCGTCCTAGCGATAGAAATATTCCATCATCGAGTCAATCAAGCTCACGTCCACTATCTAGGGACTTTATGGAACATAAAGGTGAAAGAGAACCTGGCTTACATTCTGACTCTCCAAATAAAAGTCCAGAACATTCACGTTCCCCTTCAAAAGAAGGGATAATATATCAAGAAACAAGAGAAGAACTAACTAAGATGCAACAATCTAGTACTTTAAAACCACGTCCTTCATCTAAAGATTTTAGTGATGGCGACAAACATGTCTCTTTTTCTTCTTCTGTGACAGTTACTAGTGTGAAACATGAAAAACATAAAAAAAGTTGGGGTGAAAAATTATTAGGTTCTTTGGGAAGAAAAAAAGGAGATCCTGAATTCCAACAATTGAAAGAAGATCTACGCCAATTGAGGGAAATTGGGGCAGCTCAAAATCAACAAGAACAGGTCCATGAAGAAGCAGAAACTCTTAAAGATCTTCGAAAGAAATCTGGATCGGAATTAAATGCGCGTCAAATACAAAAACTTATTGATGCACCTGAACCAACCATTGAAGAAATGCAACGCGATGGTATGTCAATTGCACAAATAGAAGCTGCAAAACAAGACAAAATTAATAGAAAACAATATGAACAGAATATGAAGGCTATAGCAAGAAAAGCTTACGAAGATACAACTGCTGAGGAACGGGCAACTAGAAAAGCTTATCTAAAAGAAATACGAACGATACAAGCTGGTTTATTAACAAAAAGCGAATTAACCTCTCTCAAAGAATTAAAAATAAAAGAGAATTTTAAAGCAGTTAGAGGATAAAGCTAGATTACTCAGTCTTGAGGATGTCCATGAAGACTGACTGGGGGATGTTCACTTTGCCGATCTCTTTCATCTTCTTCTTGCCCTTTTTCTGCTTCTCCCAAAGCTTGCGCTTGCGCGTGATGTCGCCGCCATAACACTTGGCGGTTACGTTTTTAGTTAAGGCGGAGATAGTCTCGCGCGCAATGATCTTGCCCCCAATGGCAGCCTGGATCGGCACTTTGAATTGCTGCCGAGGAATCAATTCTTGCAGTTTTTGGCAGAGCGCACGCCCCTTCCCTTCTGCTTTGGTGCGATGGACAAGACAGGAAAACGCATCGACTGGCTCTTCATTCACTCGAATTTCTACTTTCACAATGTCGGAAAGTTCATACTTCTCAAACTCATAATCAAATGAGGCATAGCCACGCGTGATCGATTTTAATTTATCATTGAAATCGGTGATGATCTCATTGAGTGGAAACCGATAAGTAAGCAGCAATCTTTTGGCATCGATGGTCTCTGTTTTTTCAAGTGTGCCCCGCTTCTCCATGCCAAGGCCCATAATGGCGCCTAAATAGTCGGCTGGCGAGATAATACGGCATTTCACATAGGGCTCTTCCACATATTCTATCTCTGTGGGATCGGGATAATGGGCCACATTGTCAATTAGGAGCTCTTTTCCACTGGAGAGCGCCATCCGGTAGACAACACTAGGTGCAGTGGTGATAATATCGAGATCAAATTCCCGTTGGAGTCTTTCAAATACAATTTCTAAATGGAGTAGGCCAAGAAAACCACAGCGGAATCCAAACCCGAGCGCCATGCTGCTCTCTTGTTCGACATGCAGCGCTGAATCATTCAGCTGCAATTTTAAAAGGGCATCGCGCAGCAGTTCAAAATCGGAAGAATCAACAGGATAAATCCCCGCAAACACTACGGGAGAAATCATCCGAAAGCCGGGAAGCGGTTCAACAACGGGATTTTTACTGGAAGTGATCGTATCGCCAATTTTTACATCAGAGGTCTTTTTAATGCCCGCGACAAGATATCCTACTTCCCCAGGGCGCAATACATCTACGGGCTTTTCATCAGGAGAAAAAATGCCCACTTCTTGAACTTCAAAAATTTTGTTTGTGAACATGCACAAGATCTCTGTCTTTTTGCGCACTTCGCCACTCATGACGCGCACATAGACCATCACCCCACGATAAGAATCGTAATGAGAATCAAATATGAGCGCGCGAAGGGTCTCATCGGGCATGACCTTGGGCGGAGGCACATCGATTAAAATGCGCTCTAAAATCTCGCGGATCCCAATGCCTGTTTTTGCAGAGGCAAGCACAGCGTTTGAAGTATCCAGGCCAATCACCTCTTCAATTTGCTGCTTCACGCCTTCGGGGTCGGCTGCCGGAAGATCGATTTTATTGATCACCGGCACAATTTCAAGCCCGCGTTCTACAGCCAGATGCACATTGGCAAGCGTTTGAGCTTGCACTCCTTGTACGGCATCGATCACAAGCAGCGCGCCTTCGCAAGCGGCCAGCGAGCGCGACACCTCATAAGCAAAATCCACATGCCCCGGCGTATCAATAAAATTAATCTGATAGGTGTTGCCATCCTCTGCCTGGTAGTACATGGTCACAGGATGGGCTTTGATCGTAATCCCCCGCTCACGTTCTAAATCCATCGCATCCAGGACCTGCTCCATCATTTCTCTAGAAGAGAGTGTCTGGGTTAATTCTAAAAGCCGGTCGGCAATGGTCGATTTTCCATGATCGATATGGGCAATAATAGAAAAATTTCTAATAAATTTGATTTGATATTTAAACATAAAACAAATACACTTCTAGCTCATTATGAGTGGTAATGTCCAATTAACAGGCTATCATCCTCCTCAAGTCCGACAGGATAGCAAGGTTGGCCTTTCGTTGCCAGATAGAAAAGTGGCCGACTCACCGACACTACGTGCCTTCTTTGCCTCAGTAGGGGCGACTTTAGTGGTCGGCGTCATTGTGGTCTCTTGTATTGTATCCCCTAATTTGATTTGGGGAGTCATCGCTTCTGTCGCTATTATTGGGTACTGGTTTTTTAGCTCAGATGCTGTACAAGCATCGGCTCCAAATGAGCCTTTTACCGTTTTGGGAAATTTCACAGGCCTGAACAACACAGGCAATAACTGTTTTATTAATGCGGCCCTACAGTTTTTAGACGGCACTTTAACTTATCAAAAAGCCATTAGCGAAAAACGGCTGGCAATTTTAAAACAGGCGCATGCAGGCATGGCAAACGCGATAAAGGCAAAATCTGCTGTAGCCGATGCTATTGATACAAACAAGATTAGATTATGGCTGCGAGAACAAACTAAAGATGATTCCGGTGACGAAATACGCTATAAGATCTCCGAAGGGGGACAAGAAGATGCGTCTATTCTTATAGAATATCTTTTTGATACCTCTAGAGGACTGCCGATCCAAAATAGACGTTATAAACCTCATCTAGATAACAAAGAAAGGGTGTACGATCCCAAAGACGTTTTTAAATATTTAGATATTGATATTGCTTCTAGTGATTTTGTGGAGAATCACAACCGTTTTTTTGCCCGCAATATTGACCCAAATCTGACTTACTGTAGCCAGTTCAAAGTACCTCCCTCAGATTATTTTATCCGGTTGAATCGTTTTAGTTTTGATGGAGAAAATACTACCAAAAATAATACCCCGGTAAAAGTTCCAGAAACGTTTACCGTTGACACAGACCATCACTCGATGAGTTCCCCTGCCACCTACGATGTGGACGGATTTATTCGACACCTTGGGAATACATTAAATAACGGCCACTATGATGCGTTCAGAAAAGTGACTTTAAAAGGACGGACGGTCTATATACATTTCAACGATAGCTGGGTCAATGAAGTCTCTAAAGAAAAATTTTTGAAAGAAGCACAGCAAGCCTACTGGATTCATGTGACCAAACAGGACTCACCATTCAGTATGAAAGAATTTGCCTCTAGGCTGATCCGTACGCTCATAGGTATGAGCCCCAAAAAAATCCCGCTGTGCCTGTAATAAATTGGCCGGCAATCGCGGTGTGCGGCATCCATCAAAATAGGCAAGAGAAGTACTCAAACAAGGAATGGGAATCCCCCACTCTGTCGCTTTCATCACTACTCGTCTCCACCCTGATTCCGCCTGTAAAGTTGCCTGTTTGAAAAAACCATCAAATAACAGATTTTCTAACTGCGGGTTTTTATCAAATGCCTTTTTAATATCATTAAGGAAACGGCTGCGGATAATGCAGCCTGCACGCCAAAGCAGCGCGATAGACCCAAAATTAAGATTCCATTTCATCTCAGCGGCTGCCGCCCGCATCAGCATAAATCCTTGTGCATAACTGATGATTTTTGAGGCATAAAGCGCTTCTCTAATATCTTCAATGAGCTGCTTGCGGTCGCCAGAAAAAACCTTTTTAGAAAAGGGATAGACTTTTGCCATAGCAAGGCGTTGCTCTTTTAGTGCAGACAAGCAGCGCGCGAATACCGCTTCTGCAATTAACGTGACAGGCACTCCTAAATCAAGGGCAGAGATCCCGGTCCATTTACCTGTTCCTTTTTGCCCTGCCACATCTAAAATATTGTTCACAAGAAAAGAGCCATCTTTGTCTTTTTTACTAAAAATCTTGCTTGTGATCTCAATCAAATAGCTGCTGAGCACTCCTTTGTTCCACTCTGTGAAAATGGCCTGTAGTTCTGGCTCTTGACAGCCCAGCACTTCTTTGAGGAGTTGGTACGCCTCGCAAATCAGCTGCATATCGCCATACTCGATCCCATTGTGGACCATTTTCACGTAGTGGCCCGCGCCCCCTTCTCCCACCCAATCACAACAGGGCAGCCCATCTTCTTCGGCTTTGGCTGCAATCGCTTGAAAAATTGGCTTCACCTCTTTCCAAGCAGCGGGATTCCCTCCAGGCATAATGGAGGGGCCATGACGTGCGCCCTCTTCCCCGCCTGAAATGCCGACGCCAAGAAATAGGATGCCTTTAGCTGCAAGCGCCTCCATCCGTCTTTCTGTATCGGGATAATGGCTATTGCCGCCATCGATCACAATGTCCCCTTTTTCTAAAAAGGGCAGACACTCGTCAATCACATCATCGACAGGAGAACCGGCTTTGACCATGATCATCACTTTGCGCGGTTTTTTTAAGGCAGCAAAAAACTCTTTTAAATTATGGGCGCCGATCACTTTGCTATTTTTGGCAGGTCCTTGCAAAAACTCGTCCACTTTGGCCACGGTCCGATTAAAGACCGCAACGCGATAGCCATGGTCATTGAGGTTCAGGACCAGATTTTGGCCCATCACTGCGAGGCCAATAAGACCAAAATCGGCTTGTTTTTCTGCCATTTTTTCTCCTAATCGATTAGACTTAAGTAGCCGTTCTCGTAGCTCAGGGGATAGAGCGGTCGCCTCCTAAGCGACAGGTCGCGCGTTCAACTCGCGCCGAGGACATTTTGTCACTTTTTGACGTATTTATCGATCCCTTTTGCAATCCCTCGGGCAAGTTTCTCAAGGTAGGCGCCTGTTGCAATCAGGTTTCTCTCCTGCAGGTTGGTCAAAAAGCCGCCTTCTACCAAGACTGCCGGCATCTCTGTTTCCCGTATCACATGGAAATTGCCCGTCTTGACTCCTCGAGATGTTGCCGCCGTCTGGGTTACAAGATGATTTAGGATACTCGTTGCCAGATTTTTTGAGGACTGGGCTCTATCTTTTTGTTTCGATTGGTAATAAAAAATTTCAATGCCTTTCGCTGTAGGAACTTTGGAAGAATTGAAATGGATGCTCACAAAGAGCGACGGCTTGCGCTGATTGGCAATGTCCACTCTCTTTGGAAGGGAGGTATAGATATCGCGCCAGCGGGTTAAAATCACATGGTATCCCAATAGTTCCAATTCTTTTTTCACTAAAAGCGCCGCGCGCAAAGTCAATTTTTTTTCGAGTAAAGATTTGATTTTGGCTCCTTCATCGCTTCCTCCATGCCCTGGATCTAAAATCACTGTCGGTTTAGATTTTTTAGGGATTGCCACCACCGCTTTTTTAGCAGAGAGTGGAAAAATTGGCTCTGTATCAAATACTTTATCTTTAGAAAAAAGGGAAATGCATAGGACAAGAAGAAGTGTTAAGGTACGCATTTTTCTTCACATAGTTGCTGCGCTATTTTTCCATCATCAAAATCGATGGTCTGATGGGCAAAGATCTGGTAAGTTTCATGCCCTTTCCCAGCAATTAAAATCAAGTCTTTAGAAGTCGCCGTCTGGATCGCTTTTCGAATGGCCTCCTTGCGATCTAATTCTAAAATCACATTATCTGCGGGAGTGATGCCTTCGAAAATTTCTTTGGCAATTGCCTCTGGATCTTCATTTCTAGGATTATCATTCGTTACAATAATGAGATCGGACAATGTTTGCGCAATCTGTCCCATCTGCCCCCGTTTTCCACGGTCGCGGTTGCCGCCGCAGCCAAATACGGTGATGATCTTTCCCTGTTTGATCTCCTGCAGCGTGAGAAGCACATTTTTTAGCGCATCGCCTTTATGCGCATAATCAACAAAAATATGGAGTCCCAAGCTATTTTTGATTTTCTGCAACCGTCCTGGGGCCCCTTTAAATCCGCTCAAGCGTTCAATACAAGTCTCTAAAGGAATCGAAAAACTGAGTCCCAATGCGATGGCTGCAAGCAAATTATATACATTAAATTTGCCAATAAGTGCCGATTTCATCGGCAGCGTTTTTCCTTGCGCATGGACCATAAAACGCATCCCTTTTTCTGTGAGTTCTATGTCTGAAGCAAAAAGCGGAAGTTTCGGACCCAGTCCATAAGCCATTTTTTGGGCCACACAAGAGTCGATCATAAACGATGCATACGGGTCATCTGCATTAAAAATAGCCCACTGTTCCTCTCTGAGAGACTGGAATAGTTTTCGTTTGGCATAGGCATACTGCTCCATCGTCTGATGATAATCCAGATGTTCATGTGTCAAATTGGTAAAAAGCGCGCGCTGAAACTGGATCTGCTGCACGCGGTTTTGATCGAGCGCATGCGAGCTGACCTCCATCACCGCTGCTTGGCAATGCTGATGGCACATTTCGCGCAGTAGCTTTTGATTGGTAATCACATCAGGCGTAGTCAACGTGGGAGTGAAATGGTTTTTGCCCACAATCCATTCCACAGTGCCTATCAATCCCGTCGAAATGTTTGAGGCTTCGAGCAGCTCCCTGACCAGATAACTGGTTGTGGTCTTCCCGCTTGTTCCTGTAATCCCAATAAGAGTGAGTTCTTTGGAGGGAGTGTGGTAATATTCTGCTGCCAGAGCTGCTTCCATTTGGGCCACATCCGAAGCGATGATTTGGACCACGTCCAAAAAAGGGTCATGAAAATCGATCAGCACCGCGACAGCGCCGGCATGCACCGCTTCTTGCGTGAACTTGGCCCCGTCTTGATAAGTCCCCTTTTTAGCGACAAAAAGATTCCCTGGCGCCACCATTTTGGAATGAGAGCAGATCCCTGTGATCTCAATCTCTTTCGATCCTTTGACTAGCAGCTCAGGAAAATTTTTTAACAGTTTTTTTAATTTCAATGGTTCCAACTCTCATAGAGCGTTTTTAATTCTTTGATTTCCTTGGCATAGTCTACGCTAAGAGGGTCATCGGGAGTGACTCCCAAATATTCTAATGTGCGACGGCCAATTTCACGAAAAGCAGGCGCCGCGCACACTCCTGCCATCTGATTTTTTCCCACTCCAGGAATATAGCCCCATTCTGGTTCATCAATGGCCACTAGTAAAACAAAACGGGCATTTTTTGCAGGAGCAAATCCAACAAATGTGGAAATATGATTTTTCTTAGAGTAGCTCCCATTTACAATTTTTTCAGAGGTGCCTGTTTTTCCCGCCTCTGTGTACCCTTCAATGTCGGCGCGTATTGCAGTCCCCCCATTTTTGGTGGTAAATTTCATCGCTTTAACAATCTCTTCGATCACCTGCGGTTCAATGAGTCTTTTAGGCGGCGCAGAGTGGCTTTTGTCTAAAATCAGCTCTTTTTTTCCTTCTCGCGATGTCTTCATAATTTTTTTGACAAGTGTTGGCTGTACATCATAGCCGCCATTGGCAATGAGTGCAAAATTTCTTACCATCTGAATGCTATTTGCCAAGATATTATGACCCATGGCGATGACGTAGGGGGTTGGTTTTGCCCATTGCATCGTTCCATTAGGATTCAATTTTCCCGGAGTGGGTAAGAGCCCAGGACTCTCAGAAGGAATTTCAATATTTGTTTTAAGACCAAAGTGAAACACATCCTGCAATACGTGGCGCAACCAGTCCACGCCCAAGGCTTCAATGACCCGCTGGATCACTTTGGCCATATAGACGTTCGACGATTTCTGCAGCGCCATAAACATATTTAAATAGGCATGATTTTTAATGTCTTTGATCGGTTTATTTCTCCCCGGGAAATAGGAGGGGGCCGCGGCCATTTTTTCCATGGGAGAAAAGAGCGGTTTTTTCCCCTGCCTTTTCAACTCTTCGTTGGCCATGAGGCCGATCGTCAAAATCAGCGGCTTGATGATCGAGCCAGGCTCATAAGGGTCTGTGACCGCTTTGACTTTTGTATCTTCTAACTGTTTCGGATCATTGAAAAATTGACGGTAATGCGAGGGATGGAAAAAAGGATATTGCGCCAGTGCCAAAATTTCGCCTGTGCGCGGCTCCATCATCACTGCCCAGCCGCCCTTGGCCTTAGCATTTTTAATCGCTTTTGCCAGCTCCTCTTCCGCAATTGCTTGGATGCAATGGTTCACAGTCAGATAGACATCGGCCCCATCTTCTGGATATTTTAAAATGGTGCCCGATTCCATCGAATGCCGAGGCGAGCGGTAGTAAAGGCATTTGCCCATTTTTCCTTTTAGCTGCTGATTAAAAATCAGCTCTAGACCACCGGTGGGGATCCCCTGCTCTGTTTTTTCTTCTTTATCTTCGCGCACTGTATGCAGCACCTGGCCCAGCAACGAGCCAAAAGGATAGGAGCGCTGATAGTCTTCAACAAAATAGAGCGCATTGCGTGCGATCTTCTCTTTTTTTGCTAGAGGAGACCACCATTTTTGCAGCGCCTCTTTCACTTGCGGATCGAGCCATTTTGCCACTTTGACCGCTCGTTTTTTCTTCAAAAACTGCTTTTTCATCTTTTCTTGCTGCTGCCAGGTCGGTTTTAACTGCGTTATAAGATACCTGAAAATCTCTGCTTTATTTGAATTAGGAATGGACAGAGGATCAATACAAAGATGGAATTTGGGCACATCGATCACCAGCGGCTGCAGCTCATCTGGATGGCCCTGTTTGATCGCAGTATTGGAATAAAAAAGTCCCCGCTTAAAAGGGATTTTGACACTCAATTGATGTTGCGCGGCCGCCTTTTTGGTCCACTTCTCATGTTCTAAAATCTGCACTTTGAAAAATTGGCCGATTAAAAGGCAAAAAAGCAGAAGGATGAAAAAAGCAACGCCAGTGAGTCTTTTGAAATGTGCCATGATGAACCTATCCCGATTACGGCTTTGCGCCCAACGTAATGCGAGGTTGTTTCACATAAAAAATCTCTGGCTGATGCGGCGGTGCGCTATGCAAGGCCACACCCTCTTTAAGATGCACCACATCACAAAGCAATGGGTGTTTAAGATGATTTAGGCCGGCCTCTTTGGCAACTGCAATGAGATTGAACGGATGTTCAAAAGCATCAATCTCATATTGGAGGCGGATATTATGCTCTTCAATCGCTTTGATTTCTTGTGCCAGCTGAGGAATGCGGATCCTCTGTGCTGTCAATGTATTTTGCATGTCAATATAAGAGTAGAGCGAAATCCCTGCGAGCAAGATACAGAAAAAAAGCTTAAGCACACGTTTCATAATTTTTCAGCAAATCTCAACTTGGCGCTTCTAGAGCGTGGGTTAAAGCGTCTTTCTTCTTCACTGGCCACAATCGGTTTTTTAGTCACAAGATGTAGAAGAGGCGGGACAAAGTTTCCCTTTTCTCGTTTGCTCGGCGCTCTAGAGGCCTCTTTGAATAGCGATTTCACAATGCTATCTTCCAAACGATGGAAACTAATCACACCCATTCTTCCATGAGAGGCCAGCCAGTTAATGGCTTTTGGCAGAGCTGATTTCACTGATTCCAGTTCTTGATTCACGCAGATGCGCAGTGCTTGGAAAATCAGCGTAGCAGGATGCAAATGTTTTTTGGCTTTCCCAATGGCTTGGCTAATGATTTCAGCAAGTTGTTTAGTGGTTTCAATAGGAGATTTACGGCGCGCGTGCACAATGGCCTTGGCCGCTTGTCTCCAACGTGGCTCTTCTCCATATTCTTTAAAAATTTTGCCGATCTCTTCTTCGCTAAAGCGGTTCACCACCTCTTTTGCAGATAGTGGCATCGATGGGTCCATACGCATGTCGAGTGGACCTTCTTTTGAAAAGCTAAATCCTTTTTCCCCTTGATCGAATTGCATAGATGAGACTCCTAAATCAAAAAAAAACCGTCTACTTCTTGAATTCCTCTTTCTTCCAGGTGCGCATCCAAATCCATGAAATTTCCATGGATTAGGTCCACCTTTTCCTTCCACGGCTCTAGCTGTTTTCGGGCCAGAGCGAGCGCCTCTTGATCCAAATCGCACGCGATGTAGCGTTTGATTTCAGGATGGGCCTTTAAAATCTCTTGCGCATGGCCTGCAGCGCCTAAGGTCCCTTCATAAAAAACTGAGAGGGATACCTCTGCAAACCCTTCCAAAACCTCTTGCACAAGCACAGGCTGATGCGGTCTATTTCTCGCACGGTTCACTGCTTCTTTCCTTAAAACCTTCTAAGAGCTCTTTCACCGCCTGCTGAGGTCTATTTTTCACAAGCGCGCTGCTCTCCTCTTCATCTAAAAGATTGAACGCCTCTTCAATCATGCCTGCCAAATCGCAATTGGGATCTTTTCCGCTTAAAGCGGAGTTAAGGTCAAATTCATAACGCTCTTTAGGCCAGATCTCGATTTTGTCCAGCACCCCTGCAATCACGATCTCTGCTTTGATTTCGACCGCCTTCCTTAAAAGGGGCGGAACAATAATTCTTCCAATAGAATCGCAGCTGGTCTGATGCAGAGTGGAAAAAAAGAGCGTGAAAAACTTCTGGTATTTTCCCACATGCTGCTTCGATTGAAATCTGGTCACAATTTTTTCGATATCGCTTTTGCGATAGATGGCAAGACAGCCGCCTAGTCCTAAGGCCAGACTAAACTCTAATGCGCCGCTCTCTACAAGGCCATAACGCATCTGCTGCGGCAATACAAACCGGTTTTTGCTATCCAATTTTGCTGTGTAAGACCCACTAAAGAAGAACCTGCTCATAGATGCCGACTTGGTATTCCCACCATTTGCCACCACTTTAACAACCGAGGTTTATGTTCGCAACATTTTTGCCAAACTTGGCCGCATTTCAATTCCAAAAACTGAACGCATCATTCTGATTTCAAAGCGATTAACGATTTTTTAAAAAAGTGGGAATTGGTGGGAAAAATTCAACTCTTGCATCTTTTCAAATGACCTGGCAAAGCTGAAAATATGGCACGAACAATTGACAATTTAGGGCTGGATATTTCGACACGGTACGCTCTAGATAAAGAGCAGGTCGATGAAACCTATATTAAAGAAGCGCGTGCGATTCTGACCCAGGCCCAAATCGATGTGACCGTCCCTTCTTATACGTCTGAATTTGAACATCTCTTTGGCCTAGGAAGAAGCAATGCGCCTTGGGCCGATTTCTTTGCTCCTATGGGATTTTATGAGCAGAAAAAACGGCTTTTTTCACAACGGCTCATTCCCGCTTTGGGAACCATGGACAAAACAGAGGCAGAACTTCAACGCATCTCCACTCTTGGTAAAGTGATGCGAAAAGAAGAAGAAGAGGAAAAAGAAGAAAAACAGCCGCAGACTGCTGAAGAAGAGTTAGAAGCCAACGAGAAAGAAAAAGAAAGAAAAATTTTAGTTACCCTTTTGAAACAGTTACAAACCTTCGACCAGTATCTCATTGACATCAATTCTCGGCGCTCCCAATATCAGAAGGGGTAAATTATGGGTGATACTAATTGGACAGAAGTGTTGGGTTGGGGAGACGAAGAACTGGAAGATCTTCGCTTTGTCGGCTATTCCTATATTAAGCAGGGCAAATATGAGCTGGCCATCACCTTTTTTGAGGCGCTTGTCGTTTTAGCTCCTAATAGCGTCTATGATCTGCAAACACTGGGCGCGCTCCACTTACAAACAAATAATAATTTGGCCGCCTTAAATTATATTGAAAAAGCCCTAAAGTTAGAGCCCAACCATCTCCCTACCTTGTTGAATCGTACCAAAGCGCTTTTTGCTTTGGGCTACAAAAAGCAGGGACTCGCGCAGGCCCGCGCCTTAGAAACAGCGTCTGAAAACACCATCGCTGACCAGGCCTCTGCGCTCATCCTAGCCTATAGTTAATGACCCTATCCGCAAATTCCTATGGAATATCCTGTACTCCAAACGATCCTTTTCGCATGACACGCCGAGTCCATATCACCGTTCCGATATTGAACTCGGCGCGTCATGCAAAAATCACTCGTTTGTAGTTAACAGGCTATTCTCATAATACTTTGCAGATAGGGTCATGCACATAGAAAATATACTGGTTTAATTTTTCTTTTTCTTTCTCACTCATAGTTTAAAAATGTTGTTGCAGAGGCGCTACTGCGCATGTTAACGTGGCCCTATATTTCAATTTCTTATGCTTACTAAAACACCACAAGAGACTTGGTCAGAGTTTTTATCTTTTATCGCAGAGCGCTGCTCCAAGTCAGAATTTGAAAACTGGTTTTCTTCCATTAAACTCATTGAGAGCGCCTCTGATGAAATCACGATCGAAGTGCCCAATATTTTTGTTCAGTCCTATATCTTGGACAATTATAAAAAAGATTTAGAACTATTTATCCCCAAGCGTTCCGATGGCACACTGGCGCTTGTTTTTGTCATCAAACAGCCAGAGGCAAAAAAAGAGGCACGCGCCTCTGCGCCTACCATACCACAAGAAGAGAGCAGCGCTGCCCATTCCCCTTACGAACTTAAACTGAATCCGGCCTACACCTTTTCCCATTTTATCGAGGGGCCTGCCAACCAATTTGTCAAGTCGGCCGCTATGGGCGTGGCCGCCCATCCCTCGCGCTCTTATAATCCGCTCTTTATCCACGGAGGCGTGGGTCTCGGCAAAACTCACCTGTTGCATGCAGTCGGGCACTATATTAAAGAGCACCATAAAAAACTGCGCGTCCATCTGATCACTACAGAAGAATTCATCAATGACCTTGTCGATAACCTGCGCCATAAATCGATGGACAAAATGAAGCGCTTTTATCGCTCTCTAGATGTGCTATTAGT
>CAZMTP010000014.1:0-30004 GCA_964569185.1 uncultured bacterium
TTCTTGCACATAGTCTGCGCGCTTCTGTGCTTTCTACATTTGTTTTGCAAAATTGTCAATAGATGCAAAGGGGTCTTCCATTGGAGGATCCTCTTCCGGAACCACGGAACAACAGAGAAAAAGTTTAGAAATAGCGCTGGGCATTCGGTACATGTTAAAGGACAGTGGGATTGGAAGCAATTTTCAAAGATTTTTTTTCACAATACATTAACATCCAGTAGACCTAAACGCCCTATTTCGAGTATAACAAGGCCGCTTTTTCACTTCAAATTTAGAAGTGAGACATGCTATGAGCTAGAATATGGCAAAAAAGTACGATGAAAGCACTGTCCTCTCCCTAGACCCGCTGGCGCATATCCGGCTGCGCTCGGGGATGTATATTGGGCGTTTGGGGGATGGCTCTAACCCGGACGATGGTATCTATGTGATGATCAAAGAGGTGGTCGATAATGCGGTCGATGAGTTCATCATGGGCTATGGTAAAAAAATTGATATTGAACTGGGTGAAAAGAGCTCGACTATCTTCGTGCGCGACTATGGGCGCGGCATTCCTCTGGGCAAGGTGATCGAATGCGTCAGCAAAATCAACACAGGCGCAAAATACAACGATGAGGTGTTCCAATTTTCTGTCGGCTTGAATGGCGTGGGAACTAAAGCGGTCAATGCGCTCTCTTCCCATTTTCTGGTCCGAAGTATTCGCGATGGCGAATTCATGGAAGCCAGTTTTTCTCGAGGGATTCTAAAAAAGAAGGAAAAGGGAAAAACCAAAGAGGAAAATGGCACCTACGTCGAGTTCACGCCAGATACGGAGATCTTTAAAAAATTTAGTTTTAGAAAAGAGCTGATCATCAAACGGCTCTGGTACTATGCCTACCTTAATGCGGGGCTGACACTTGTTTTTAATGGCTTGGAGATCCATTCGAAAGAGGGACTTTTAGATCTGCTCAATGAGGAGGTCAAAGAAGATCGTCTCTATGCGCCGTTCCACTACAAAGGCAAACATCTTGAATTTGCTTTTCTGCACACCTCCAGCTATGGGGAATCCTATTTTTCTTTTGTGAATGGGCAATACACCCAAGATGGAGGCACCCATTTATCCGCATTTAGAGAAGGGATCTTAAAAGGGGTCAATGAGTACGCCAAGAAAAATTTCCAAGGCATTGATGTGCGCGAAGGCATTGTGGGCACCATTTTGGTTAAGGTCAAAGATCCTGTTTTTGAATCGCAAACGAAGAACAAACTCTCAAATAATGAACTGCGCGCCACTTTTGTGCAGGAGATCAAAGAGGCGGTTCAAAAGCTGCTCTATACGCATGAAGAAACGGCAAAGAAACTGATCGAGCGCATCCATTTCAATGAGAGTTTAAGAAAAGAACTCGCCGCTGTCAAAAAAGAGGCGAAGGAAAAGCAGAAAAAGATCTCTTTTAAGATCCCGAAGTTGCGCGATTGTAAATTTCATTTTGGCGATGGATCAAAAGAGGGCGAAAACACGGTGATCTTTTTGACAGAAGGGGAGTCGGCCTCAGCTTCCATTGTGATGACGCGCGATCCGCTCACCCAAGCGGTGTTCTCGCTGCGGGGCAAACCGCTGAACGTGCAAGGCATGAAAATCGAGCAGCTCTATAAGAATGAAGAGATGTACAATCTGATGTCGGCGCTCAATATCGAAGATGATCTGGCCAATTTGCGCTACAATAAAGTGATTCTGGCTACCGATGCTGATGTGGACGGGATGCATATCCGCAATCTACTGATCACCTTTTTTCTGACCTATTTTGAGAGTCTAGTGTTACATGGCCATCTGCATATTCTGGAAACGCCTCTTTTCAAAGTGAGAAATAAAGAACGCACTCTCTACTGTTATTCAGAGGAAGAAAAGGATAAAGCGGCACAGCAACTAAAAACGGGAGTGGAGATCACCCGTTTTAAAGGGCTTGGAGAAATTTCGCCTGACGAGTTCCAGCAGTTTATTGCAAAGGACATGCGTCTGCAAGCGGTCATCATCCAAAATCTTTCAGATATTAAACCGACGCTAGAATTCTACATGGGGAAAAACACGCCGGCCAGAAAAGAATTTATCATGCAAAACTTGGTGAGTGAAAATGGATGATCTAAAAGAACAGATGAAGGACCACTTCATTCAGTATGCTTCCTATGTTATTTTGGATCGCGCCATTCCTCATGTGATTGATGGGTTAAAACCTGTGCAGCGGCGCATTTTGGAAACACTGTGGAGACAAAGAGATGATAAACTCCATAAAGTGGCCAATATTGTGGGGCAGACGATGCAGCTCCATCCGCATGGCGATGCGCCTATTTATGAGGCGCTGGTGACGCTTGCCAATAAAGGCTATCTGCTGGACCGACAAGGAAATTTTGGGAATATCTATACGGGAGACCCCTCAGCAGCCGCACGCTATATCGAAACACGTCTTTCTCCATTAGCACGTGAAGCGCTCTTTAATCCCGATATCACAGAGAAACTACCCTCATACGACGGCAGAAACGAAGAACCGGTGGTGCTGCCTGCTAAAATCCCGATTCTTCTGATGCAAGGAGCTGATGGGATTGCAGTGGGCATGTCTACCCGCATTTTGCCTCATAATTTCAAGGAGCTTTTGGAAGCTGAGATCGCCTACCTTGAAGGGGGCTCCTTTAAAGTTTTTCCTGATTTCCCTACGGGCGGAATCATGGACAAAAGCGAGTATGACAAGGGACGCGGCAAAGTCAAATTGCGCGCAAAGATCGACATTAAAGATTCTAAAACGTTGATCATTCGTGAAATCTGCTATGGAACCACTACAGAGAGTCTGATCCGCTCCATTGATGAAGCGGCCAAAAAAGGCAAAATCAAGATCGATGCGATCAACGATTACACAGCCAAAGATGTGGAAATTGAGATCAAATTGCCGCGCGGGCAATCGGCTGAAGATCTCTTGGACGCGCTCTATGGATTTACAGAGTGTGAAGTGACTTTGCATTCTCAGGTGATCGTGATCAAGGATGGGCTGCCTTGGGAAACCGATGTGAATGAAATTCTGGCCTACAATGCCGCGAAACTGGTCGAATTTTTAAAGCGGGAATTGGAAATTGAGCTGGAGCGGCTGCTGGAAAAGATTTTTTACAAAACCTTGGAAAGGATCTTTATAGAGAACCGGATTTATCGAAAAATCGAGCCTCTAAAAACATTGGAAAAAATCCATCAGACCCTTGAAGAGGAATTCAAACCGCACAGAAAAAAACTCCTGCGCGCGCCCACACAAGAAGACCGGGAAAAGCTGCTGCAGATTCCGATCCGGCGCATCTCTAGCTTTGATAGCGAAAAGAACAAAGAAGAGATTGCGGCCCTTGAAGAGGCAGAAGAGGGAGTGCGCAAACAGCTTAAAAATGTGAAAAAATATGCGATCGATTATCTGAAAAAATTGATAGAAAAATTTGGTGCGGACCACGCGCGCAAAACCCGTATTAAAGCGATCGAAGAGATTGACCGCCGCGCCATTGAGACCAAGAAAATCAAAGTGGGATATGATCCAGAAACAGGCTATGTGGGCACTAAAATTACCGGTGGAGAACCGTTCAGCTGCACCAATTTTGATAAATTGCTCCTTCTCTTTAAAAATGGCAGCTACAAGGTGATCAATATTCCTGAAAAGCAATATTTCGAAGATTTAGCCTGGGTGGGGATTGCCGATAAGAAGACGGCGCTTAATCTGGTCTACAAAAATAAGAACAGCGGACAGGTTTGGGCCAAACGGTTCATCGTCGATAAATTTATCTTAGACAAAGTGTATCGCTATTTTGATGAAAATAGCCAGCTTGAGTATATTTCCTCCGATCCTGAAGCGACAGTAGAGCTTCATTTCGTGCCGCAGCAGCGGCAGAAAGTAAAAGAGATGCGGCTTGCTTTGAAAGAGGTTCCGATCAAAGGGGCCCAGACACGTGGCGTGAAAGTAGCTAACCAGAAAGTAAGAAAAGTTAGCGCGCGTTAATCTGTTTTTTTTTCTGGACAACCGAGTCTCTGTTCAGATAAAAAAAAATCCATGCGGATGAAGAGACTCTTCAAAATCATTTTTCTTATTTTGATCTGCCTTGCTCTGGCAGGACTGACTGTTCTGTACATTGGCCGTTTAGAGATTCCTGTCATGCAGCCGCAAGGCATGATCGGGGTCAAAGAGCATAAACTCATCACCACATCCGCACATCTGATGCTCATTGTGGTGATCCCCGTCTTTATCCTGACCTGGTTTATTGCTTGGAAATACCGTGAACATAAAAAATCGGTCCATGCACCCGATTGGGAACATAACTACATTGCAGAATATTGTTGGTGGGGTGTGCCACTGGTCCTTGTGACCATTCTCTCTTTTTTGATCTGGAAATCAAGCCACGAACTCAATCCATTTAAACCGATTGAAATGGATAAAAAACCGATTGTGATCCAAGTGGTGGCGTTAAATTGGAAATGGCTCTTTCTCTATCCTGAACAGGGCATTGCAACCGTTAACTTTGTGCAATTCCCTGAAAAGACGCCCATCAATTTCGAAATTACAGCAGATGCTCCCATGAACGCTTTTTGGATTCCGGCCCTTGGGGGACAGATCTATGCGATGCCTTCGATGAGATCTAAATTGCATCTTTTGGCAAATAAGAGCGGCAGTTTTAAAGGTTTGTCAGCCAATTTCAGCGGAGAGGGCTTTTCAGGGATGACTTTTATTGCCAAGGCGACAGCGCAAGAAGAATTTGATCACTGGTTAGGACAGACAAAAACATCTGCCAAGGCTCTGGATCTAAAAGAATACGAGCGTTTGGTGCAGCCGAGCCAGTATGAACCGGCAGCTTTTTATACTTTAATGAAGCCCGACCTTTTTAAATATATTTTGGATAAGTATAACGTTCCGCCCAAGTAAAGGAAAGCATGTTAGGAAGACTCACTCTAGAAGCATTTAAGCATGATTGGATCGAATATTTCGCTGGGCTTTCGATGGTCTTGGGCGCTCTAGGCGTTATTTTTCTTCTAACGCGCTATAAGAAATGGGGCTGGATTTGGAATGAGTGGATCACTTCGGTAGACCATAAAAAAATCGGCATTATGTACATCGTGGTTTCCTTTGTGATGCTATTCAAAGGACTCTTCGATGCGATCATGATGCGGGCGCAACAGATGGTCGCGGTAGGGGAATCGATGGGCTATTTAGAAGCGGACCATTACCAGCAGCTTTTTACGGCCCATGGCGTCACTATGATCTTTTTTGTGGGGATGGGACTGATGTTTGGCATCATCAACTTAGTGGTGCCCTTGCAAATTGGCGCGCGCGATGTGGCGTTTCCTTTTCTCAATAACTTAAGTTTTTGGCTTTTTACGATGGGCGCGATGTTGATCATGGCCTCGCTTGTGGTCGGCGTTTACGCAGGCACGGGCTGGTCTGCTTATCCGCCTCTTGCCGGCTTGAAATATAACCCCGGAGTAGGCGTTGATTACTGGCTCTGGAGTATTCAGATTTCGGGGGTGGGGAGTTTGCTCTCCGGTATTAATTTTTTAGTGACGATTTTAAAGATGCGCTGCCCTGGCATGACACTGATGCGCATGCCCATTTTTGTCTGGTCAACTCTGGTCACCATGGTGCTTGTGGTGTTTGCTTTTCCTATCTTGACGGCTGCTTTGGGCATGCTCACAACAGACCGTCTGCTCGATACCCATATCTTTACAGCGGAGTTTGGCGGCAACCCGATGCTCTACATCAATCTATTCTGGGCGTGGGGCCACCCCGAAGTTTATATTCTGGTCTTGCCCGCCTTTGGCATGTTTTCTGAAATTGTTCCTGTATTTTCGCATAAGAAGCTCTTTGGTTACACATCAATGGTCTGGGCGCTTGTGGCCATCACAGTGCTCTCATTCCTTGTATGGCTGCACCACTTTTTTACGATGGGCGCGGGAGCCAATGTGAACGCTTTTTTTGGCATTATGACAGTGATTATCGCGGTGCCTACAGGCGTCAAAGTGTTTAACTGGCTCTTTACGATGGTCAGAGGGCGTGTCACGCTCACCACGCCGATGTACTGGTTTTTGGGATTTATTGTCACATTTACATTGGGCGGTGCCACAGGAGTGCTGATGGCCATTCCTGCGGCCGACTTCCAAACCCATAATAGCCTCTTTTTGATTGCCCATTTCCACAATGTGATTATTGGCGGCGTGGTGTTTGGTTTTTTTGCAGGCTACACCTACTGGTTCCCCAAATTTACCGGCTTCAAATTGGATGAAAAATTGGGTAAATATGCGTTTTGGTGCTGGCTGATCGGCTTTTTCTTGGCCTTTCTACCGCTCTATCTTTTAGGTTTGATGGGCGCCACACGACGTCTCGATCATTATGATGTTCCCGAGTGGCAGCCTCTATTTATTGTCGCCGGAATCGGGGCGCTTGTGATTGTATTGGGCCTTGGTTTTCAAGTATTGCAACTCCTTGTCAGTATTAAAAATCGCAAAAAAAATAGAGATACTACAGGCGATCCATGGAATGGAAGAACTTTAGAGTGGTCCACAAGCTCGCCCCCCCCTTTTTATAATTTTGCCAAAACTCCAGAAGTCCATTCCCGCGATGCATTTTGGGTGATGAAACATGAAAAAACAGCGCCTGTTAAACCGGCTTACCATGATCTTCATATGCCCAAAAATAGTTCGGCGGGTCTTTACATTGCCTTGTTTAGTTTTTTATTAGCTTTTGGACTGATCTGGTACATGTTTTGGCTGGCTGCCATCGGCACTCTTGGCATCATCGGATCGATCATCAAGCATCTCTATGTAAAAGAGCCCGACTACTATGTAACGGCTAAAGAAGTAGAACAAATAGAGAAAGGGAATTTATGACAGAGCCTCATCCGGCGCATGAAATTTACCCAGACAAATACCACAATACCTATTCCAAAACCATTTTTGGCTTCTGGCTCTACTTGCTATCTGATTTCATTCTATTTGCTGTGCTTTTTGCCACCTATTTGGTGCTTGTCTCCAGCACCTTTGGAGGGCCTGCACCGCACCAATTATTGAGCCCTTCATTTGCTTTTGTTCAGAGCATTATCTTGCTCACTGCCAGCTTCACTGTGGGGATGGCCTCTGCCTATGCCCATCGCAAGCAGAAAAATGGAACCCTCCTTTTTTTTGGCATTACCTTTATTTTAGGGGCGATTTTTTTAGGCATGGAGCTCAGCGAATTTGTGCGGCTCTCACAGAGCGGCAATGGATGGAATAAAAGCGCTTTTTTATCTGCTTTTTTTAGTTTGATTGGCATCCATGGCGTCCACGTGATATTTGCTCTGTTATGGATTCCTGTGCTTCTGTTTCCTGTTCTGCGCGAGGGCATCACCTCTCCAAGCATTCGAAGGATCGCCTGTTTAAAGATGTTCTGGCAGTTTTTGAACCTGGTCTGGATTTTTATATTTAACGCTGTCTATTTGGCAGGGAGAGGGTAGCTTGATCGATCAAGAACATGGATGGACCGTAAGCTTTAAACCATTGGCAATCGGATTTGTCTTTTCGATTTTACTACTTACCTCCTCATTTTTTCTGCTGACGCGGCACCATCTGAAAAATCCAGAGTTAGATATGGTGCTCTGGGGATTTTCTACGCTGCAAGCGGTGATTCAACTGATCTTTTTTTTTCATGTAGGATTGCGAAACAAGCCGCGCTGGCACATGATCACTCTTTTCTTTACGTTGCTTGTAATTCTGATTGTGATTGCGGGCACTCTCTGGATCACCAGCAATTTGAACTACAACATGATGCCTGAAATGAATATGCAAGAAACCAAGATGCCAGAAATGAAAATGCAGGAGTATTGATTTGAGCGCTATAGCTACCAGACTATCCACGACTAAAGAATATGCGCTGCTCACCAAGCCAGGGATTATCTTTGGCAATGTTCTCACTATGGCCGCAGGTTTTGCATTGGCAGCAAAGGAAAATATCCCATTTTTTTTGTTTTGGAAGACACTACTCGGCCTTTCTTTAGTGATCGCTTCTGCCTGTGTCTTTAATAACTATATTGATCGGCATCTTGATAGAAAAATGGAGCGGACTAAAAAACGGGGTTTAGTTGTGGGGACAGTATCAGAAAAAGGGGCCCTGCGTTTTGCCACGCTTCTTGGATTTTTAGGCCATGTTTTCCTTGCTATCTTTACTAATCTGACAACGCTTGTGGCTGCGTTTTTGGGTTTTCTTATCTATCTGATTCTATACAGCTTTTTAAAGTACCGTTCCCTTTACGCTACCTGGATTGGGGGTATTGCAGGCGCGATGCCTCCAATTGTGGGCTATTGCGCGACAGGCCACAGTTTTGATGTGGCGGCTCTTATATTGTTCATGATGATTTTTTTGTGGCAGATCCCCCATTTTTTTTCGATTGCGCTCTACCGGTTCGAAGATTATGCAGCCGCAAATATCCCTGTTTTGCCGCTTAAAAAAGGGTTGAAGAAGACCAAAGAGCAGATGCTGCTCCATATTATGGCTTTTACTGCTGTTTCTTGTTTACTTACAGTAATAGGGCGTACAGGATATGGCTATCTGGTTGTAGTCCTTTCTTTTGGCTTGGGCTGGTGTTGGCTCTGTTTTAAGGGATTTAAGTGCAAAGAAGAGCGTTTATGGGGGCGACAGATGTTCCTTTTTTCATTGCTGACGGTTGTGGCTCTATCTGCTACAATGATCATCTTTTAATTATCTTGCCTATCCTGCCGCACTGCGATCCTGCTTATCTTGTTCTCCTAAGAATAAACAGGATAAAGAAGATCGCTAATGCGGCAGGATAGGCAGGATTGTGTTATCTTGTGTAACAAAATGTAATTATGAAAAAAGCGATTGTAATAGGAGCTTCTTCTGGAATTGGCAGAACACTTGCCAAAAAACTGGCCCGAGAGGGATATGAACTGGGACTTGCTGCCCGTCGTTTAGAGCTTCTCATTACATTACAAAAAGAGATTCCCACCCCCAGTGTTGTCAAACAGATCGATGTGACTAATGTTCCAGAAGCGATTAAACTTTTAAAAGCATTGATCATGGAGATGCAAGGGGTTGACCTGATTGTAGTAAACGCAGGCGTACTCTTTAAAAATGATGCGTTTGAATGGGAAAAAGAGGCGATGACGATCCAAGTCAATGTGATGGGATTTGCTGCGATGGCGCATACAGCAATGGACTATTTTTTAAAAAGGGGACAAGGCCATCTTGTCGGCATCTCTTCCATCAGTGCGCTTCGTGGGGAAGCAGATGCGCCCTCTTACAATGCTTCCAAAGCCTTTGTGTCCAATTTTTTAGAGGGGTTGCGAATGAAAGCGATCCATGAAAAAAAAGAGATTTGTGTGACAGACATTCAACCGGGTTGGGTCGATACTATTATGGCACAAGGCGAAAAGACTTTTTGGATGGCCTCTCAAGAAAAAGCAGTAGAGCAGATCTATGCGGCGATCGCGCATCAGCGGGCACATGCGTACATTACACACCGCTGGCGCCTCATGGCTTGGCTCTTAAAATTAATGCCTCGTTTTCTCTATGAGCGTTTTTTTTAAATCTGAATTTATAACCATTCTCTTAACGATCTGACCTAGCAAGCCAAGCAAAACAATCAAAATAGCGGTCTAAATCTTGAAGAGATGTTTTGTATTCGTCACTTCCAAGAGCGGCGGCAGCAAACAGTTCGCGCACTCGTAAAATTTCTCTTAGATGTCCTTTCCATCGAGGATCTTCGACGGTGAGATAAAATAAATCTAAAGCTCGTGCGACAGCGCCCCAGTAGCGTGGTTGATTGCCCTTAGCTCGAAGAACTCGACTTACTTCACTCCCAATATTTGCCATTTGTTCGACAAGAGAAAACTTCGCCCAACGGGCTCTAACTGATTCTAAGTGTTCTCGCTTTGCAGTCATGTTTGTTTGACCAGTTGATGGACGATTTCTCGAATTTTTTGACGGATTGCGGGATCATCCACTCCTCGAGAATCATTACCTTGAGAAGGTCTCAGATTAATCACTGAATCATATTCGATCCATTCATCTCCGGATTCCTGCAGGTAGAGATTGATTCCCCAGAGGTCTGCTTGTTTTGATCCATTCTCTAATAGGATCTCTTCTCCATCTGAATGCATTGTCATTCCAGCAATCATAATCGCTCGTTCTATATCTACAACTGCTTTGACCAGTGAGCCATATCTGCTTTTCAATTCCAGGTCAAGCAGATCAGCTTTTTGCACTTGCTGTTCAATGAACTTGGTTGGCATATCAAATCCTCAGGAAATTCCGAGAATAGCATGAAACAACCTGGGAAAGCAAGAACAAGGGCTAAAAGGGCTGTCTAAAGGGAAAAATAAATGGCAAAGAATATACCATCCGAGCAGGAGAGGGAATTGTGATTCCGCCTCACTTGCCTCACGAATGGACAGCTCTAGAAGATACGATTGACTTAGAACTGTTTAGTCCACCCAGAGAGGAGCCAAACTTCAGGTAAATTCTCGTCTTATTGAGAAGTAGTTTAAATTTATTAGTCCAGACTATATAATGCTGATTGATTACTCATTGAGGGACTTTTACAAGGTCGCTCAAAAAAGATTCCATTTGAAAGTATGTAAATAAGACAAGGAGGAAATTTTGGCAAAATCTAGAGGTACAGTTAAGTTTTTCAACTCACAAAAAGGCTTTGGGTTCATCACCCCTGACAGCGGTGGTAAAGATCTTTTTGTTCACGCTAACAATATTAATGGCAGCCCTGAGTCCATGCGCGAAGGACAAAAAGTTGAGTATGTAGAAGGTCAAGGGCGCAAAGGTCCAGAAGCTACAGATGTAACAATTCTCTAAATAAGTAGAAAATTTGTTTTTCTCAGATGGAAGAATTGCTTTTGCTTGAACAGAGTTAAGATTCTATTGCTGTGAGATGGTTTTGAATCTCTTTAAAAAAAATACTTTGTTTAGCTTGCTAACTGGTCTGTTTTTTATCATGGAAAACAGTGGCTTGGCAATCTCTTCCATCTGGCAAGGGTTCACAAGCGACTGGAATGTGCCAGGGAACTGGGCAGAATTAGAGATCCGAGATCATGAGCTGGCAAAAAAATACAATAATCAAGAAGCGATGCTGCGCTGCGCTTGGAGATTCTAGTCTGTTAAAGGAATTTTATGAAATTTAGACAGTGTTTTTTCTTTGTATTAATTTCTCTTTTCTCTCATGTAATTGCGCTGTTTTCTTCAACCAATGCCTATGTCTGAAACACCACTAGTAGTTCAGTCAGTGTTATTGATACTGCGACGAATCATGTGATCGCAACAATCAGTGTAGGCATGTCTCCGGATAGCCTTGCAATTATACCGGATAATACAAAAGTCTATGTGGCAAATTTTGGAAGCAACTCAGTGAGTGTGATTGGCACGGCCACAAATACTGTGATCGCAACCATCACTTCTGGATTAGGCACCGGTCCTTCTAGAATCGCTATTACGCCGGATGGCACAAAAGCCTATGTGTCTAATTTTTCGAGCTTTTCTGAAAGCATTATCGATACTGCATCTAATACGGTAATTGCAACAATCAATTTTGGAGCTGGCAATATTCCTGGTTTCATTGCATTTACTCCTGATGGTAAAAAGGCATTAGTGGCAATTTCAGGTGCTAGCAATGTTGTAGCCATCATAGACACTTCAACGAGTACGGTGATCGCAAACCCTATAGTAAATACCAATCCATTATTTATCGCTATTACATCAGATGGCACAAAAGCTTTTGTGGGAAATAACAGCGGCACCAATGTGATGAATATTGTCGACCTCACGTTAAATATGGTGATCGCAAGCCCTGTAGTAGGCACCAATCCCTCTGTCACTGCTTTTACTCCAGATGGATTAACAGCTATTGTTACTAATCAAGGAGGCAATTCAATAAGCTTTATTGATGTTGCGACAAATGCAGTATTGGGTGCGCCCATTGGAGGCTTTGCGACCCCTAATGACATCCTTATTTCTCAGGATGGCACAATAGCCTATATAGAAAATTTTGCTGCAAACACAGTCAGTGTCTTCAATATTGCGGCGAGAATGATAGTGGGTACTATCCCCGTTGGAAGTAATCCAATTTTCATGGCCTTTAACCTGGATAAAACACTCATTTATGTATCAAATTCTACTAGCAATACTGTTAGTGTCATTAGCACTTTGACCAATTCTGTAATAGCCACTATTCCAGTTGGTTCTTTTCCTAGTGTTTCTGATTTTTCGCAATGCAGCTTTGACCGATCTTGCTGGGACAGTATTACCACCTTCTTTGGAATTCCAAGACCATGATCGAAAAAAGAAACAGGCCTATTCCTATTTCATTATTGCAGTCGATCAAGCGGGCAATATGCTTTTGCTAGGTTCTGTCACGGTATTGCCAATTGGCAGCGCTGTCTTTTAAATCTGAATTTTTTTAGAATTCTCTCTTTTAATTCCATAGGAACAATATGAAAAAATTTCTTCTCTATTTCCTACTTATTTTTCCTTTGCTTTTGTCAGCGCAAGCAGCGCCGACGTTATCGCAGCAGCTGGAGGCTGCTGTTGCTTATATCCAGACAGTATCTGAATGCAAGCCGGAAATTGCTCTTGTCCTAGGCACTGGCTTAGGCGGGATTGCAGAGCAGATCGAAGTCGAAGCCGAAATTCCCTATGAGCAAATTCCTGGATTTCCTGTCACAACCACTGAACACCATGCAGGAAAATTGATCTTGGGCACTTTTAAAGGGAGATCGATTGTAGCAATGCAGGGGAGGTTACATCTTTATGAAGGGTATACATGCCAGCAAGTCACTTTTCCAATCCGTGTGATGAAATCTCTGGGTGCCGATACGTTGATTTTGACCAATATCGCTGGTGGCATCAATCCTACTTATCATTCTGGCGATATCATGATCATTGAAGATCATATTAACCTTCTCTCTGATAGCCCGCTTATTGGGCCCAATGACCCTAAAATTGGTCCGCGCTGGCCCGATCTGTATGGTTGCTATGATCCAAACTCTATCGCTCTTTTGGAACAGATTGCACAGCGCCTTGAGATTCCTGTCAGGAGAGGGATCTATGCAGCCCTCAAAGGCCCTGCCCTTGAGACCAAAGCGGAGTACAAAATGCTCTATATTATTGGCGCGGATGCGATCGGCATGTCCACAGTTCCTGAAACTCTTGCTGCGGTCCATATGGGCATGAAAGTGATCGGTGTGTCCATTATCACCGATTGCTGCTACTATGAAACGGTCCAGGCTGCCAATATTCCTGAAATCATTAAAAATGCGAATGTTGCCGAACCCAAAGTATCCCGTCTGATTTCTGAATTAATTCAGGAGATTTAAGAACGATGAATTTTCGCCTGCTTATTCTCTGTTGTGCTGTTTTATTTGGATGTTTCAGAGTAGATGTTTTAGCTACAGAACAAAAAAATATCGGTTTATTGATCGTGGCTACTGGGAAATATATCTCTTTCGTAGATCCTTTGATTCAGTCTGCAAAGAAATATTTTTGTCTACAGCATCATGTCACCTATTTTGTCTTTACGGACCAAGAATTTCAACCTCCTGAAAACACAGTTTGTGTCTATCAGCCCCGACTAGGGTGGCCCTATGATACAATGATGCGCTACAACGTCTATTTCAACAACCAACAGCTTTTTGCAGAGCAAGACTATCTTTTTGCATGCGACGCCGACATGTTATTTGTAGGGGATGTAGGGGAGGAAATTTTGGGAAAGAGGGTGGCGACCTTAAACCCTGGTTACATAGGAAAAATAGGTCCATACGAGAGAAATGTTAATTCCAAGGCGTGTGTGTGGCCCCGTGAAGGACGCTACTATTTTGCGGGAGGATTTTATGGGGGAGAAAGAGAGGCTTTCCTGCATATCCTTAAAACCAACATCGATCGTATTGATATCGACTTAAAGCGAGGCATTATTGCACTCTGGCACGATGAAAGTCATTGGAATCGCTATTGTATTGATTTTCCTCCTTCAGTGATTTTGAATCCTTCTTATTGTTATCCTGAAAGTTGGCAGTTGCCTTACCCAAAAAAACTGATTGCTTTAGATAAAAATCATGTTGAATTCCGTAAATAAAGTTCCCTTATGGCTCTTGCTTCTGTTTAGCTCTATTCTTGGAGCCTACTCACCTAAGAGCCAATTTTCAGAACTGCCAGAAAAGCCGCTCGCAGTTGTGATCACCTCTTATAATAACAAAGCCTGGGTGAGAAGAAATTTAGAGTCTGTATTTATTCAGGATTACTCCAATTATCGTGTCATTTATGTGGATGATGCCTCTTTTGATGGCACAGCGGATGAAGTGGAACTTCTTGTTAGATTCTATGGAAAAGAATCGCAGTTTACTTTGATCCGCAATACAGAGCGTGTAGGGGGGATGTGCAATCTTTACCGGGTAACACATAGTTGTGCAGATCATGAAATCATAGCTAATTTAGACGGGGACGACTGGTTGCCGCACAATCAGGTGTTGAAAAGGATCAATATAGCTTATTCGACACAAAATGTTTGGTTGACCTATGGGACCCTTGTGATGTATCCCAAGGGCGGTTATAAGTGGAGTATTCCTATCCCGCAAGAGATCATTGAAAGAAACGCCTTTAGAGAATGTCGGTGCCCATCACATTTTAAAACTTTTTATGCCTGGCTATTTAAAAAAATCGATGAAGAGGACTTAAAATATCAGGGAGAATTTGCTCCCATGGCGTGGGATCAAGCATTTATGTTTCCGATGATTGAAATGGCAGGGGAGAGACACCTCTGTATCCCTGAAATCACCTATGTTTATAATTTTTTAAATCCGATTAGCGAAAATAGGATTAATGCACAGAGACAAAGAGATATCGAAGCCTATTTTAGGGCCAAAAGACCGTATGCTAGATTAGAAGAAAGCCCTCTAAAGTAAGCTTTAACGAGACGCTCTTTGCAATAGATCGGTGACATTAGAATCTTTTAACATTTCCAATACAGTCACACGATAGAATTCAGGGTCAGGGGTGGGTATAGGCAGTTTTTTTGCATAATCGAATAGCAAATTTCCAATTTCTATTGTTGTGGGTTTAAAATTATATTTCAAAAAATCAAAGTAGTGTTTTAGATAAGGACTCTGTGCCCATTGGAGGAAGTTATTGAGCCAGACAGCATCTCCAGTTTTGTCTAGATTGCGAAGTGTTAGATAATCTTCCCAGGCTTGAATCATTAAGATCGCAATATATTGCTCGTCAATCACTGAGGCAACAGTTTCAACAGTGGGCTCTTTTTGCGATGCAAATTTGTATAGTTCCAAATTATTAGGATATAAACTGGCTAAAAATTCAGGTCGTGCATTAGTGCTGCTTGCCAATGTTTTGTTTGGATAGAGCCAGAGTTTATCGATCGCTTCTTTGGTGAATGTGGCTTTATTGACTTTTTCCTGTTCTTCCAAGTTGAATGCAGACATAACCAGGCTGAAACCGATTAAGACCACAGCCACGTTAGCCATGATTGTGATGAAGATATTAAGGCGAGATTTAGGGAATTTAGTGGGACGAATGAAAATAGAGATCAGCAAGCTGCACAAGAGCACAAACAGCACAATGTAGAGTACAGTATGCGAAGACAGAAAAGAACGCAATGTGATTGCAACGAGCATGGACACTCCAATAACTATTGGCCCAGTCCTGCATATATCATAAGGTTATCTTTTATTAGAACAGACAACCCTACCTGGAAGATAAGACAAAGCAGTCATTTGAGCGCTCCATTCTTCTGCAAGCAAATCCATCAAATCTGGACTTGGTTGCTTTATAGTAGATACTTCCGGATTTAGAGTTTCACCTACCATCTGCATCAAATATTCAGAGAGATCACCCACACAGATTGGTTTTCTTTTTGCTGTTTGACATACCGATAATAGAGCGCCCCAGTGATGATGCCGATCGCAGTAATCTTAGGAGAATATTTTAGAGCGCCTACTACAACAGCTGTACATAAGCTTCCTATTAATCCGGATTGCAATTTATTAACCGACATAATTCGCCTCTATGTTTATTTTTTTGCAAGCGGCCAGGATTGTGTTCTAAATTTTAAAAAAAAACAATAACTTTTAGGTTCAAATGATGCAGAAAAATTTGTGCAGTTGCGTTGCGCTTGTGTATAATATTTTTTCAATCTAAATTAGCCTAAAAAAGCCGAGGAAGCGGATGAGAATATTGATCCCAGGAGGGGCAGGTTATATTGGGTCTGTATTAACGCCCTATTTGTTGGAGCAGGGATTTGAGGTGATGGTGGTCGATAATTTCATGTATAAACAAAATAGTCTTGCAGCTGTGTGTCACCATTCTGGCTTCCACATTGTTAATGGAGATATGCGTGATCAACAGCTCATGAAGCAGCTCATCGATTGGGCAGATGTTGTCATTCCACTCGCAGCTCTTGTGGGAGCGCCTCTTTGCATGAAAGACCCGTATACGGCAACAGCGATTAATCATGATGCTACGATTGCGCTTATTCAGATGGTTTCTCCTCAAAAATGGATACTCATGCCAACAACAAATAGTGCCTATGGCACGGGGGATAAAAACCATTTTTGCACAGAGAACTCTCCTTTGAACCCGATTTCCCAATATGCTGAAGCAAAAGTGAAGGTCGAACAGGTTCTTATGCACCATCCCAATGCGATTAGTTTTCGACTGGCTACTGTTTTTGGTATGTCACCCAGGATGCGCACAGATTTATTAGTGAATGATTTTGTCTATCGCGCAGTCCATGATAAGGCTGTTTTATTGTTTGAATCTCATTTTAGGCGTAATTACATCCATGTGCGTGATGTATGTAAAGCATTTCGGCACGGGCTTACGAATTTTCAGAACATGCGAGGCCAAATTTATAATCTGGGCCTTTGTTCTGCAAATTTGTCAAAAAGAGAATTGTGCGAGTATATTCAAAAACAGATTCCTTCTTTTACCTTTGTTGAAGCTCCCATTGGCAATGATCCCGATCAACGCAACTACATTGTTTCGAATGACAAAATCAGAGCAACAGGATTTGACCCGGAGGTTTCATTGGACGACGGAATTAAGGAGTTGATCAAGGGATATACCATGATTAAGAATTCTGTTTACTCGAATGTGTAATAGCGTTTAAAAAAAGCTGAAATCATGATTATTTCACGTACTCCATTTCGGATCTCTTTTTTTGGGGGAGGAACCGACTATCCGGCCTGGATCCAAGAGCATGGGGGAGCAGTGATTGGCACAACCATCAATCATTTTTGCTATATCAGTTGTCGCTATCTTCCTCCATTTTTTGAACATAAATACCGTATCTGTTACTCGAAACTAGAAAATGCAAAATATATTGAAGAAATAGAGCATCCGGCTGTTAGAGGTGTTTTGAGTTATTTAGGATTTCATGATCGAGGGCTTGAAATCCATCACGACGCAGATCTTCCAGCGCGTGCTGGGCTTGGCTCTAGTTCTGCATTTGTTGTCGGGCTATGTAATGCCTTATTGACCTTGCGGGGGCAAATGATTTCTAAAGAGGAGCTTACTCAGCTTGCGATTCACATTGAACAGAATATTGTTAAAGAAACTGTGGGGTGTCAAGATCAGGTGCTAACTGTTCATGGGGGATTAAATTGTGCCTATTTTTTTCCTAATGGGAATATTTCTGTACATCCGGTGATGGCCTCTGAAGAAAGAATTGAGAGGTTTCAAAATCATCTCCTTCTTTTCTTTACTGGATTTTCTCGAAATGCGCACGAGATTGCCCAATCCATTGTTGCAAATTTTCAGATGAGAACAAATGAGTTGCACCAGATGAGTGAAATGGTGGGTGAGGCTTTAGATATCCTACAAAATGAAAATCTTGATTTATTGGCTTTCGGAAAGCTTTTACATGAAACGTGGCAGCTTAAGAAAAGTCTGTCAGATAAAATATCTTCCTCCAAAATTAATGAAATTTATGAAAAAGCGCTTAAGGCTGGTGCTATAGGAGGTAAATTACTGGGGGCTGGTGGAGGCGGATTCATGCTGTTTTTTGTTCCTCCGAACAAACAGGAGGCTGTCAAGCACGCGCTTAATTTTCTTCTTCATGTCCCTTTCTGTTTTGAAAATTCCGGAAGTAGCATCATCGTTCATCAATCCACAGGCTTTAATTCTCTTAAGCAAGAGGAGAGTTTTTGTGATAATTGATTTAAATTTCACAATGATTAAAAATTTTGTCTATGCTTAACAGAGCTTCAGATGCCGCAAAAAAAATGGCATTGATAGAGTTTGAAGAAGAAATCGCCGCTATTTTTACAGCTGGTAAAATCCGTGCGCCGGTGCATCTTTCTGATGGCAATGAGGATGCATTAATTGACATCTTCAAGAATATTAAACCCGATGATTGGGTATTTTCAACACATCGCAGCCATTATCACGCACTTTTACATGGCATTGATCCGGGCTGGATCCGAGAAGAGATCGTCCGCGGCAATAGCATCTCAATATGTCATCCAAAGCACTCTTTTTACTCTTCGGGAATTGTCGGCGGCAACACACCCATCGCCCTTGGTGTTGCCATGGCTTTGAAACGGCAACGATCTTTGCAGCGTGTTTGGGTATTTGTGGGTGATATGGCCGCTGAAGGCGGAATTTTCCACGAATGCGTAAAATATGCAGAGCGGAACGACTTGCCGATCACGTTTATCGTTGAAGACAATAGCATCTCGACTTACACACCCACCCAAAAAGCGTGGGGCGAGGAGCGGTCAGAAAGCAAAATTGTGACTTATCGCCATAAAAAAGAAAAATATCCGCACTATGGCAGCGGCAAGTGGGTCACATTCGGTTAGGTATGGACACTCAACAACTCCGTTATAAAAAGGAATTAACGCGGGCGATGGAATATCTGGCAAAAGATGCGCGGACGCTTTTTTTGGGGCAAAGTGTGGCTTATCAAGGCAACAGTATTTATAAGACGCTTGAAAATGTATCCTTGGAAAAAAGGATCGAGTTGCCGGTATTTGAGGAAACGCAAATGGGAATGTCCATAGGACTTGCGCTTGGTGGATTTGTGCCAGTAACCATTTATCCGCGATTTAATTTTCTCCTTCTTGCTATGAATCAGCTCGTGAATCATCTCGATAAGTTCCCTTTAATTACAGGCGGCACCGTGTGGCCGAGAGTGATCATTAAAACTGCTATTGGCTCTGAACGGCCGCTTTTTCCTGGCTTTCAACATAGCGGCGATTTCACTGAAGGCATGCGAGTGATGCTAAAAAATGTTGATGTTGTGCGCCTTGATGAGCCGGAACAGATTTTTCCCGCCTATGAAAAAGCGCTCACGCGGCCAGATGGGAAATCCACTCTGCTTATAGAATACGGCGACTACTATAACGAAAAGTGATCTAATGAAAATAAGTTCTCCGAGCCATGCTGACCAGAGGATTTCCGCAGACGACTTCGCTGCATTCTTGGGTATAACAACTTCCGAGCTGTTTCCCGATTGCCGTGCGCTCATCGAAACATTCAATTCGCAATACCAGATCCTCGGTGGAAAAGAAAGAGATGGCATTATCCTTGACATACTCAAAAAAATTGCATCTTCAGACCTGACGAAGGCAGGGAATGAGGGCAAGGCACGGTGGCAAAAAGATTGGGACAACACTCTCAAGGAGTTCATTGACAATGGTTACGATATTTGTACTCTTGTCCCGATATTTTTAAGACGCCCGCGGCCTCTCCGTTTTAAAGGGGAATATATTCAGCCGATCGATCCGCATTTCGAGCTCATCATCTATACTATTTTCCGTCGCTGGCTATTCCGAGAATATTTAGGGGATCCTGCGATTACAACCATCTATGAGTTTGGCTGTGGCACGGGATTTAATCTTGCTGAGATTGCATCACTCTATCCAGAAAAGCAGCTGTATGGCTTGGATTGGGTCTCGGGTCCAAAAGAAATTATCAGACTCATGCGGCAGCAGCACGGCTATAATATGACTGGCCAGATATTTAACATGCTTGAACCGGATAGAAGTTTTCGCCTTAAACCTGGCAGTGCAGTCCTTGCTATGGGCGCATTGGAACAACTGGGGACCCACTTCGAACCATTTTTGCAATTTATTCTTGAGCAAAAACCATCTCTTTTTGTGCATGTGGATTCTATACTTGAATGGTACGATGAGAATTCTCTTATGGATTATCTGGCAGCAAAATTTTGCAGGAAGCGGAACTATCTTGAGGGATACTGGCCTAGGCTGGAGCAGCTTGAAAAAGAGGGAAAAATTGAAATCCTAAAAAAATGGCGCCCGCCCTTCGGCAGTTTTTTTCTCGATAGCTCTTCTGTTATTGTGTGGAGGACGAAATGAAAGTAGAAAAAACGAAATTGGATGGAGTACTGCTCATAAAGCTTGATCCCTTTCGCGATTTTCGCGGGATGTATCTTGAAATATACAATGAAGAGTTATACAAGAAAAGCGGTGTCGATATTCCTTTCATCCAAGATGATATTTCCATTTCCTCAAAGCATGTCCTGCGTGGAATCCATGGTGATAGCGACACCTGGAAACTCATTTCCTGCCTTAAAGGTGCTTTTTATCTTGTTGTTGTAAATTGCGATACGGAATCTCCGAACTTTGGCAAATGGCAAGGATTTACCCTTTCGCGTGAAAATGCTCAACAAGTACTTATCCCCCCGAAACATGGGAATGCGCATCTTGTCCTCACAGATGAAGCGATCTTTCATTACAAACAAACTACCTACTACGCCCCAGAAAAGCAGTTCTCCTATACGTGGAACGATCCGCGGTTCAATGTCTGGTGGCCGATCAAACATCCAATCCTTTCGGAGCGGGACGAACTTGGAAAAAGAGTGTAGCAAAGCGTTTTCCTTGATCAATCGGTTCCTATACTGCTTTCTTTTTGGAATGGGCATTAATTTAAATGCCGATGGGTGGGATCCTGATCTTAATTTAGAGCGGAATATCACACTTGTCAGTTTAGGATCGCATTGTGAAATCGCAGTCCACTTAAATGCCAACAATCTAAGAAAAGCAGCCTTCCCTTTTGACTGGCTTCTCACTTGCAATCATGACCGATTTCTTTCGCTTTTAGAGAATGATTTTGCCTTTTTTTTAGACGAGCAATACCTCATTCACCATCCTTCACATCAGTATGTGCTTGAAAATTGTTATTATGAAATTGAATTTCGGCACGATTGGCCTTTTTCTGACTTAGAATGTAATGAAGCGCGGTATCGTCAACAACTACAAGAAATGCATGCCAAATATCATAGAAGAATCCATCGCTTTAGACAGCTTCGTGATTATCCTGGGAAAGTTTTTTTTATCCGTGCAGCTTATGATTTACAAAATGACCCCAATCTTTATTGGGGAACAAAGGATATAGAACGAATCACCGCTGAAGAAGCACAACAGTTAAAGGATACCTTAGATGGTTATTTCCCCGAACTAAACTTCACTTTGGTTATTATAAATTATCTGGAAAACAATGTTCCTGATATCAAGGAGATCGATAATGTGTTAGAATTCAAAATCAGTAAATTTAATAAACATAGAGATTATACTAACGCATTTGCAAGAATAGTTGGTGGCTCCGGGCATAGTCTTCAGGAGTTCCAATATCAATGAAGAGACCATCAAAAAGTTGGCCGTAGCAGCGGTGCTCACGGATTAAAATGGGAAGGATCTCTTTTTCTAAAGAGAGAGGTCCTTTTCGTTGAAATCGATCCAGACTCTTTTTATGGAACAAATAACAGCCTCCATTAATGAGTTGGGAATTGAGGTCATTGTAGTTTTGGATTCTGGAACAGTCGTCTAAAGTGACCCCAAGATAGCGTGTATTTTTCTCGATTTTGTAAAGGGCAACGGTGACGTCTCCTTTGTGGGAAAAAGCAGTCAGAGGCAGATCGAAAAAGGTGTCCCCATTTAAAACAAGAAATATAGATTCTGGATGATGTAAGTAGGGAATCGATTGTAAGACCCCGCCTCCAGTTCCGAGAGGCGTATCTTCAATCGCATAGTCAATCGGAGTGCCCCGATAATCTTTTCCAAAGTAGTCGATAATGACAGAATGCAAATAACCAACCGAGATAATGAAATGGGAAACGCCTTGACATTTCCAATATTCTAAAAGGTGTTCCAGGAACGGTTTCCCCTGGATCTGAGCCATGGGTTTAGGACGATCTGCACACACTGAACGTAAACGCGTCCCAAAACCCCCAGCTAGAATGATTGCTTCCATGCAGTTTGTAAATCTTTTTGTTTGCTATGTAAAAAGTAGACAATGGCAAAAGCGAAGGCAAATAGCAGTCCCAAGGCCAAATGGATAGATGAAAAGCTTTTAACCAGTGCGCTGTGAGTTCCAAGAATGGGCGTTTCAATGCGTTGCACTGTTGTTGTAAAAAGGTGGATTGTGGCAAGCCCCAGAGAGGCTGCAGTCATACGCGAGGTGACGATCATCCCTGTTCCGACACTGATTTTGTCATTAGGGATACAGGAAAGGACAAGCGCATTGGAGGGAGTGAGGATAAGGGGCAGCCCTATTCCATAAATGATCAGTGATAGAAGGAGGTCAAAGAGTGAAGGAGTGCTATGGAAAGCCAACCAAAAAAGGGAAAATAGAGTGCATAAATAGCCGATGGAAATTGGGAGTTTGGGAGAAATTTTGTCTGCAAGATAGCCGCCAATGGGTGAAAAGAGGAGGGCCGGCGCAAAACTGCAGGAAAAAAGCATCCCCGTTTCTATTGGGGTGTAATGCAACACTGTTTCACAATAGATAGTCTGAAATATGGAAATCATCATGATAAATTTAGTGATGCAAACAGAAAATAAGATCGCTGAATACGCTGGATATTTTAATAGGGAGAAATCAAAGAATAAGTTCTTGCCAGTAAGCGTTCTTCGCACAAGAAAAATAAGGGAAATCAAGCCACAGAGAAGAAAAGGAAGGTTTTTTTCTAAGAAGGTAGGAGTGGTCCAATCACGCACTTGCATGAGCAAGATTGTGATCGGACAAATTGTAAAGACAAAGAAAGTAAAGCCTTTCCAATCGATGGGACGTCTAATGGGTTCTATTTGTGGGAGCGAAAAATAGCCTAGGAGAAATCCACATAAAGTAATGGGCACATTGATCCAAAAAATCGCTCTCCAAGAAAACATTTGGGTCAATAGACCACCGATAAAAGGGCCGAGGAATCCAATGGCTATTCCAAAACTGCTTAAGAGTCCTGTAGCTCTTCCCTGTTGATGCACCGGGAAAAGCTTAGCTAGAATGGCCGCTTGTGCAGGAAACATAAGACTCGTCCCAAGGGCCTGTAGGGCTTTTGCTCCAATGAGCCAGTTGATATTCGGACTAAATCCGCACATGATGGAAAAAAAGGCAAAGAGGATCATTCCAATGAGGAATCCATTTTTCGGACCGATAGCATCGCCTATTCTGCCTCCGAGAAGAACCAGACAGGCAAAGAACAAAGTATAACCATTCACTATCCATTGAGTTAAGGTTGGAGAAGCTTCAAATTCTTTGCTAATAGCCGGGAGTGCCACAGGCAAAATGGCTTGATCTAAATAGTTTAGAATAATTCCACAAAGAAGAGTTGCAAAGCCTAAATGAGTTGAGTTTATCCTGATCTGATTTAGTCCTTTTCTAAAGTATCGTAAAATTGTTCATTAAACACGCGGGTGGCAAAATCTCTGTTTTCTTGATAGCTAAATTTTAGAGGGTGCATCCAATAATACTGGGGATCGTATGCTTCCCTTACCCTATCACCAGAATTGAAACAGGTCCACCAGTGGGGCAGTTCTTCCCAATTTTGCACATAATCCATAGCTCCTAGCATGGTGGGAATGGACATTTCGCAAAACACACCATCAAATAGATCACATAAACGCAGAATTTTTCTAGAAAAACGGTCGGGGAAATAGAAAAAATCGACCATAAACCACGCGGCCCCATTTTCTTTAAAATTAGCAGCGAGCATGGCTCTTTCTTCGTCTAATCCTAATTTAAATAAATTGGCGAACATATTCTTCAGTTGAGGCATCCCGCATCCTGTATTAAACCATCCCGTATATTCAGAATCGGTAGTTCGATTGATGGTCATACATTTTTGCTGTGGTTGCGCCTCATGACCTGGATGCCATGCGGCAGTAGCGCCGAACCATATCTTATTTTTATCCAAGTTTAAGAAATTCCAAAACTGCATAATGCAATCATCCTGCATGAATATATAACCCGCATATCCTGGATAATGGATCAATGCATCTTTGATCCATCTTGAGAGATAATAGCCATTTCGTGTGTATACGATACGGTATTTGCCATGATGCCCATCTTCATTTTCATGATCGAATTCACCAATGTCTACGTGTTGCGTGCGGTCTCCGTAGAAAACGATGTTCTTAAACACTGGGGAATAGAGCTGTTTTAAAAAATCGATCGTCCCGAAATGGGGATTGGCGTAATAAATGACCAGTAGGACATCTTTAAAGTGTTCTTGGTACTGTTTTAGATTGTGTGTCTTTTGATTTTCAGTATGACCCACGTTCATCAATAGAAAAAATGCCAAGCATACAAATGTCATTTTAATTCGAACTAGTTTTTGCATAATGGTCCTTTTTCTAAGTTTTTAACTATCTTGATCAAAGGATCTCTTCCTTGCAAATGTTTTTTGGGATTACGATATGCTACCATTGCACTATATTGATGACAAAATTTGAATTTTAGGAGGTAAGCATGTATTGGATATGCAGCTATTTTATTTTTGCAATGTACATATTATGGACGCGTTCAGAACTTTTGATTAGGAGAAAGTTCGCTTTTCTCTTCTCCAACTACCTGCTTATTATTTTCTAAGACTCTATTGACATGCCTATCAAAATCCGACTCAAATAGACGATCCTGTACAATTCGATACATGGTTATAAAGCGGTCAAGAGACCTCAGCTCCTCTTCAGCCAGGTAGTTCTTTGCAATTACAACATCGGGTTTCAGAATTTTTCCACGAGGAGCATTTTTCCAAGTAGTTAGCCCCATTCTATCTTTTTTGCTATCAGCTCGCTTTACAATTAGCTCTGCAGCAGTGTGGCCATGAATAGCAAAGTGAAGTTTATTTTGGACCTCAGCGAAAAACATTTGTGTGATTTCAGCCTTAGGATTGTAGTCCATAGCAGTTGCATAAATATCGGTGATTTTCTGGTAAAATCTTCGTTCACTCGCGCGAATTTCCCGGATTTCTTCTAATAAGTTATCGAAATAGGCTTTGTTGAAAAAAGATCCATTTTTTAACCGTTACTTATCGAAAACGTATCCGCGGATAGCAAAATCTTGTAGTACACCAATAGCCCATTGTCTGAATTGAATGGCTCGGGTCGAGTTTACACGAAAACCGACCGCAATGATGGCTTCGAGGTTATAAAATTCGATGTTTCTTGAGACCTCTCGGCCACCCTCGTTTTGAACTATCCGGAAATTCCGGATAGTTGATTTTATATCTATCTCTTTTTGATTAAATAAGTTGGATAAATGT
This sequence comes from uncultured bacterium, assembly GCA_964569185.1. Classification (GTDB taxonomy): domain Bacteria; phylum Chlamydiota; class Chlamydiia; order Chlamydiales; family Rhabdochlamydiaceae; genus DATIJP01. The sequence goes on from CAZMTP010000014.1 coordinate 25,540, forward strand.
TCATTGATTGTTTTGACGGAAACTTCAAACAAAACCGCCATTAATTTTTGAGTCAGCCAAACGGTATTTTCATCTATTCGGACTTCAATACTGTTTTCACCAGCTTGACCGGTGAAAATTAGAAACTCAGCAGTGCTATTACGAATAGCAGTTCTCTTTTGCTCACTCATAGATGCCTCTAATAATGGATGAACTAGAATGATGAATGTAACAAAATAAAAGCTGAAAATCTATCTTGAATTTTTGAACAGGCTGCTCAGGCGCAATCTCGCTTCTTTAGGGGCAAAAACCTGAACCACTGCAAGGTTTTTTTGCTGTGTAAAAATTCACAATGGAGGTGGAGAGACTCGATTTTAACTTTTTCCTGGAGGGGTTTCACCATTTCAGCTACGATTTGTTCTAAAAATTTAAGTGCAAAGGAAGTCGGGTATGTCTAATGGGGAATTCATTCTCTATACTACTGAGGATGGAAAAACTTCTATCGAGCTCAAAGCTCAGGAAGAAACTGTTTGGTTGACACGTACTGAAATAGCTGAACTTTTTCAAATTACTCCACAAAACGTAACTATCCATGTAAAAGATATTTACGCCACTAAAGAAGCCGAAATTGGATCAACTAGTAAGGATTACTTACTAGTTCAAAATGAGGGGGGGGAGATTTATCCGAAGAACTGTCAAGCTATATAATCTCAGCGTGATTCTTTCTATTGGTTATCGAGTTCGTTCTCCCCGAGGAACTCAATTTTGTAGGTGGGCCACCACACACCTGCAGGAATACCTCATCAAAGGCTTTGCAATGGATGATGAACGGCTAAAAGAACCAAAACCTTGGGACTATTTCGATGAATGGCTTGAGCGTATTCGTGAGATTCGAGCTTCAGAAAAACGCTTTTACCAGAAGGTTCGCGATATTTACGCGACGGCAATTGACTATGATCCTAAAAGCGATCAGGCTCAGCTTTTTTTTAAGAAAGTGCAAAACAAAATGCTTTGGGCAACGACACGGCACACAGTTGCTGAATTAATTGTTGAACGCGCAGATCCCAAACGGCCTAATATGGGTCTTAAGAGTTGGAAGGGGAGTCGAGTGCGGCAAGAAGATGTGATCATAGCCAAAAATTATCTTGATCAGCCTGAAATCGAGGAATTGAACGAAATTGTCGTCATGTACCTCGATTATGCGGAAAATCAAGCCAAGCGGCGCAAAACGATGACAATGGCCGAATGGGAACAGAAATTGGATACATTCCTTATGTTTAACGAAAAGGATCTTCTCAATCATGCAGGAAAAGTTTCTGCTCAAGTGGCCGAGAGGCTTGCTCTAGATCGGTATGCTGAGTTTGACCAGGTTCGAAGACAAGAAGAAAGACGGATTGCAGATGCTGAGGATGTTGCTTTGCTTGAAGTTCTTAAAGAGAAGGCGAGGCAAATGGAGTATCAGTGACTTCAATTTGTCAATTTGAACTATCCGGAAATTCCGGATAGTTGCCGCACAGAAAAAAGCCCGGGTTTTCCCGGGCGTATGTATGGAGGTAGAGAGACGCGGAACTTTTCGATGGGAGAAATTAAACAACATCTCTTACTTGATTTCTGCTTAAGAAGGATTGAATAGCTTCATTTGCTTTGCGTATAATCCCAGAATCCTCGCAAACTTCTCCGTAGCTCTTTGTTGAGATTCTGTATCTTGGGGAGCTCGATCCGGATGGTTCCTTAGAGCAAACTGGCGTAAGATTATTTTGATTTTTCTTATGATAAGAGACTGTCCACAAACCATCAATTCATCAGATTCGAGTGTCATTTTCGATGATTTTTCTCGAAATTCTGCGGCAACATATGCCGGAGGCGCCATAGGTGCCGCAGAATTTCGAGAAAAATCGCGAAAAGGTCCCGGAGATGATGGATTCAGAGTTTGTGGACAGTCTCTAATGTGTCGTGCTTGTGATTCTTGTGGCAAGTGTGATTCATAGAGAGGTTGCAGTCACGCAGTGCTGTGTCTGGGAAATGTTGGTTTCGAGTTGTAAGCAAATATCCTGCAGCTCAACCCAGGTGGGGTACCTTGATTGAAAAAACAATAGAAAAAAACAAATCGGCAAACAATAATATCTTTATTTTGAACAATCTTAAGGAATTTGTATGGTTTATAAAAAATTGTTTACATCTGTATTGTGTATAGCATTTGTTGTAACAGTAGATGGGTATACAGATAATGCAAAGGGAAAGGATGGGAAAAATGGATCAAATGGAGTTGTAAGAGGAGGCAATGGAAGTAATGGTAGCGATAGCTGTTCCGGAAAAGGCGGTAAGGGTGGCCATGGAGGAAATGGTTTGCTCTGGGGTGGTAATGGAGGTAATGGAGGGAACTCTAAATCGGGCCAGGGAGGCGATGGTGGAAGGGCTGGATATGGGCTAATTCGGGGAGGCAATGGTGGTAATGGGGGGAATAATTAAATGAAAAAGAGATACTGTTTTTTAGCTTTATTTTTGTCAATGACAGTCGCGTATGCTGGAAGCGGAGGCAACGGGGGTGAGGGAGGCGGTAGTTTGTTTGGTTTTGGAGGTAAAGGAGGAAGGGGAGGCCACGGGCAAGACTCTGGGGGAGCAGGGGGTAAAGGAGGACGCGGTCTTCTGAAAAATGGAAAGGATGGGGAAAATGGAAAATGTACCAAAACCGACTTGGAACACATTCAAACTGAATCCGAAAATCCAGAGCAGAATTCGTCTAGTCAGAACGATGGAGAGGATGCTGATTAGAAGGCATCGACTGGAAACGCTTGAAGTTGTTTTGTTAAGTTTGAATCAAGCGTAATTTGTGCGATGTGAGTTCATCTTCTTGTCGATAACGAGCGTGACATCTGTGAAACCCTAGAAAAAGTGAGTCACAAGCGCCATTTAACATCAGCGTGACATTAAATCCCAAGATAGATTTTAAGTTCCTTAAATTGGCCGTATTTTATGAATACGGCCAATTTTATTAAAATACGGCCAATTTTTCTTTATAAATGGCCGTATCTATGTTATAATGGCCGTATTGGGAGACGAAATGAGCTTACGGGATAACAAATTATTTATATTAAGGCAGTTAGGGCTAGAATCGGAGCCAATTAGTATGCCTAAGTTCCTAGACAAGCTGGGAAAGGGTTTCAAGGAACGTTCTGTAAGACGATGGTTAGGCTTATTAATTCTTGAAGGGTCGGTCAATAAAATTGGTCAAAAACGAGGGACTAAATATATTGCAGTTGGAAGAGCAAAAGAGTGTAGCGATGAAATTAGTAGTTGCTTTAGTTCTGCAAGTTTAATTGCCATCAAGATGGTAAAAAGGCCTTTATTCGAAAGACAGCCTATTGCTTATGCTGCTGAATGGTTCCATAGCTATAAACCAAACTCTGATTATTATCTTGATGCACAATTAAGAAGACAGTTATTTGAATCGGGAAAGCGTGCTAATGATCAGGATCCAGCAGGTACATATGCACATCAAATCTTTAATAGATTAATCATTGACCTATCTTATAACTCTTCGCGTTTGGAAGGTAATACCTATTCGCTTCTTGATACAGAACGACTAGTACTTGGTGGCGATGTCGCGGAAGGAAAGCTTGACGAGGAAAAAATCATGATCCTCAACCACAAGGAAGCAATTAAGTATCTTGTTAATAATTCTCGAACTATTGAAATTAATAGTAATGTAATTCGCACTTTACATTATCTATTATCTGATGGTCTTGTTGAATCTTCAGAAGCGGGTAAGGTGCGGAAGCATGGCGTACGTATTGGGGGATCGACATATCTTCCATATGAGAATCCGAAAAAATTGGAATTACAGCTTAAGCGAATTGCTGCAAAGGCTATGCTTATCGATGATCCGTTTGAACAAAGCATTTTTCTATTGGTTCACTTGAGTTACCTACAAGCATTTATCGATGTAAATAAGCGAACAGCACGCCTTGCAGCAAATATTCCCTTGATCAAAGGTAACCTTGTGCCTTTGGCTTTTAGCGATATTAGAGTTGATGACTACATGTCGGCAATGATCGCCATTTATGAGTTGCAGAATGTTCAGCCACTCGTTGACCTTTATTGCTATTCCTATATGCGTACTTGTGCCGCTTATGACTCCACCTTGAAAGCAATGGGTTTTGATGAAATTCGTGTCCGTTATCGCCAAGAAAGAAGAGCTTTGATTAGGGAAGTGATTCAGCAAAATATGATAAGAGATGTTTTAGATGAATATGTAGAGGAAGAAGCTGATAAGTTAGTTCCAAGGGCAGTTCGCGATGAGTTTATTAAGGATGTTATAGAAGACCTCAGAGAAATGGACGAGAGTAGATTGGTAGGCTTGGGACTGAGTCCAGATCAACTAGAAAAATGGCAGAAAAAGAGCCCTTTTTGAGTAGACTTGAAAAACCATCATAAGAATTATACTAAACGTTTTCACTGCGATCATGGTGATATTCATTACGCAAAT
>CAZMTP010000015.1:0-29138 GCA_964569185.1 uncultured bacterium
GTGTAACGAGGGCTTCTAGGGATTGGATACCCAGGCTATCTATTCCGAGAGCCAATTTTAAACGGGTTTTTAGAGGAACTTGTCTCAGCCTGCCCGACAGTGAGACGAGCTTAACAAAAAGGCGCAATTCATCCAAGGCCTAAAGTACTTGGTTTTCTTGCGTCAGAAGCGGTGAATTGTTTCTTTTCCAACGGGTTTACCGTTTTGGTACATCGTGAATTCAATAGAGAACTTGTTGTCTCTGCACTTAAAACTTGCTGTATGATCTTTTGAAGAAGGCAACATCGACCAAAATAAACCCATTCCATCTATGGTCTCATAAGAAGAACCTTGGAGGGGTTCCTGGTTTTCAACATCAATCGAACCCTCTTTATTTGCTTCGAAAAAGGCGTGTGAAGCCCATTCTTCTCCTTTTTGATCGATTGCTTTTGCTTCTAATTCGATAATTTCAAGAGGAGGGAGCTGTTCAATATGGATTTTAACTTCTTGATCTAGCCTTTTTTCAGATGGTTGGGTAATCGAAAGACGGGGAGTTTGACAAACAGCAACGGCTAGATAGCAAGCGACAAACAAAGATTGGACTACAAGCATAATAATTTCCTCGAGTAGAAGGGGCTCTATTTTGCCAAGTATTTGTTTCTTAGTCCATGTTAAATAATTTATTGGGTTTTTACTTTTTTATAATTAAAAATATTTTGAAATTAGGTAGATCTCTATATGTATGTCATTTCTTATAATGGAAGAGCTTTAGTGGATTTCAAGATTCACGCATAATAATCCAGAAATTTTTTTTAATATACCGAGCTCTAAAAGCAAGATGCTTTTAAAGCCGGCCAAGATGGAGGTAAATACCAAATGATGCAAGAACCAATGTATGAGCATTCACGCACTTCAATGACCATAAATGCAAGACCCGCTATTTCCATTTATATTGCGGTCAGCATTGATGGCTATATTGCGCGCAAAGACGGTAGTTTGGATTGGCTTGATCGAGTAAGTGGATTTGATGATGATTACGGATTTCAAAAATTGATGGGTAGCATTGATGCTGTAATTTTAGGAAGGAAGACTTATGAGGTTGCTTCAACCATGCCTGATCCCTATCCAGAGAAAAGGATCATTGTCTTAAGTAACAACTTAGATTCTGTGAAAAATGGCATGGAGCTTTATAAAGGTGATTTGATGAACCTTGTTGTTAAATTACATAGAGATGGAATCAAACACATCTGGGTCGATGGAGGGTCTACGGTCTCTCAATTTCTCTCGTTGCAGCTTGTAGATGAGATGACATTGTCTGTTATTCCTGTCATTCTTGGGTCGGGAATCCCTTTATTCCATGTGATAGGGAAAGAAATTTCTTGTCGTTTGATCTCTTCGGAGTCTTACCGTAGTGGACTTGTCCAGTTGCATTATGAAATCATGATGAAGTAATGTGATCTAATTCTTCTTGATATCTATTAAAAAGTCCTCTATCAGTTGATGCAGCTGATCTGCCTGATGGACAGGAAGAGCATGCTGGGCATGTTCAATGAATTCTATCTTTCCATGCCATAAATTGCGATAATTTAGGTGAGTGATGTAGTTGAGTCCTAAAGCAGGATCTTCTCTCCCGACAACTATGGCTAGAGGGATAGTCAGATTGTTTACGATTTCTGTCTCATCGATCCCTTTGCCAGCTAAAACAGATTCAGCCATTTTTGAGCGGGATTTTCCATCTGTTTTCATCGCATCTTCAATCATAAAATAAACAGAAGGATTTTCTACATTAAATCCACAAGTGCTCATATATTGCTTTGCTTGCGATTCACTCAGCGCATTTGGATAAGCTGCAAAACTGCCTTCATAGGGAGGATAGGCTTTAAATACCTCGTTTGAATATTTCATAGGAGCGCAGGAGACCAACATGATCCCTTTGATCGGATCTTTTGAAATCTGAGTCCATTGCAAAGCGATGTTACCCCCTAAAGAATATCCAATAATTGCAAATGGGCCGAGTTCCAGATGATTCACTATTTCATGAATGACAGAGGCGTACCCAGGTATTGCGTAAGTGTTGTCAGGGTCATCTGGACAACTACTTCTCCCATGTCCTGGAAGATCCACCGAAATCATCCTATAGTGATTGCGAAAGGCCGCTATTTGTTTTTTAAACACTTCAGAAGAACATGAGTTGCCATGTATAAGAACAACTGGAAACCCTGGTCCGCCCGTATCCACATAAGCAATCATTCCATGCGAAGTTTTAAAAGTTTTATATTGTAGAAAATGCCTTTCTTTCATACAGACAGAAATTTGAGAATTAAAATAGATCTCAGTTTGCGGTTTCACGTCCATCTTAGCCTTGGGGTGAGATCTTTTCCATTGTATTGGTTTTTTCTAGACGGGTTTTTCATTTAAAATTTCTAATCAGGATGAGGAATCCCTCTCTATTCAACAAGAATCTGTTATTATTTAAATGTTTTTTTTCTTGTTCGCCTTGCAGTTGTCTTTCGTGCAAGTCTACTAATAGGACGTTTTAAATCAGGGATGTTTTTGCTCATCTTAAATAAAACGTTTGGACAAAAATCGACTTCATTTGGCCAACAAATGGTGTGACCGTCACATGAAACTTTTTTAAATAAATCAATATTTAAAAGCTCTCTAACAATCCCTTTTGATTTTTTTAACATTAACTCTAAATCAACAATTCGTTTAGAGCCCTCGTTAAAAATAAGTTCTACCTTATAACCTTCCAAGTATTTTGCTCTTTTTATTCTGTATAGCATATTAATTTAGTCCTTTGGCTTCATGACTTCCATAAATAGCGTGGAAATGTGGTGGGGCGTGATCATAAAAATACATGCGGATAATAATCGCAAAAAATAAATCTACTTATCTCTGGCATGCGCGCAATTGTATTCAATTTTTTGAACTATATCAAGTGAATCCCGGAGTTTGCCTGGGCACGGGCACGTGGGATCCAAGTTCAAAAGAAATTCGCATCATAATAAGACATTTTAGAATCTGGCTTAGTAATTGCAGTAAATTGCCAAGTGCTCTAACATCTTTGCAAAATTAATAAATCGGAGATAGATAATGACTAAATTAATACATAAAAGAGTCGGTTTTTCTGTGCTTACAGCTATGACAACCCTTGTTTTTCTGGCAGGGTGTGCGAGCTATTCCGCGGCTTCCTTAAATAGTCTTGAAACAGCACTCGTAGGCATTTCTTCTACAGATTCTGTATTAGCTACTTCTAAAGTGTTTAATAAAGCCGATTGTAAACGTTTTCTGGACCGTAATGTGATCGGCAAAGGATACCAACCTGTACAGGTCTACATTAAGAACAACTCAGATAAAAGTTATCTATTCTCACTCAGCCGTGTCAGTTTGCCCTGTGTCGCTTCTGAAGAGGTGGCCAAGAGAGTCCATACTTCCACTGTGGGACGTGCCGTGGGATATGGAGTGGCTTCTCTTTTTGTATGGCCAATGATTGTTCCTGCCATTGTTGACGGGATTAAGTCTGCTGAAGCCAATGAACATCTGGATTATGATTTTGCAGCAAAAACTGCGCGCGATCAGATGATTTTGCCCCATTCCAATATGAACACTGTTTTGTTTGTTCCAGTTAATAATTTCCAAGAGGCCTTTACGATCACTTTAATCGAAGAAGGAACGGGAAAAACAAAAGAGATCACTCTCGGACAGAATTCGTAAGTTTCAGGGATAGATGTCAATCGTTCGATTAATAATAGAGAGTTGGTGGCGTACAATTCCTATGCCCCCTGTACATAGGGAGAAAAAATCTGATAAAGGTGGCCAAAAAGAAGTCACGCAACAAATTCATCCTGTGTTGCGTAAACCCTCACTTCATCATTCCGTTTCGGATACAAGTTTATCTAAAAGAGCGTCTCTTGAAGAAGTTTCGGAAATAATGGATGAACTTTATCAGTCTGTTCAGGCTAGGAAACTTAGTCAGGCTGCAAATCCTAATCTCATGCAAAAAATAAAAACGAAATGTGAGAAGTGGGATGTAACTGTTATTGATGATTTAGATACAATGAACAATAACTTGCATGGTGTCATGGCTCTGGATATTTTTCGATCCATGATATTTAATTTCGAAAAGTTAAATTTATTAGATTGCGATGAGGTGAATAAAGAAACTATTCTAAACCGCCTCTATTCTTTGTCTTATGACGAATTTCCTAAAAATGATGTTTTTGTACTTATGAAGGAGTTTGCAAAATATCCTTCTCTAGGTTCATTTTTCAAAGCTCTAATGCCCAAAATCTGTCATGGTTATCAAGAACTTTTATCTGTTGCCATGAACAACAGCAATTTAGATGCTATAGATGCTTTATTAAGTTCCAAAGAAGATATTCATAAATTCATTTCCCAGGATAAATGGTTGCCTCTTATTGCTTTATCTGTAGAGCAATCTGATGAAGTGCATCTGGCATTTGAAGGAATGGTAGTTTGTTTGACACCAGAGAATCAATTGGTGGTCTTTGACCATTTATATAAAAAAAAGCACTGGAGGGCCTTAGAAGCTCTTTTTTGTATTCCACCGTTTCTAAGGGCGTTAGGATCGTCTTTAGAGAACTATAAAGAAGAGATCGATACACTTGCACAGTTCTGTATTCAAGATAGCCAGTACAAAGATTTTTTTATGAATCTGCATCCTTTTTTAGAAAAGGCAAAATACCGCGAATATGCAGAGAAAGCCGCAAAGCATGGAAACGAAATTGGTCAGACGATCGTTTTAACTGGCAACAGAGCCAGGCCAAAAGAAGTTTTTTTAGCGCAACGCCTTTTTAGGAGTTATTAGTGATGGTGTCCGCCACCATGGTGACCTCCACCATGATGTCCTCCACCATGATGGCCCCCTCCACGGTGTCCACCGCGATGGCCTCCATGATGTCCATGCCCCCAACCTCTTCCCCAACCTCTTCCCCATCCCCAATAGGGACCACCCCAATAGTAGCCTCCATAAGGATAATAGTAGCAGTAAGGATTGTTGTAATAGACGCCATAAGGACCTGGGCCATAATAAAATCCAAAAGAATAGGGCGGGCCATAATAATAACCTGGACCGTAACCAGGAGCGCAATAAGGATAACTACCACCATAGTAGCCACCCCCACCTCCAGAAATCCCAATACCAACTCCTACAGCTGCAATCTCTTGATTCCTTTCCTTTGCTTGAATAGAAATGCATAAGAGTACAGCGAAACCAATAGTTGTTAATATTTTCATATTTAACCTATATTACCCTGTAATTTTTAATATAGTTTATTTTTCATTTAATTTTAAATGAAATTAATTAGTTATGATTAACTTGTTGAGGCTTTAAAAGTTCAATCAGAAGCTTTCCCCACTCTTTCTTTTCGACTGAGGATCGAAGAGTGGCGGGATCGCGCTCTACTTCTGCAGCGAATTCGGGTAAATAAGCCAAGAGATGGTCATGGGGCTGTTTGTTGAATGATGCCTCTAGGTTTTCAATAAAACTATTCCAAATCGTTTGGATCCAGGCCTCTTGTACTTTTACAAGGTCGTTTTTTAGATCTGTTGTAAGTAGCTCTTTTAAAAATTTAAAAGGATGCACATGTCTAATTTTTTTGCCTTTCTCATCTAATTCGTTATTAAAAAGTAGATTCCAGGGTGTTGATGTGTTTGCCGACAGGATATGTAAAACAGAACGAATATCAGATTTATCGGCATCTGAAGGTTCAAAAGAAGCATACCCAGCGACGGTCTCTTTTTTTGGTTCTATTGCAATGACTAAAGCAGGAGTTGGAGGAGCAGGGGAAAAGAAATAACGGTAGAGTTCTAGGCATTGCTGATAGATATAAAGGAAAAAGGCCCATAAGGTCCCAGGAATAGAAGGGGATTCTATGGAAGAGGGTTGGTTTAAAGGGGGCCGATGCACAGGGCCCGTAGGTTCCAAAGATGTTGGAGAAGAAGGGAGCCCAACTTTTTCTATTTCCATGGTTCAAATGATAGAGGAAAAATCCATTTTTCAATAAACTTGTTTCCATGAAACATATCTTTCTATGTAGCGATCAGCGTCACCCTAAATGTTGTGCTTTGGAAGTGGGGTTGGAATCGTGGAATTTTCTTAAAAAAAGATTATTAGAACTAAATTTGGCGCCACCACAGATTTTACGAACTAAAGCGAACTGTCTCCAAGTTTGTAACAATGGCCCTATCGCTGTTGTCTATCCTGAAGGCATTTGGTATCACTCTTGCACTCCTGACGTTTTGGAGCAAATCATCCAAGAGCATCTCATTAAAGGTGAGCCAGTTAATTCTTATAGAATCAAATAAAATTTTAGTTATTAACTAATTTTAGTTAAATTGATTTTTATTCTGCAATAATCTATTATTTTCGCATCATGAATAATAATGAAAAAAAACCTTTGTTTTACCAATTGTTTGCGGGTCTATTAGATTATTCTCTATTTTTTCTATTTGGATCCTGCTTTTCTTTAGTTTTTCTTTATGCGCCGGATATCTATTTTAACCTATTTTTCCCACTGGCGATCCCGTTATTGTGGGCGCCCATTGAGGCTTTTTTACTGGCCACTACCGGAACCACCCCTGGTAAAATGTTTTTTGGTCTTTCCATTTTAAATGAAGATGGCAGCAGACTTTCATGGCGGCAAGCACTTAAAAGAGCTTTTTTAATTGGGAAAAGACCAGGCAAGGTGTTCCGCTCCACTTTAAGGTTAAGACGCAAAATTTTCGGTGTGGTTTTGATTTTAGGCTCTATTTTTGGCGGAATGTTTGGAATTGCGATTAAAAACTTTAATGGGTTGAATGACCCGTTTGGACATCTTCCAGGATGGATAGACAGTTCTACAGCCAATGAACGTTTTACGATTGATTTTCCTAAAGATCCAGAATTGCAAACCAAGCAGCTGGATGTGCCTAAAGCAGGCCAGACGATTGACTATCAGGAATACAGCGTCGATGCAAAAGATCTGAACTATTCGGTCAGTTATGTGGATTTCCCTGGAAAATGGAGACTTTTGGGTTCGAATACGCTTCTTAAAAAATCGCTCGAGCTTTTTGTGGCCCATAACAAGGAGCCTCAAGAGCTTGTCAGCTTTGATTTCACGAAACATAAACAGCATCCAGCGATCGACTTTGTGATCAAAAAAGAAGATCAAGACATTCATGGCCGTATTGTTCTTGTCGGGACCACTCTTTATAAGCTTGCCGTAGCATATCCTTCAGATATTGAAGAAAAGCTACATCATGGGCCATTTTTAGACTCTTTTGAAGCTAAATTTGGCGTGCCTGTTTATGTAGAAGAATGATTATAACTCATCATTTAGAATCATCTGTCTATAGGAGGCCATCTGCTGCACCATAAAGTGCAGGTTGTGGATGGTGGCGAGCGTGAGCGCTGAGAGCTCTTTGGCTTTAAACAGATGGTGTAAATAGGCAAAATGGTGCTGGCTGCAGGTGGCGCATGTACACTCTTTTTCAATCGGTGAAAAACGCATCGCATGGTCTGCTTTGGTGAGCTTGAGCGGCCCCGCTTTTGTAAAGACAATCCCATGGCGTGCCGCACGCGTTGGATAGCTGCTATCAAATGTATCAATTCCTAAAGGGATGCAGCCGTCTATCGATTCTAAGTCGCCAATGCCTAAAAGATGGTTCGGTTTTTCTTTGGGCAGATAGGGCAGTGTCTGCTCTAGCATGGAGAGCATCTCCTGTTTGGTTTTTCCCATGCTGCCGCCGATAGCAAAGCCATCAAATGGTAGACGGGTCAAAAAATCGCAGCTTGTTTTGCGCAGGGTGAGATCCACGCCTCCATGGACCACAGCATACATGGCCTGTCCTTTTGGATTTTTTAAGTGAAAATCAAGCGATCTTTCTTCCCATCGATGGGTCCGCTCTAAAGAGCGTTTCAGGGAATCATTTTTCACATGATAAGGAGGAAGCTCATCAAATGCGATCATGATGTCGGCTCCTAGATCTTTTTGCGCTGCAATCGAGGTCTCTGGAGTGAGCAAAATCTTAGAACCATCACGATAAGAACGAAACAGCACTCCTTCCTCATTGATTTTTAACACTAGCTCTTTATTTTTCTTTGTCCCTTTGCTTTTGAGTTCGTCTGCTACAGAACCATAGGCGAGGCTAAAGACTTGAAAGCCGCCAGAATCTGTGATGATCGGCAGATTTCTTTGGATAAACTTATGGAGTCCGCCCACATTTTTTACTACTTGCACTCCTGGTTGAACGATCAGATGGTAGGTATTGCAAAACATCAGCTGCACGCCAATTTGAGAGACGGCCGCATGGTCTAGGGCTTTAATCGTTCCGTTTGTGCCGACGGCGACAAAATTGGGCGTATCGATCGTGCCATGAGGGGTATGGATTTTTCCCACTCGAGCGCGCGATTTTTTAGATTCGTAGAGAATTTCAAATTTAAATGGCATGAGAGAGCAACCTTCTTGAAAAAAGTGTGATCGGCGACAAACTAAAAATAAGAATGATTTTGATGAGGAAGCTCAAAACCATAATGTCGGATAGCGATTCCACCATCCCGAAGAGTCCGAAAAAGGTAAAAAAGAGGGTGTCAACAAGTTGGCAGACAATCAGGCAGCAGTGGCTGCGGAAAGTAAGAGAGAGCGTAGGACGCCATTTCTTGAAGAACTGAAATAGCGATAGATCCAGTTTTTGTCCTAGAAAAAAGGCAGAAAGCGAAACAAGTAGCAGGCGTGGAGAGGAGGAAAGAATAGAATGGTACGCCTTGTGGGTGCTATCTTGCGCTGTCGGTTGATAAAAAAGATGGATCTGCGACATGAGCGCAAAGAAAACAAGTGTAAAGAAGCAGATCTGAAGCGCTTTCTTGCTGCTCTCTTTTTCAAAATATTCGCGCAGAAGATTCAGGCAGAGAATGCTGCCAATGGCAAAAGCATCGCTACAGGTCACATGGAAGCCAAAAAATGAGGCCTGCTTCAAGACAAAGAGATTGGCCATCAATGCTTGTAGCCCGACCAGTGCAATGAGCGCTTCTTTTCCTATTTTTAGGGCAGCAAAAGAAAAAAATATAATAAAAGTAATTTGAGCAAATAAAATCATTTCATTCATAGCTGGAGAATATTACCAAAAAAGTTATTTTTTTATGAGGACTGGTTTTAGTTCTGACTGCTTGGATCGATTTTGAACCTGATAGAATGCGTTAACATCTATTTTTAATCCCTGTTCAAAGAGATTGAGCATCTCTGTTGAGAGACTGGTTTTAACACATTTGGATTGCGCATAGAAAAGACCAAGGGCATCGGAAGCCCGCTTTTTTTCTAGGACGGCTTCTAAGCTCGCAGGAGAATTAAAGTGGGCTGAGGCAACTAATTCTTTAAGCTGTTTTTTAGAGTAGAGCACTAAGTCAAAGGGGTGTGCCTTTTTCCAATCGCCGCTGCCCGCAGCGAGTTGCCACCCCATAAGAGGTTCTTTTAAGCTGAAAGTTCTTAAGGGCAGCAGGGGAGGCAATTCTTGGTATGTCTTCATATCTTCTGCTAGTTGGATATGGGATCCTAAAGAAAAATAGAGGCCAAAGGCCCTTGTTTTTTCCAACAGGTCAGCCGCTTCGCTCAAGTGGACCGCCTCTTTTAAAATCAGATTGTCTTGGGCCAGTAGAACGTAGGCGCTGTTGTCTAAGGTGGTGTCTTCAAGCAGTTTTAAAAAAACAGTTTTAAATTCATTTGTGTAAATGAAGTGGATTTTGGAAAATTCTTTTTCTATTTCCTCATAATTGGATTGGAGCTGTTTAGAGCGTGGGCAAAGTACCGACACTTTGCCGGCATCTTCGTCATACTGGGTCAAAGATTCTAAAAGAGCATAGAGCTGCAGGGGATTGCCTGATGAAAAGATCACACACTCCACTTTTTTCTGATTTTTAACGTGGCTGGTGGTGAGCTCTTGCAGCCGTTTATAAGGCTGTTTTTTGCGCACGGCGTCAGCACATTCTTGCTGGAATTGGAAATTGACCCGATGGTCGCTGATCGGATTATTGCGATTATAGAGATAGAGCGTGTCTTTAATAAAGCGCACATGGGGGCCAGACATTTCTAGTAGCGGCATCATAAAAGCCAGGTCCCAGCCCATAGGAAAAAATCTGCCACGGTGGACCATGTCATGCAGATCGATTTTCTTGAATAAAGAAGCGTAAAAGGTCCTCAGGTGGGTGGTGACCCATTCATGTTTGCGGAAGCTGCCTCGTCTAATGACCCCATCTGGAAGTTCTTTGCAGCGGACCGGATTTTGCTGATAGGTAGGATAATCTAAAAAATTGCCATAGGTCATCCAGACAGAGTTATCTTGGTAAGTCTGATTAAGAATAGAAAGCACATGTTCATGGGCCAAAAAATCGTCTCCGTCGACTAAAACAACAATCTCATGGTCTTGGCAGCTATGGATCGCATTATAGAGATTTGCCAAGGCTCCCTGATTTTGTTCATTGCGTACCAGTGTAGTTCGCTGCGTTTGTTGCAGCTCTGTGATCAGTTTTTTGGCTTTTAAGTAGGTATCGTCTGCAGAATGGTCATCGATGTAGAGGACACGGTAATTTTTATAACTTTGCGTGAAAATGGAGCGCAAATTTTTCTCCACAAACGCAGAGTTATTGTAGGAAGGGACGATGATGACAAACGGTTTTTCGTCCTGTATTGCAACCGTTTCTGTTTTCTGTTTTTTCCCACTTAAGTGGTGGGAATGCTGGCCTTTGTACATGCCAAAGCCTACAAGGGCGGCGCAGAGAAGTAAAACAAAAATTTTCAAATTTCTTTGCATTTCGACTATTTACGCATTTTGTGAATTTTTTGTGAAGAAAAGAAGAAGAAAAGGAAAATTAACCACAGAGAAGAAGAGAACACAGAGTAAGAAGAGGGAGAATTAAATGCTTTAGCCTTTTTTGATGGGGATCTTCTTAGTGGGACCTTTTTTGCTTTTGAAAAAGGTGATCTTTAATACCCCGTTTTTGCAAATCGCTTCTGGCTCTCTGTTTTCATCCACATCGCCAGGGATCGCAATCCGATAAGAGAAATGGCTCATTGCTTTGCGGTAATATTTTCTTTTCTTATCTTCGGTCTCTTCCTTTCTTTCTCCTTTGATCCAAAGCGTTCCTTTTTCATAGGTCATGTCGACCTCATCAGGAGTGAGGCCTGGCAAAGCGGCATCCACATACACATGGGCCTCATCTTCAGAAACGCTGAGGCCAGAAAGGCTAGAAAACTCATGCAGGTCCCAATCATCTTCGAAATCTTCGAACATCGAAAAAGGCCTCAGTCTTGGAAACGACCAGACAGAACGGGGAACCATTTTCTTAGTATTTTCTGACATAAGAAATATTTTTACCAAAAAAGGGGCGAGAAATCAATCTTTTTCAATCTCATGACGCACCGTTTCTTCAAGAAATGGATAGAGCTCTGGATATCTTTTTTTGACCCAGCTTTTGAGTTTAATACATTCAAAGAAAAGCTCTCTTTTGTAGGCTACAGGTTTTGTAAGCAGAGCATCTTCGTAAAAAGAGCCTAAATCGATCTCTACAGCGGTTTCGTCAATAAAACCAAAATTGCGTTTCACAATGGGATCGCGGTCAGCAAGACCTGCCCTACTACGCTCCACAATCAGCTCCACAAGAGATTTTAAACAGGCTTTGGCAGTCTCTCGATCACCTGTTTTCATGCACTGGTGGATCTTGGGATAGGCCAAAATAGCTTTTTTCTGCAGCGCAAATTCTAGCTGATCTACATCAAATGTATGTGCAATGCCGATGCTGTCTACAAGAGTGAGCGTTTGCTGGAGGTCATCTGTTTTATTTAAGTGAAGATAGAGTAGACCAGTCCTCTCTTTAAAACGGTCATGGGCCAGCTTAAAACTAGAAAAAATAGAGTGGAGCCTTTCTATTCGCTCTTGAACGATTTTAGTCCGCAATGGTTCTAAGAAGGAGGGAAGCGGCACGTGATTAAGAATGGATTCAGGGCGCATATGATGATGTTTGAACACTTTGAGAATGGTCTTTTGGTCTTGAGAAATAAAGGCATAGCATTGGCCACCGCTGCTTAAGAAATAGAATGGTTGTGCCAGCAGTTTTTTCACCTCTTCTGTTGCCGGCTCTGTGGCATAATCTGGATTAAAGGGAAGCGTAGAGAGAATTTTATGAGGACGAAATCCTTCGGTGATGTTGTGGCAAAACCGCTCGATGCAGATAAAACCGACAACAAATAAAAAGAGTTTAAGAAGAGGGGACTTCCAAAAGTTTTTCATAGTAATATTGTAATAGTTCTGGCTCTTCCTTCAAACGCTCTTTGAGTGGCGCTGTTTCAAAAAGCAGCTCTCTTTGAATCGCATAAGGTTTGGCAAGGAGAGGATTACGCGTAAAAGAGCCGATATCAATTTCCATGGCCTGTTCCCCGGAGAATCCAAAATTTTTGCTCAATACAGCATCGCTACAAGCGATCCCCTTTTCGCACCGGTGTCGAATGAGCGCAATGGTTTGATCGATCATTGATCTTAGATCGGTATGCGAAAAGTAAGCATCTGCCTTTTTTTGCAGTGCAAAAGCTGTATCATCAAGGCTAACTTCATGGCAGATGCCCAATTTGTCATAGAGCTTGATGTGTGGATATTTGCCTGCGGTCCTGTTTAAATGGAGAAAGTGCAGCCCTGTCTCTTCTTTTAGTTCCTCATAGGCAATCTTGGCGCTTTGAAAAATGGCGTCCAATCTTTTTTTTCTTTTTGCCAATACTTGTGGAAAGGGAGAAAGAATGAAATTAGGACATAAATGGTAAGGTTTTACAATTTTGAGCACCGTTTTCTGATCCTCAGAAACAAAAGCGTAATATTGCACGCCGCTGCCTAAAAAATAGAAGGGCTGAGAAAGGAGCGTTTCAGGGGATGTCTGATCACTTACCTCCCACTCTGGATCAAAGGGATGGTCGCTGAAGATTCTATTCACACTGAACCCATCGGTCTGCATCCGGCAAAAGCGCTGAATGGCCACAAAGCAGAGTAAAAAAAGGAAGAGTCTATAGGCTGTTTTCAACTGTTTTTCTCCACCGTTCCATTTTTTCCTCGAAGCGCTTTTGTTCTTTTTCGACAAGAGCCGTAGTGAGCTGTTTTCTTTTTTTGAGCGATCCGATGTCGATCATCACTGCTTTTTCTCCAATAAACGCATAATTTCTGATCTTTCCATCTTTATTTTTAAACCCTTTTTGAGTGCAGGCAGAGTGGAGTTTGCGGAGCGCATCCAAAGAGGCTTCGATGGCCTGTTTATCTTTGGCCTGTTTGAAGCGCGCTTCTAGAGGTTCCGCTTTTTTCTGCAAAATAAATTCCATCTCGCCTAAATCCAGCGCATGCTGGATGCCTAATTTATCAATCAGAGTGATTTTAGCAGATTCTGACTTGTTAAAGTGTAAAAAAAAAGTACCGGTCTCTTCCTCAAGTTGGTCATAGGCGATTTGGCAACTTCGAAAAATTTTTTTTAGACGCTCTTCTCGCGCCGTCAGTAGCTGCTGTTTGAATAGGTCCAGAAAATGGGGAACTGGGATTTTCTTTAAGATATTGTTCCCAGGGAAAAGATGGTAATGTTTAAAAAATTTAATCACAGATTGCCTGTCCTCGGAGAGAAAGGTGTAGCATTGCACTCCACTGCCCAAAAAGGTATAGGGCTGGTCTAAAACTTCTAAGATGTGCAGAGGGATGGGGGCCTCTTGGCTATTCAGTGGCCCATGCGGGACGATTTTTGCGATAGAAAAACCATCTGTTTGCAAGCGGCAAAACCGCTCTACAAGAAAGAAAAGCAGGCTAAAAATAAGAATAGTTTTAATCAGCTTCAATAAGTTCATTTAAGTAGGTGGCCAGAGGGGGATAGTGGGCCTCAAGCCAATGTTTTAAGTTCAAGGTGGATTGGATCAGCTCTTTTTGCCGGACCTCGGTCTCTTTCAAAGCGCTATTTCTGTAAAACGGCCCCACATCGATCTGCATCGGTCTGCCTTCTATAAATCCAAAATTGGTGCGGACTAAGGCATCATTATCGCCAATGCCTTTTTCAGCGCGCGCTTTTAAAAAAGCGATAAATGCATGGAGCGCCTCTTTGGCTTCTAAAAGGCCATTTTTTTCCATTAAAGAGTGAAGATAAGGATAAAACAGGGTCGCTTTCTTTTGGACTAAAAAAGCGGTGCTGTCTAAATCCAGAGGATGTTCAATGCCAAGCTTGTCGACAAGAGTGACCGTCTGCTTGAGATGGGTTGTCGGCGCAGGGTGAAAATAGAGAAGTCCTGTTTCTTCTTTCAGTTCTTCAAAGGCGATCTGATAGCTTTTGAAATTGCGCTCTAGTTT
The DNA here is from genome assembly GCA_964569185.1 of uncultured bacterium. Classification (GTDB taxonomy): domain Bacteria; phylum Chlamydiota; class Chlamydiia; order Chlamydiales; family Rhabdochlamydiaceae; genus DATIJP01. The sequence continues at coordinate 14,335 of CAZMTP010000015.1, forward strand.
GTACTTGGCCATCTCTCTTTTTTTATTGACCCATTCTAGGGACGGGCAAAATTGCAGCCAAAAAAGCCTATTTTGATACCGGTTATTAAAAATTTTCAGTACCTGCTTTCCATCTTCAGAGAGGAAAGAAAAGCTCTGCAGCCCTCTTCCTAAATAGCGGAATTTTCCTTCCAGTTTTAAGGGAGTGGCAGCCATTTCCAAAGGAAAGCTATTGTGCTCTATTTTTGTCATGGCAAAGCCAGCAGTCTGATGGTGACAAAACCGCGACAGTGCATAAAAGATACACAGGAGGGCGATCCATTTCATAAAAGTGTCTCTTGTTCTAGATGGGGCACAAGTTCTGGATAATGCAGTTCCAGCCAGAGTTTTAGTTTATGTGTGATCTTTTTAAGATCCTTTTGCATGACAGCAGGTTCTTTGCGTCTTGCATCTTCCTTAAGTCTTCCTGTGTCTATAAGAATCGCTTTGGCGCCAATAAAACCTAAATTACAGTGGATGCGTGCATCTTCGTCAAAAATTCCTTTTTCAGAGCGGGTGCGTATCAATTGACAGGCAGCTGAAAGCGCCTGTTTTGCTCCTTCTAAATTTCCTGCACGCATCGTTTGTTCAATATGGTCATAGAGAAGGACCGCTTTTTTCTGCACTAAAAAAGCGGTCTGATCCAGGGCAATCGGATGTTCAATATGAAGCTTGTCCACAAGTGTGACACTGAGATTTAAATGGGAGGTGGCATGAAGATGCAGATAGAGTAGCCCGCACTCCTCTTTTAATTTATCGTAAGCGAGTTGACAGCTTGCAAAATCACGACTGCTTTTGGCTTTCCGTTTATAGGTTTTAAAAAATTTGAGCACGTACTGCTGGTCTTCAGAGACAAAAACCCAGGCTTGGCCGCCCGAGGCTAAATAGTAAAATTTCTGGCCCAAGAGGGTTGGAAGTTCTTGTGGGGTCACCCCTATCTGGGTCCCAGAGCTTGAGGTGAGGATGCGCGCCACTCTGAAACCGTCTGTTTGTCTCTCGCAAAATTTATAGAGAAAAGGCAGTAAACAAATTAATAGCACAAATTTATAGTAACGTTTCATAAATGAGTAATTATAATCTACAATAGATTAAATACATCCTGCGCATCCTGCCGCTTTGCGATCTTGCTTATCTTGATCTCCGAAGAATAAACAGGATGAACGGGATCGCAAAGCGGCAGGATAGACAGGATAGAAGAGAAATTTATCATTCGTTCAGTGAGGGGTAAAAGGTTTTGATCCAACAGTGGAAAGGAGCCATCACCGTTTCGATCTCTTCAGCGCACACTTTGGGATCTTGGAAGCCATTATTTCTTTCAAATCTACCCACATCCAATTTCACCGCTTTTTCTCCAACAAACCCGCAATTGGTGCGGATATCTGGGTCACGGTCCTTAAATCCTTTGCGGCAGCGGTTTTCGATGAGTGTGCGCAATGAGAGAATGGCCTGTTTGGCTTCCTTTTTTTTTCCTTGTCCCATCAGTCTCTGAATGTGGTCAAATGCAGGCTCTGCGCGCCGCTGCAGGATAAAATCCAGCTTGTCTAACAGAATTTCATGGCGGATATGGAGTTTATCGGTAATAAAGACCGTTTTCTTTAGAAAATCGGTAGGATTCAGATGCACATAGAGAAGCTGCGTCTCTTCTTGCAGCTCCTCAAAAGCCATTTTATAGCTGGCAAAATCGCGCGCACATTTGTCTAAACGTTTCTCCCTATTTTTCTCACGATAACGGTGTAAAAACCAGGGGAGAGGCGCCCGATTTAAAAACGCAGAAGGGGAATAGATGCGCTGTTTAAAGAATTTGAGAACGTAGTTTCCATCTTGGCTGGTAAAAACAAAACATTGGCTTCCAGAGCCGAGGTAGTGATAGGGCTGTGAAAGCGCCTGATCTACTTTTTCTGGCTCTCTTAGGGGCACCTGCCAATCAGAATTATAGGGACGATGGCTGCTGATGGCTAAGATAGAAAAGCCATCGGTCTCTTTCATGCAAAATTTTGCACAGAGCGCCAGCATGGCCAAAAGAAAGACAAAGTTAAGGCTGCGATTCAAATGTCCTCTCAAATTCTACTTTAAAAAAATCGGACAGTTCTGGGTAATGCTCATTGATCCAAAACTGGAGATCTTCTTTTCTTTTATAGAGAGAATTAAGCGCCCTTTTTTCAGAAAACTCTGCCTTAGAAAAGCGGCCAATATCGATTTGGATCGCTCTCCCTTCAGAAAAGCCGAAATTCTTTTTTAAATTGGCATCGGCATCCACGATTTTTTTCTCAATGCGCTCATGAATCAGTGCAAAAAGAGAGCGCAGAGTCTGTTTTGCTTCTTCAAGCTGCCCCTGATGCATCTCCATTTCAATTTTTTCTGGGATCAGCAACGCTTTTTTCTGCACAAAAAACTCATATTCGTTGGGATCAATCGCATGCTCGATACCCAATTTGTCCACTAGAACTAAAGGGGACGAAAAGGTGCGGCTTTTATTGAGATGTAAAAAAACAAGCCCTGTTTCCTCTTTTAGCTCTCTATAAGCTAAGCAGTAGCTTTGGAAGTCTTTTTCTAGGGCTGCTTGTTTTTTAACGCTGATTTTCTCTTTTTTTTCTTGGGAGAAAAAGTGGCTGGCCCAAGGCAGATAAAACAGTTTTTGTCTGAAAAACTTCAGCACGTATCTGTTGTCGCTACTAGAGAACACATAGCACTGGGCGCCTTTGGAAAGATAGTAGAATTTCTGCTGTAAGATTGTACGGGCTTCTGCGGGATTTTGAGGGATTTCCCACCTTGGATCAAAGGAGAGATGGGAGCGGATTTTGGAAAGCGCAAACCCATCTGTTTGCTGTGCGCAAAAGCGGCCGGCAAGTGAGAAGAGGACTAGGGCAAGGGCTAATTTAACGAGCGGCTTGACTAATTTCATGATTCAAATAGGTGGCCAATTCAGGCGCTTTTTGAGAAAGCCATATTTCCAGTGGTTTAAGAATTTTAGGTAGCGCCTGCAGGTTTTTTTGCGCTTCATCTACTTTAAAACGTCCAATATCAAACTGGATCGGGGTCTCTTCCAAAAATCCAAAATTGGTCGCCAAATCCGGGTCCTTATCAAAAATTCCTAAAACGCACCGTTTTGCAATCAGATGGACAAGCGCAGTTAATGCCTGTTTTGCTTCTTCTGTTTTATTCTCTTCAATCCAGTTTGTCAGGGTAGGATAAAAAGGGGCCGCTCTTTTTTGCAGAATAAACCCGAATTCATCTAGGGAAAGCTTATACTGGGGCTTCATTTTATCATAGAGAGTAATCGACCTTTTCAAATGGCGGGTGGGATTGAGGTGAAGATAGAGCAATCCCGTCTCTTCTTTCATCTGCTCAAAGGCGATCTTATAGCTGCTAAAGTCCTTTTGCAACTTTCCTTTGCGTTTGGCGGCTGTTTTCCGAACGCTTTCTAGGGGAAGAAATTCTAGAGGAGTAGCATACTTATTCAGATAGCGGAAAAATTTGATCACATAGCGGCCATCCCGCGAGACAAAGGCATAGGTCTGCGCCCCTTTGGCTAAGTAATCAAAGGGCTGATTAAAGATTTCTTTTAACTCCTCTTCTGAAAGGGTCATATCGGTGTCCCAAGCGGGGTTGAACGCTTGAGAAAAGCCGATTTTGTAGAGAGCAAACCCATCTGTGCGGCGCTGGGTCAGAAAAAAGAAGCTTAAAAAGAGTAATAATGTAAATAATATTTTAAAAATCATTCTAAAAAGGTTAAAATTTTGTTTAATAAATTGTCAATTACCATTTTTTTTGTTATAATTCACTAATTATGGCAATTCAAGCAATTCCAAAAGAGCAGCCTTTAAAGCCCATTGAAATTAAAAATGATCATTTCCCGCGTTTTCGGAAAGTGACCACACTATTTTTTGTTACTATTGCGATCGCTCCTTTTGGTGCGGCTGCCGGCATTGCGGCTGCAGCGCTTATAGAGGCTAAAATTACCTTTGTTGTGGCTGCTGCAGTAGGTGGCGTGATTGGTCTTGCTACAGCTCTTGTCATTGCTTTCCTTTTGCATAAAAAAGAACTTTCTCCTCTACAGCAGTACCGCTTGGCCACATTAGAACAGATTGAAAGAGATCAGCCCAAATTAGCAGAGTTGGTCTTGCAAGCGAAAAAAGTATTTCTCCAAGTAAGTGATGAGAAATTACGGTTTTATTGGGCAGCAGAGCACCATGCATTACATGATTTGATCACTAAGATCACGCTTTCTGCTCCAATGAAAGATAGAAAAGGACTTAAAGAGGTTTGGGAAAAATTCTTGAAAAATAGCAATGGAATAGAACTCAGTTATCCACAAGGACCAAAACATCAATTGGATTTTTCTATGGAACTAGAGCGGCTGGATGGAAAAGAAATTGCTTTTAGAACTGTATGGTTAAATCCGCGTTTTTCAAGCTTTGAAAAGGTACTTCAAGAGATCACAGCGCTTGAACTAGAAACTGATGGCTGGGCATCCAATGTGGATCCAAATAGATACGATATTGGGCTAAGGGAGCGCTTTTCAAAGAAAGACTCTCCCGATCGCTGTATTTTAGTACGACGTAAAGTGACTAATGAACTTCTGGGAATGCTCTGGTATGAATTCAAACCAAATAATAAGAAATCACAACACATCCCTAAAGAATCGATTCATATCTGTTATGTGGCACGTAAATCCAATGCGGCCCAGTTACATATTGGCAGGGCGCTTTTAAATGAGTTTTTTAGCAAAGTTTCGATTGCTCTGTCTGCAATCGATTTGAAGGTGCGCGCGCACAATGAACCGGCAAAAAAACTTTATGAAAATTTTGGATTTGTTGTGGAAGGAACTGATCCCAATTATTACTCTTTTCCAAGAGAGGATGCTTTAGTAATGCGTTTTAATTATGAGCAGTACATAGCTAAACATTCGCAACGCATAGCCATCTAGTAAAGTGTGATCGTTTTTTCTACGTCATTAAAGTCGCCAGGCACCACTTTGTTCTGTGGGTCGAGCAACTGCAGTTGGATTGTGTGCGTGCCTCTTGAGAGGCCATAAATATAATAGGGGAGCCAAGCGGTAATTGTTTGCTGGTCCACACCATCAACCGAAACTTTTACTTTGTAACCATCTCTAGAAAGGCGGGTATTAGCCACCCAGAAATCCAGTAAAATGGGCTTTTCTGGATCATAGGAAAAACTTCCTTGCGGTTCATTGTAGGTGAGAAACGGTTTTCTTAAGTCCACATTCATCGTACTTTGGGCTGCACCAACATAGAACACATGCGCAGCAAAAGAGTTTTTCCCTTTTAAACTCTCTCCATAAGCGCGGACAGGAAACGCACGGATCACATGCATGCCGCTGTCTAAACTGGCGGAGATAGTAGTGCGCAAAATTTCCACGAAATAGAGGTCGGTCCTGTCTAAAGTGTTATAGGTAGTTTCATAAATTCCGTAGTAGGGCATGTCATCGATGATAATGCGGACGCTTTCTCCTCTAGAATTTGAAGCAATTTCATCGGCCCTTGCAAAATCGCTATTGGTGCCCACTGGGTAGCCTTCATCATAGATCTGCACATCTAACGAGCCGCCTCCCAATACCTGGTTCCTTTCAGGAAAAGTGATCTGGATTTTCACATTCGATGGTTCTGGAGTCCTTTCTACTGGCACAAAGCGGATCTCATCGGTCGAGGCATTTCTATTCTTTTTTTTAGCACAGTGGCCCACGCTACAGGCCAAGGTCAAAAGAGAAAGAAACAATATTTTCATTTTTTATAACCTTTTACACACTCTTATTTGTCATTTATCTTTTTTTATAGATAATGTCTAGTTTTATGGAACTCATTCTTTTCATAGTCCTATTAGGACTGGCTTTCGACTATACAAACGGGTTTCACGATGCGGCCAATGTGGTCTCCACGGTGATTGCAACCCGTGTGCTCGCTCCTCTGACTGCCATTGTGCTAGCCGGTGTTCTCAATACGATCGGAGCTACCCATACCAGCGGGGTTGTGGAAACGATTGCTGAAGGACTGGTGCGGCCCACAGAGGTCACACAGATCATGATTCTATCTGCTTTAATTGGGGCTATTATCTGGAATCTGATCACCTGGTACTTTGGCATCCCAAGCAGCTCTTCCTATGCTCTTGTGGGTGGAATGATTGGCGCCGCGCTCCTTGGGGGCGGCACTGAAATTATCATTTGGGAAGGACTCGTCTGGAAAGTCATTCTGCCCATGGTCTTTTCTCCTCTGATTGGATTTGTTTTAGCCTTTGTTCTGATCAAGTTTCTGTTTTTCTTGAGGATTCACTACTTAAGAAAAAGAGGAGACTTTGTGTTCCGCCATCTTCAGATTGCTTCGGCTAGCATTGTGGCACTTGCCCATGGCTTCAATGATGCACAAAAGAGTATGGGTATTATCACCTTGGGGCTATTTTCTGCTGGCGTGATTGGGGCCCCTCTGGTTCCCTTTTGGGTGATCCTTGCCTGCGCGGTCACGATCGGCTTAGGCACCGCTTTTGGCGGGTTTAGGATCATCCGGACTGTGGGATTTGAAATCACGCGTATCGCCCCTATTCAAGGGTTTGCCGCGGAACTTTCTGCTTCCTGTGTGATTTTGGGGGCCAGCTTAATGGGAATGCCGATTAGCTCCACGCATATGATCGTGGGGAGTATTACGGGAGTCGGGGCTGCACGCGGACGAAAGGCGGTCCGATGGAAGATCGGACAGAAAATGGTGGCCGCCTGGATTTTGACATTGCCGGGTGCCGCGCTTGTTTCTTGTGTCTTTTATAAGTTAATTGCTCTTTTTGTTTCTAAAAATTAAAGTCTGCACCGAATACAAGTCCGGAAAGTGACAGATCTCCAAGTGGTTTGATTATTTGATCACTTGATAGAAGAATGATGAATTGGTTCTGTTCAAACCAGATATGATATTCCCACCCTAAATGGAATCCAAGGTGATAAAAATTATTGCAAAAATAGGTGTCCCATTGGATGCCTAAATTTAGTTCCGCATCCACTTTTAATGTATCGATACGGTCCGTTACATCAAACAAGGTAGGAACACCAAGGAAAGTCAACCCAGTGACCGAAACATCATGTGTCAGTGTCTGATTGTCGGAAACATCAAAGAAGCCCCACAAAAGTGCAACCCCTCCATGTCCATAAAGGCTCCAGGTACTATTGAATGCAAAATTCAGATCCAACTCTGCAAGAGGCCCAATTCCCCAGAAATGATTCCTGTCTTTAGAACGAAAACTTGAGGCGCGTAAGGCGCTATTTCCATTACTCCCCGTTGTTACGAAAGTATAAGTAATATTAAAATCTTGTTTGATCCATGCGCTCCGGACCCCAAGGATAGGATGAACCGACAAAAAATCTCCTATCCAATAAGCACGGCCTAACCCTAAGTCTAAAGTGTCGAAACGAAGATCCCATTTAGCCCCCGCTTTATGAACTAAGTTTCCAATTAAAGTAGACACTCCTCTAATTGGAAAAAGGGAATTATTTGAAACATCTGAAACAGTATTTTTTCTTTGATCATAGGAGAAATGGGTCCATGAAAGAGCCATATCCCAACCATCATGAGGTAAATTACCTATTAATGTGGCTCTAAGCCCAGGATGGAATCCGATCTGGACATGTTTTACTCTACCATTTTGAGGCAATGGAACAGGTGCTCCTACAGAGAAATTTACAGGTACAGGATCCTTGATTGCATATGCTAATCCTTCTTCTTGTGCCATTAAAAGTAGAAAATCAATATGCCCGATAATATTGCCCTGGACATCTTTTCGTGCGGGAGGATTAAAACAGTGGCCTGCACTGGTTTCTTGATAAAAACAGCAGGATGAAAAGGTCTCTTCTTCCTCTTGAAAATCGCTATAGAGCAGAAGAGGAAGGCATTGAATAAATATGGTTGTAAGCCTAAAGTTTCTTAAGTTCATCATATTCTCATTACTTTAAAAATTAAAACTCTAATTGTGCTCCCAATACGATCCCTGCAAGTGAAAGATTTTGTTGTTCTTGAACGGTAAAAGCTGTAGGTCTGAGAACAATGAAATGATCCATAAGATTCATACCAAACCAGTATTGCTGTTCCCAGCCTGCTTTGATCACAAGATGCTGCTGTTCAAAAATTGTTGATTCCCATTGAATTCCCAATGCTAATTCTAAATTTGTTTTAATCGTATAAAAATGATCGTTTAATCCAAGAGAGGGAAGAGTTACTACAGGTCTTAAAAGATCAGTATTTGTGGTTTTATTCTTTATATCAAACCAGCTAAAAAGAAGAGAAGCAGCCGCTTTTCCATAAAAATCCCAATGTTTTGCAAGATGCCAAGAAGAATAAATCCCCACACGAGGCCCTAAGCCCCAATTTTGATTCTTTAATAGGACCCTGACTTGCGAAAAAAAGGGGATTAAAGTGTTGTCAGGATTAAAAGTGTTGTCAGAAGGATTAAAATAGGTAATACCAAAGTGCTGATGGATCCAAGCTGCTTTGAGTCCAAAAAAGGGTTGAATCATATAAGCTTTGCCAAGCCAAAATCGGCGTCCCAGTTCCGCATCCAGTGTATTGAAATGCAATTCCCAGTGAGCTTTTACAGAGGAAGCAAACAGAATTGAGGTGATGGGATGTATCCAGTTTGTAGTCACTTGTCGATCAAGATCGCCACCAGTTGTGGCACTTCCATCTTTTCTAGTATCCAAATGGGTCCAAAGAAGAGAACCATTCCAGTCATCATGATCGAAAAATAGCGACATTCCAACACGGACGCCAGGATTTTTTGCTGTATGGATACTTTTTACCTTCGCCCCTACAATAGGAGGGGGTGGTGGAATAGAAAGTATCGCAATAGGAGTTTGTGAAGTGATTGTGTAGTTAAGACCTCCCTCTTTTGCTGCCCAATATAAAAAGTCTGCAAAAACAGCAATATCTGCTTTTTCATCGCAAGGCTTAAAGCGATAGGCACTGTTAATCATCTCACAATTTTTTAGTTCACAAGGAGGAAAGCTGGGAGAAGGACAGATCGGATTTTTATGAGAGCAATCATTAGCATTTAATAGATTTTTGCTATGAGGCCAAAGACTCAGCGCACACAATAAAAAAGAGGCCATTTTTCTATTCAATATCATTGCATTCCTAAAAGGTTAAAATTCCCATCTTCCTGAAAGGGTAACTCCAGAGAGTATAAGATCTCCATTTTTAACATCGAAAGGCAAGTTGAAGAAGATCATATATAACTGATTTTGTTTGAACCAGATCTGTTCATCCCAACCCAAAGCAAACATGAGTTTACGTTTATTTTCGCAAAAGTAATGTTCCCATTGAATTCCAACACGAAAATCTAAATTGGCCTGCTGAGAGCTAAAATCGCTTTTAATATCTTCACGCATGGGGACAAAATCAGGAATATCTACTTCTTGCATATGAATGTTGAAATATCCCCAAATCAAAGAGGCTGAAATATCACCATAAATTCCCCAAGAATCGTTTAAATGCCAAAAGGAGCTAACGCCCGCTCGGGGACCGATTCCCCAAAAGTGGTTTTTTGTTTTCACATCGATTTCAGAAAGTCCAGGAGTCAATAGCACACCAGCGGCAGAAAAGAGCCCTGGAATTTTAAAATAGTTCACATCTAGTCCCTGTTTTATCCAGGAAGTGCGCACCGCAGCATAGGGTCTTATAGATAAACAGCTGCCTACCCAAGAATCTCTTCCGCACTCTAGGTCAACTAGATCTTCATGCATGGTCCACTTGGCAGACGCAACTGCAGCTTCGAAAAATGAATTACCGAAAAGACTGGTTAAAGACAGTGGAACGAAAGGAAAGATCATCGTTGTAAAAAGTCTTTCATTGGGTTGTGCAGTGACATGGCTATCTTTATTTGTATAAAATCGTGTCCAGACAACTGTTAGATCCCATATATCATCAGCAAAATAGCCTCCTAATTTGGCTCTGAATCCCCAGTCCCAGCTTCCTGCAACATTGATGACTCTAGCATTATTGTTGGGCAGCTGACCAAACGGGAATTTTGGTTGAAAATTTGAAAAATTATTAGGCGGGTTATGATCTTTAATCGCGTAATCTAGATTATCCTCTTTTGTAAACCAATAGATTCCATCGAGCTGTGCGAAAATTTGCCAGGGCTCGCAAGAATCGAAAGCTGCCGGCGGACTGTACAGAATAGAACATTGAGGAGCCGCCATATATTCGCAACTTGATTGATAGTCGGTGGCAAGCAATAAGGTTTTAAAACTGAGGAGGAAACAGCAGGAAAGAATAGGTTTACAAAAATTCATAATGTCAACTTTGAAAAAATGTATTTCCCACATTATTGAAAAGTGAAAATTTGTGCAATCAATTTTTTTTAATTAGGTTTTAGAATTTAGTAATTAGAGACTTAGTTTAGTTTTTGTTTTAAAAACTAAATTAAATTTATTGATTAATAATTAAATCATAATTAACTTAATAAAAGGGGAGGGCGCTCCATGGCTCTGGGTAAACACCAAGAGGAATTCTCTATTTTGGAAGCGATCGACTATTTATCGAGCATGTCTGAGGTCGACCAGGTAGAACCCTCTAAAATTATCAAAATCAATTGGTTGGATCCCAGCCAAACCGGTCAAAATCAAGAAGTGGTGAGGCAGACCTTTAAGGTGGTCCATCGTTATCTTGAAGATCTTTATGAAAAAAATAGGCCGCAACTCAAAGAAGTGGAAACGCAAAGGGGAATTCAGGCCATTATGGTCCTGGCTAAAGAGGCGGCGCAAAAATTAGATAAATACACACAGCTTTTTAAGGAAGTCCATGGGCCCCAAGGGGTGAGCCGACTTAAAGAATATCAATCGCTGCAACATTTTTATCTCAGCAAGATCATGCAGAAGTTTCAAGAGGAGGAAATAGAAGCGGCTCCGACACCCACAGCGCCAGAAGAATTGAAAAACTTAGGAGAGGTGCGCAATGATGATCATTATGAGCTATTTCTGATCAAAAATCTGCAAGGACTTCCCTACTTTAATCAAAGTTTACTAGCACACATTAAACTTGTAGGGGGAGCAGATCAACTATTGTCCTCTACAGAGGCTGAAGATCCCTTCCTGCGTTTTCAAGAAATACAAGACCGAGATCTCCACGAAGGGGCTTTAGAAATTTTAGAGCTAGCAAGGCCGCACATTGAGGAGTTTTACAAAGAAGGGATGCATTTGAAAGATAAAGGGCTTGTCTCTTCTATTAATAAAGCAGTGATGGCCTTAATGCTTACAGCCAATGCAAAAAATTTGATGGGTTCGACGCGGGGAAAAAATTGCCTGTCTTACTATGCCGATTTTCATTTTTATTTGCGGGAGGCGCTCTCTTCTCCTGCTTATAGTAGACTGATTGCGCTGCCTCCAGAGCCTTCAGACCATTTTTCCCATACGCTGATGAATTTAGCTCATGCTCTATGCTGCTTTTTCTTTTTCCGCATTCCGCATGATAACAGAATGATTGCCTTCATTCACGAGCTCATTCATCGAACAGAAGAAAAAAGCTCTGGTCCTGAGATATGGAACACTTTTTTGCGTGATGATGAAGCGTTAAGAGAGAAATTAAAACATTTTCCTCATGGACCGGTTGTAAAAACAATGGAATCTCTGCAAAAACAGGAGCAAGGATTTGATCCGCTCAGTCAAGGAAACTATCCTGTACAGCTGTTTAACTTTTTCCAAGAGGACATCCATGTGACTGTCCTCAGGATTCCATGCCCTACAAAACAGCTTGTTATTAATCATGCGGAGATCATCCCTGAATTTAAAGGACTGATCCGTTACTTCAAAGAGTCTCACGTCAGACATTTACTGATCAATCTTCAGGACCGTAATGATCCTCTGGGAGAACAAGCACGTTCTTTCGCATTAGAGCAGTTACCACTGGATCCAGAATTTGCAGACCATTTGACAGTGGTCACTCTTCCACTGTTTGCAGAGGTTTCTGTGGAAATTCAAAACACAACAGAATTTATAAAGCAGTTTAAGGAACAAGTGGTGGGCTTTTTTTTCCCGAAACCATTTGATAGGATTGTGTTAGAAGGGTGGGTTTCAAATCTATTAGAACAGATGCACCGTTTACTCTTTGATTCTAAGGAGTTTCTTACATTAGAGCAGCGGCAAAGTTTTTTAACGCTCTTTTATTCTTTTTTTATTCTAAAGCTGGTTGAGATTTTGGATTGTGATTCGATCAGTTTTACTTCTAAAGATGGTCTCGATGTAGGCGGAGCTGCCGATGCCTGCTTTTTCTCCTTTTTAAGGTTGATGGTGAGCAGCAATCCCTGGGCTGAAGAAGAAAAAGAGTTTGTGCTTTGGATGTTTTACTATTTTCCCTTGATGGTTAGAGAAAGGCCGATCCATCCCGAGCCTTTTAAACGGGTGATCGCAGCTCTTGCAGAGCTTCATACTAAGCTACAAGAAGATAGAAAAGCACTCATCGCCCCATTTTCTAGTCTCTATTCAGATTTCGATTTTCTAAAGATCAAAATCCAAAGAAGTTAAGTATATAATAAATTTTTTAAATCAGATATGACAAAATCTATATGGTGGTGATTCCTGTTGTACTCGCCTTTTTAGCCATTTTTACCAGTTTTTCTTTTTTCTATTATTTTACCCATTTATTCCAAGTTATTGAGGATAAAAATAATGTAGAGCGGCTCTGTGCTTTTATACGGGACACTCCTCCTGAAGAATCTTGCAACTGCGAACTTCCAGAACCTGAGCCGTGTTGTGCAGATAGTATGATCAATCGGAACTGTCAGCCAATGGCGGCTGGTTATAATGCACCTGCGCCTGTAGAGCTTGATTGTTGCCAAAACGGATTTCTATTTTGGTTTAGCTTCCTTTATTGGCAGCCAGAACAAAATTTTATGGACATTGCCTTCGAATCAGACTCTGTGATTCGCAATAATGCGTGTGGGTTTAGCTGGAGGCATGGAGACGTGATCGAAATGGACTCCAGTTTTCAGCCTGGATTGAAAGTGGGAGGCGATTATTTTTTGCCCTGCTTTGATAATTGGGATATTTCAGCTGAATATACCCATTTGCATACAAAAAACTCCAAAGGCGCCGTGGAACCGTCAGAAGGATTCCTCTATGCCCGGTGGATTCAACCCAACCTTATTTCAAATAACTCTGCAACCACTATTTGTGACAGTTGGCAACTGAATTTTAATGTGTTGAATCTTGAGATTGGGCGGCGCTGCTATATCGGCGAAAGATTTATCACAAGGCCTTATATTGGACTTGCTACGGCCTGGATTAGTCAAAAATTTAAAGCCGCTATTGACCTGATCTCTCCCCCGGTGTTCCTAAAGGTCACAGATTCAAGTAGCTGCTGGGCGATTGGCCCCAGAATCGGGGTCGATGGAAATTGGTATTTTACTAACTGTTTTAGTTTGGTGGGGAATATTGCAACCGATATCCTCTTTACGCATTACCATTTAAACTTGCATCAACGGGCGACTAACGATGACACTATATTTTTAACCTCTTCTTCTAATGTCAATACAGTACGACAGGAATTAGAATTATATATCGGACTTAGTTATGAATTCTTAGATTGTTACTATTACTTTAGTTTAGAGGCTGGGTATGAGTTTCAAGTCTGGTGGAACCAGAATATGATCCGTTGGTTCAATGACATTACCTTTGTAGCTACCCCTCAAGGCAATCTTTATCTTCAAGGTCTAATAATTACATTTAAAGTTGGATTCTAATTAACTTAATTAAGTTAATTATACTTAATTAATATTTTTATTATATTAGTTTATGTTAATAATTAGATTATGGAATCCTATAATAGGAGTAAAGCCTTATTGGCCTTACTCTGTATCTATTTGTTCTTATTCGCCGGCCCTCATTTTTATGAGGCATTGACAAAAATGATATCAGACGACTCTGCGCCATTATATGGGGCAGTCCTTCTGAAGAATTCTGATTGCGAGATTTCAACTCCTGTTAAACCCTGTTGTGTGGATGTAGATGTTGTGGTCAATCAGAATTGTCAGCCTATGACTGCTGGGTACAATGCGCCAGCTCCTGTGAATTTAAACTGTTGCCAGAAAGGGTTTCTATTTTGGTTTAGCTTTCTTTACTGGCAGCCAGAGCAGAACTTTATGGACATTGCTTTCGAATCTGACTCTGTGATTCGCAATAATGCGTGTGGGTTTAGCTGGAAGCATGGGGACGTGATTGAAATGGACTCCAGTTTTCAGCCTGGATTTAAAGTGGGAGTGGATTATCTTTTGCCTTGCTTTGATTATTGGGATATCTCAGCGGAATATACCCATTTGCATACAAAAAATTCCAAAGGCGCCATGGAACCGTCAGAGGGATTCCTCTATGCCCGGTGGATTCAACCCAATCTTATTTCAAACAACTCTGCCACACGTATTTGTGACAGTTGGCAACTGAACTTTAATGTTTTAAATATCGATATTGGCCGTCGCTGCTACATTGGCGAAAGATTTATCACAAGACCTTATATCGGAGTTGCTACTGCTTGGATTAGTCAGAAATTTAAAGCAGATATTGAACTTATCTCTCCTTTATTACTCTTAAAAGTCACAGACTCAAGCAGCTGCTGGGCGATTGGCCCCAGAATTGGTATCGATGGAAACTGGTATTTTACCAATTGTTTCAGTCTTGTAGGTAATATTGCGACCGATATCTTTTTCACACACTATCAATTAAAACTTCACCAACACGCTTCAAATGACGATAGGGTGTGTTGCATAACTCTCTAGAGGCCAAGGTCTAAAAAGATGTCTTGATAAAA
>CAZMTP010000016.1:0-28805 GCA_964569185.1 uncultured bacterium
ATTTCTAAGGGCAAGCAAAACCCTTATCCGCAGCTATTTACGCAACAAGGCCGCTTAATTATAATATCTTTTAAATCTTGATGCGTTTGTCTTAAATAAGAGGCGCCTTGGCCCAATGCATTAATTATCATATCCAACAATGATAACATAGTTTCGATTTTTAAAAAATATTTATTATATAAAGGCGAAAATTAAAATGCTTTTTCCAGAGCTGCTAGCTTGCCTAAAAGCGCATTGATTAAAAAAGATCAGAATGACTGCCTGTGCGCACTAAAGTGAGCAAACTCTTTGTCTTCAAATAAATAAGGAGCCAATCTGGCTCAACATGACATTCCCAATGGCCAATATAGTTCCCACTCAACATGTGATTGCGGTTTTTTTCTGGTAGCATTTGTTCGTTTTGTAATAGAAAAATAATTTCATCTATCTTGATTAGCTTCTTGCCACGTTTAACAGAAAGCTTAAGGTCCTTTTTAAACTGCTTAGTGTAAACAAGTCCTAACATTAGATCCCTAACTGTTTACAGAGATCTTGAAAGTCTTTTGCTTTCATTACTTTCCCTTTTTCTGCATCTTCCATTGCTTTTCGGGTGACTTTATTTGGTTCTTTTTGAGGGTGAATTTTATCATGAATACACTCCACTACAAACTCTCTAATGGAAATTCCATTGGCAGCTGCTAAGAGCTTAATTCGTCTATGATCTTTAATAGGAATATCTATAGACATCCTAGTTTTTCTATGTTCTTGTTTTCCTGGCATGTTTAGACCTCTAATCTTTTTAGTGTTATTATACTTATTTAAGTAAATAAGTAAATTAGATTTAAAACGCTTTTTCCAGAGCTGCAAGCTTGTCTAAAAGGGCATTGTGATCAAAGGGCGAAGGATAGGCCAGATAGGCCTCATACTGATCTTTAAATTCTTTGAAGCGCTGCTTGACTCTTTGGATCATTTTGGACTGATCTAGCTCTTTTGCAATCTCTAAAAGCCAGCGGCCCAGGCGCTCTTTTTCCTCATGTTTTAAGAAATTAACCCCCTGCATAATGGGCACTAGCTCACTGACAAAAAGTTTTAATTTCTCTTTTGTGAGCGGCCGGCTGGGAGGCTGTAAAGACTCAAAAGTGGGCGTCGTCTCTTCTTTAAAAGATTCGGACTCTTCATCAAAAGGCTCGATCGGCTCATGAGGAATCGATCCCATCTTTAGTAGCTCCCTGCTTGAGGCGGAAACATCGGATAATTGGGATCGGCCTGATAAATTAAATCATATGCAGGCCGTTTCTCAATTTTGATGCTTTTACTGACCACATGGCCATTGACCACTCTGAAAAAATAGTGGTTTTCAGCCATCAACTCTGTTGTGGCGCTCAATTTTTCCACATATTCATATTCTATCTCTCCATCGCAGAGATGGTGGACCGCATAAGGCTCCCCTGCAATGCACTCTAACTCTTCTACTGTGCTCCCTAAATTCACCGCATCGAAGCATTCATGCGTCATTAGACTAGAGCGTCCAAAACAGCCCATCAACAGAGAAAAAATGCAGAGGAGAACGCCAATTTTTTTCACTCTTTGTTTTCCTTTTCTTTTTCTTTGTCTTTTTCCTTCTCTTTTTTGTGCTGCCAAATCTTGCCTGTGATCAGTGTCCGGTACTGGTCAGTGGTCGCATATTCAGCGCGCATCAAATAGCTCTCATCTTTCTGCTTTTCATAAAATTCAAACCCTTCAAAGCCTAAATGGGGCACCCTAAATTCCCAAGCGATCAGTTTACTCGTGATGATCCCTTTGCCGGTGATTTTTCCAATGGCCATATTCTCAAGTTCGATCTCAAAACTATTGGGAGTCACATTGTAAATAGAAAACTGGTTATTCATGATGTCAGAAAGCCCTTTGATCTGAATCTCCTGCACACACTCGATCAACCCTTCTGAGTCTTTATTCGTGGCGTCCCAGCGGGTCACGAAATTGAGCTCCTCGTGGAACATATTTAATTGAATCTTCCCTTCCCCAACCCATGAAGCGGGCGATAAAATAAAAAAGTGGTTCATCATTAAAATATATACCTTCTACTATAAATGCTTTGTAAAATCCCAAGGGCGTTCATCGTCGCAAGCACTGAGGATCCCCCGTAAGAGACTAAAATCAGCGGCACTCCTGTAATGGGCAAAAAACCGGTCGTCATGCCCAAGTTCAAAAGTACCTGTACCGCCAAATAGACGGTAATCCCCGCCGATAACAGCCGCCCAAAGTGGTCCTTTGCCACAGCCGTCACTTGAAACCCAAAATAGATGAGCCCAAAGAAAATGCCGAGCAATAAGAGCACTCCTATCAACCCAAACTCCTCTGCAAATGCAGGGAAGACCGAGTCAGTATAGGCGGCAGGCAACCACTGCCTCCCCGTAAATTCACTTTTATGCCAACCGGTCCCTTTTAGTCCACCCAAAGCAATCGCCGTCTGGGCCGCTTTTTGATGATAGGTGTCTGGATTGAGCCTGTCATACTGGTACTCTTTCATGAATTTTGTCATGTAAGGCCGCAACTTTTCATGGGAGAGGCCCCCTAAAAACAGCATCGAAACAAAAATCAGTCCTATTAGAGCCAGTACAGTCATAAAAAGGACCACTCTTTTTTTAATCCCCCCAAAATAAAACATCACAATCGCAATAGGATAAAGCACCAAAGCAGTATCCAAATCAGGCTCCTTGAGAATCAAAATAAAGGGAATGGCCACAATTAAAAGCGCCTGCAGCGCAGAGCCGCGATTGCGCACGCGCGGCCCTTTATACTCTAAAAACCAGCTCAGTGTGATGATCACAATCAGTTTGGCATACTCCGCCGGTTGGCAATAGAATCCCAACAGCCGGTACCAGCGATGGACCCCATGGATCGAAGGGACAAAAAAGACCCCAATCAACATCAGCACAATGGCGATATAAAAAAACCAGGTCCATTCCCTTAATTTGTGATAGTCCAACCCGCTAAAAAAAAAGTAGACAATCCAGCCAATGCCAAACCATTGCAGCTGGGATTTCACATAGGGAGTAAAAAATATCTCCTCATTTTCAAAAGAAGAATATGTACCCGCGGAAATCACGAGTAAGCTGATCAGCATCAGTCCGATAAGTAAAGGAAAGACCCGAAAGTCCATCCTTCTTAAAGCTTGGTGGCTCCACATAAATGCAATGTCTGTGCTATTCTCCTTATCTTATTACATCTAACAACCAAATGACAGATTTAAAAAAAATATATTCTATTCGTTTTAAGCAGATCCATTCGACAAATGTCTGGATCAAAGAGCATGCCTCGTCCCTTGCCCCTAACCATATTACCTGTATCACTGCCGATACACAAACCGCAGGGAGAGGCCGCTTTGGCAAGCCTTGGATCTCCCCTAAAGGCAATGTCTATTCTTCCCTATTTTTTTCCGTCCCCAAAGGGGTATCCTATCTTTCTAATATCAGTCAGATCCTATCTTATAGCGCTGTTATCGCTCTGGAAAAATTGGAATTTGCGCCTAAAATAAAATGGCCTAATGATCTTCAATTAGAAGGGAAAAAAGTGGCAGGGGTGCTCACAGAAACAGTCCATTTAAATGACCGTTTAGGAGTGGTAGTGGGAATTGGGCTCAATGTGAATATGACAGCCGATGCATTACAAATTGTGGATCAGCCCGCGACCTCTTTAGCTATAGTGAGCGGGAAACAGTGGAACATCGAAGAAATTATGGCATCGATTCTCGAAGAGTTTAGACAGTCTCTCTTCATTTTAGAAAAAGAGGGTTTTGCTCCCTTTCAAGCGGCTTTTGAAGAGCGGCTGGCCTACAAAGGCGAGATAGTCCAATGCCAAAAAGGCACCACGCTCTTAGAAGGCATCTGCCATTCGATTACTAGAGACGGTAGCTTGAATCTACTTCTCCCTTCAGGAGATTTAGAGATACTTTCTTCTGGAGAGATCCAAAATCTCAGAAGAAAAACTTAAGATCTATCCATTAGATGACCAAAATCTAATTGACGTGCACAGTGTAGGTCGATCTGCATCCTAGCCACGCGGCGCGCTAGATCTTCCATTGGGCCAGCATTATCTCTTTGTGACTTTCTTGGAGTTGGAGGAGGGTCTCTAACATCTCTTTGGCCTACAAAAGGTGTATTTACTCTTAACATTTTAAAACCTTTTTAAAAATTGTGGGTGCTTCATTAGTTTTTCTTAACGCGCCCGTGTCCGAGTCCGAGCTCCGATTTTTAAATTGTCATTCGGAACTCGGGCACGCCAAAGAAGACTACAACAATCTCAATCCACTTCCATTTCAACTTTCTCTTTTTACATTCTGGAAAATAAGTAAAAAAGTTTCTGTATAAAAAACAGCAAACCTAATACTACTAAGAAGATACCCCAATAGCTCTTTTTGTTAAAAAGCTTTTGTTTGGGAAAAAGCAAACTAATGCCAAAACTGATTAGTAGCGCTGTGACGAGCGCGTAACCGATTAGGTCCAAATAATTAAATAAGATTTGTGGAATTGCCATCGGGGCCTCCATTTTGAACTTTCAATGAAAAAATATTTCCACAAATACTGCAATAGAAAAATTAAACTCTGCGCGGATTTGAAATTTCTTGAGTCGATTATTCTTGCTTTAGGAAACTTAAGTCGGGAACAACGACCAAATCAGGATAGACTTTTGCTCTTAGAAGTTGCTGAATCGCATCAAGTGTAGCGCCTGTAGCAGAATAACACGAAGTGCAACTTCCACTATAAGCAATATGCACCTGATGCTCTTCTACTTTTAGTACCTCAACGCCTCCAGCATCCAGTTCTATGTAAGGCTGAATCTCTTTAACGACTACCTCTTTCAGTACAACCAGCTTTTGTTCTGCTGAAAGTTGCATCCAGTGAGGATATTGACTGCTTTCGAGATTTTCATGAGCAAGCGGAGGAGCGACATAACTATCAGAAATCGGAATATCCATGCATTTGCGCGCGGCATCATCAATCGCTTCTAAAACCAGATTTAAATGGAAGCCATTCTCTTGCGGAAACGCGCTTTTTCCTTCTTTGTCTTGCAAAAATTTATCGATTAATTCTGCAGAGAGCCGGCGCGCTTGATCATAATTTTTCCTCAAGAGCAGTTCGCAGGCGGCATCCGCAGCACCCATCAGTGCAGGAGCGCCAAACACCTGAAATTTCGCATCTGCAATCACGCCGTCCATCTCATCGACAAGTAGATATAATGCGACTTGATTGCCTTTTTGGATCTCTCCCGCTTTACCAACAGCCAGGCGCATCAGGCGCGCTTCCGCTTCTTCAAGGAGAAAAAATCCCCCATTTTTTGGATTTTCAATCCGTTCTTTAAGTTTTCTACTGTAGAGTGGCCAGTTTCTTAACATAGTTGTGCTGCATAGGTTTGGAGTTTTTGTGCGCAAGAAATAACGATTTCAATCCCATGATCAATCTCTGCTTCGGAAGTTTCAAAAGAAAATGCAAAGCTTAAAGAGATCAATCCCACTGGCTGTGCATGGATGCCTTGCTGATATAAAAGATAAGAGAGCGCTTCTGCATGCACTTTAGGAAAGTCGATCACACTGATATGCGGAAGTCGATGCACATTTTGAAATAAAATCTGGCTCTCTGGAAACTGCTGCTTGATACCGCACTCCCATTGATCTCTGAGACGCGCTGTTTCCATGCAAAGATGATCGATTTGCTCTGCTGCTGTATCAAGCCTTCCTTGTAAACGATCTAAAGCATCCATTGGATCGCTACTCAAATCTTCAAAGGCTGGTGTGAATGGTTCTTTTGCAATAATCCCTCCATTAAAAGTAAAAAAATCGGCCTCAATTTCACCCAGCTGAAAATAGAGTTTCCCAATCACACTTTCGATATTTAGATGCAGTTTGATCTCTTTTTCTTTGCACACCTGCGCAATGTCCCAAACAGGTTGGATCACTCCTGTGAGTCCACTTGCCCAAGACAAAGACAGCATCGCTGTGCGCGGTCTGATTTTTTCGTATAAAATCTCTTTTGTAAGCTGCGTTATAGGCAACCTTTTCCCATGAATACCAAAAGCTTCGAGCATTTGCAGCGGCTGCAAAATTGTTTTTTCTTCTGATTCTAATGTGAGCAGATGGGTGCGTCCTGTCTGTTGTATATAGTCTTTATAAGTGGAAAAAAGGACTTGAAAATCGCTCTCTGCGCTACTGGCCGTGAGATATAGATGCCACTTTTCATTTGCGCCGAGCGCGCGCAACAAGGTCTGCTTCTTATTTTGAATGTCTAGGGAAGAATAGAGTTTTTTAACCATGGGCATGAGGCTGTTGTTTATCCCACTTGCCGTCGGTGTAGTGGTAGATGACGGGGTCGCCTGTGGCCAGCTCTAATTTGACAACCTGTTCTTTTGTGAGATTATCTAAATGCATCATAATAGAGCGCAAAGAGTTTCCGTGGGCAGAGACAAACACATTTTTTCCTGCTTGAAGATGGGGGACAATATGCTTTTTAAAATAGGGAATGGAACGTTTGGCCGTGTCTTCTAAACTTTCGCCCTCAGGAGGGGCGACATCGTAGCTGCGCCGCCAAATTTGCACCTGCTCGGCCCCATATTTTTCTCTTGTTTCCTGTTTATTGAGCCCTTGCAATTTTCCATACATCCGTTCGTTCAATTGCCACGCTTGTGTGACCGGAATGACCCTCTTTTCTGCATGGTCATTGTAAATTTGGGCCCACTCTTCTAATTTTCCTTCTCCAGGGTGGAGCACCATCGGCACTTTTTCCCCTCGGTGAACGGCCATCACAATCATGGCTGTCATTTGCGCCCGTATCAGAGACGATACGAAGATATGATCAATCGGAATAGAGGCAATTTTTTTGCCAGCTTCTATGGATTCTTGGATACCTTCCCAGCTTAAAGGAATGTCTACCCATCCTGTAAAAAAATTTAGTTTATTCCAGAGCGACTGCCCATGGCGTAAAAGAATAAGTTTAGTTGGCTTTCTCATAGAGATTGTGTTTTATTATACAGCCTTCTAAAATTTTACCCATGGAAAAAAATCGATTAAGCAAAATTTTAGCCCAAGCAGGCGTGGCGTCAAGGCGATCGTGCGAAGAGATCATTTTTTCAGGCCGTGTGAAGGTCAATGGTAAAACCTGTCTAGTGCCCCAGACCCCCGTCTCTTTAAAAATAGATGATATCCGTGTAGACGAACAAAAAATTCAGCAGGAAGAAAAAAAAGTTTATTACATTTTAAATAAACCTGTGGGCTACATCTGCTCTAGCAGCCGTACGGGCATGAAAAAGATCGTTCTCGATCTTTTTGAACCGCTGCAACACCGGCTTTTTACCATTGGGCGGCTAGACCGCGATACTTCAGGGCTTTTGCTGGTCACAAATGATGGTCATTTTGCCCATAAAGTGATCCACCCCTCTTCAAATATTTCCAAAGAATATCTTGTCAAAGTACAGCAAGAGGTGGGCCTTGATCATCTTGAATCCATTTCCAAAGGCGCTTTTGTAGAAGAAAAATGGGTAAAACCCCTCAAAGTATCCAAATTGCGCAGAGGCACCCTCAAAATCATCATCAAAGAGGGACGCAAACGTGAAGTGCGTCTCCTTGTTGAAAAAGCGGGGCTTGAAATTTTGGAATTAAAACGGATCCGCATTGGCGGACTCACTTTAGGCAATCTAGCTGAAGGCGCTTTCCGACCTATGACAGAGAACGATAAAGAAGCTATTTTCTCAGCAAATGAGCGGTCTCGCTAAAGCGGCCCTCTTGCACAATCTGTGCAATCGAGTGTATCCACTTCTCGCCTCTATTTAATGCGGGAGCGCGGTAAGCATTCAGTCCTTTATTTTTGATGATAGGCAAATAAAGCTTTTCTACTTCGAAAAGTGTCTCAATGTGATCAGAAGTGAAACTAAGAGGAATAAAAATGATATTCTTGCGCTCTTCATTGTACGAAAAAATCTGCTCACACACATCGACAGTAGCAGGCTCCAGCCATTTTCCTTTTCCAAATTTGGATTGATAAGCAAGCAGACTTTTAGCCTTCGGAAAGGCGCGGGACACCTCTTGAAATGAGAGCTGGCATTCACTTTCATAAATATCGCCCGTATCGATAAAGCGCTGCGGCAATCCATGTGCAGAAAAAAGCAGCAGCGACTCCCCTTCTCTTAATGCATGGCTTTCCATAAATTCAGTGATCAATTTTTGGCTGCAAGAGACATAAGCATGGTGGCTGCAATAAGATCTGATCCAATGCATTTTCTCAACAGTCTCTGCCGGCAAATGGTCTGAGCACCATTTCGCAATGCTTCCCGTTGTGGCGTAGCTAAATTGGGGAAATAAAGGAAAGACTATGATCTCATTTTCGATTTTGGAGATCGTTTCAATAAATTCTGGGTGTGTTTCTGGGATGTAGCGATGAAAAGTAAGTGTGGAAATACCGGTAATTTCAGATAATCTCTGCGCGATGGCCTGCGTGTCTTCAAAAATAGGAGACTTTCCGCCTATTTCAGCGTAGTCATGTTTGACAATGCGCGCCCGTTTTTTTGCTGCAGATGAAAAAATGAGCGTATGAAGAAATTGCGGTAGTGGAGTACGAATCACTTCTTTGTCAGTCAGAAGTGCTTTCAAAAAAGGTTCGACTTCGTTTAAAGAGCGCGGCCCCCCAAAATTAACAAGTAGTATTGTTTTTTTTCTTTCCATCGTTTTTGATGAGTATAGGGCATTAATGAAATTCAAACCTCTACTTTTCTTAGTTCTCTGTCTCTCTTTTCTAACCTTTGGGTGCGAAAAGAAAAAAACGTACGACTATTATGTCGGCATCGATCCTGCGTGGCTTCCTTTGGATCTTCCGGGGATGGAAAAAAATCTGCTCGCATTTTCTACAGAACTCATCCAAGAAATTGGACAGACCAAAAAAAAGCAGATTGGCATTGTGACCATGAGCTGGGACAATCTCACCGAAGGGCTGCAAAAGAAGCACTATGAGGGCATTCTCTCTTCTCTTTATCCCTATTTATTTTATGAAAAAAAATATTCTTTCTCTGATGTTTATTTAATGACAGGGCCTGTTCTTATAGTGCCCACACAATCCAAAGTGGATTCTCTTTCGATGTTAAAAGGGAAAGAGGTGGGTGTGATTCAAGACGGAGCGCTGAGCGTCTTACTAGAAAAACATGATGGCATGATCATTCGCACCTATGATTCTGTTCCAGAGCTTTTAAATGATTTACTAAGAACCGGTGTCGATGCAGCCATTGTAGATTCCTTAACGGCGCACGCCTATATTCGCGATCTGTATCATGGTCAGGTTAAAATTGTCACAGCGCCGCTCAATGAGCAGGGACTGCGGCTCATCACGCTTTATGATCATTCGCCCGCATTACTCAAATTATTCAACCAAGGGCTTAAGACCCTCAAAGCCACCGGAAGATACGAAGAGCTTCTAGAAAAGTGGAACCTCTCTACTAAATAGTCGGGGGCATGCAACATGCCCCGACTATCTATAGCGCCTTCTTTTTTTCTTTATTTAATTCACTGTCAGAATTCTACATTTGTCGTATTCGTTGTATTGGGCGCGGACTTTGTCGAGTTCTTCTTTGTCGAGGGGACAAGGCTCAATATTCCAAACTAAATGGGCATAATTGTGGATCGACTCATCAGAAGAAAAAGGTCCCATATGCACCATATTTTGGATCGCATACTCTGCCCACAATTTAGGTTGCACATAGAGCTCTTCCACTTTTTTCTGCGTTTCATAGTAGCTGGGAAGATCATTGAGAACAAAATAGGGATCGGCCATCTCCCCGCCACGATTGTCGAGCAGCGCTGAATAAAGCGAGCTGATGGCATCATGCTCTTCATTGGTCTCGGCAAAACTACGATCGCGCAGTGCATCGACCGCTTTTTTGATCGCAGGATTATTTTGATAAATGTTCCAGGGACTATAGGAGCGCTCTTTGTGCATTTTGCGGTTTTGGTCTGCGCTCTGCCCAAATCTAAAGGGCCAATAGCGGTCTGTCACCTGCGCATGGATCTCCACATTGGCGCCATCATCGGTGCCAATTGTCAATGCGCCATTCATAGACAATTTCATATTGCCCGTTCCAGAAGCTTCCAACCCAGCGCAAGAGATCTGCTCGGACAGATCTGCGGATGGAATCACACGCTGCGCATGCGATGCATTGTAATTTTCTAAAAAAACTAGCCTGAGCCGCGTATTCACTGCAGGGTCTGCATTGATCTTTCTTCCTAAGCAATAGATGAGACGAATTAAGTTTTTCATCAAAATATAACCAGGAGCTGCCTTGCCCCCGATAATCACCATTCTGACCACTTTGCGCGCATTGGGGTTAGCTTGCAGCTCATGGTAGAGCATGATCACATGAAGCACATTCAAAAGCTGTCGTTTATATTCATGGAACCGTTTGATCTGCACATCAAAAAGAGCATTGCCATCGAGTGCTTTGGTATATCCGATGATTTTTCCACGCTCATCGCGGATCGGATTTTCAATTTCCAGATAGTGGAAAAAATCCAACTTGTTGGCTCTCTTAATCGCTAAAAATTCTACTTGCGACTGCGAATCTTGGGCAAATGCAGAAAGCCCTTTGAGCAACTTAAGATCTGTGATCCAGCCTTTGCCTAAGCGTTTGGTCAAAAATGCTGACAGTCTGGGATTTGCCAAAAGGATCCAACGCCGCTGTGTCACTCCATTGGTCACATTGACAATCTTGTCTGGAGTCATGTCATTAAAATCTTTAAACACATCTTTTCTTAAAATTTCAGTGTGCAGCGCAGCCACCCCATTGACGCGATGCGAACCGCAGATGGCCAAATTAGCCATACGCACCTGTCCATGCTCGATGATCGACATGCGCCGCACTTTATCTTCATCGTTGGGAAATTTTTTGCGGACATCATTGCAGAACTCTAAGTTGAGTCTTTCAATGATGCGGAACTGCGCAGGAAGAAGTGTCTGGAACCGTATGCAGTTCCATTCCTCTAAAGATTCTCGGAGCACGGTGTGATTGGTGTAGTTGCACACGGTGCGTACAATATCCCACGCCTCTCCCCATTTAAAATTATGATCTTTAAGCAGAATATGCATCAGCTCTGCAATCACAACAGCAGGATGGGTATCGTTAATATGAATGCGCACCTTATCTGCAAAAGCGGTGAAATCAATTCCAGATTTCATAAATTCACGGATCACATCTTGAATGGAGGCGGATGCGAGCAAAAATTCCTGTTTTAAACGGACCCGTTTGCCCAGCTCAAAGTTATCATTCGGATAGAGAATATCGGTCAGTGACGTATTTTCTGCCGCTTGATCGAGATAGCCCGCATTGTATCGTTGCAGTTGAAAGTTTCTGGGCGACTCCTTAGTGGTCCAGACGCGGAGTGACAGCACATTAAAATCGGCCGTTTCTCGATACCCAATGACAGGAATATCGTAAGCCACAGCACGCACTTTTTCTGGATCTAATAAATCGTAAATCTCCACTCCATTGCTATTTTTCCGAGCACTTAATTTTCCTGAAAAACTGACCGTTGTGGAATGGCCATCTCTTCTAAAAACCCAGGGGTTTTCTGTGCTCAGCCAATCTTCAGGCCGCTCGATCTGCTGTCCATTCCAAATTTCTTGTTCAAAAATCCCATACTGATAACGCAATCCATAAGCAAGTGCAGGATATTGTTGTGTAGCCAGGGAATCCATCAAACAGGAGGCCAATCTTCCTAAGCCTCCATTGCCAAGACCTGGGTCGACTTCAAGAGCAAATACCTTTTGCGGCTCTTTTCCCAATTTTTTCATCATCAATTTGACAAGCTCAGTGGCATGCATGTTGGCGACGCTGCTTTCCATCAACCGGCCCGGCATATATTCCATGCACAAATAATAAACGGTACGAGGCCGATTTTTATGCAATGTATGGAAAGTGGCGGTCCAGTTGATCATGATCTCTTCACGCAGCGTCAAACTGAGCGCGCGGTAAAACTCGCGATCGGTCGCCTCTTCCAGAGTGACTCCCATGGATGTGATCAGATAATGTTTGAGCTTTTGAATGAGAATTTCTGCTTGCTGCTCTAGAGGAATCTCTGTCATTTTTTTCTTTTTACTTTTATATGTCTAATTAACATATAGAAAGAATGGACGCTATCAAGAAATATGACCTTATTGTGCTCGGCAGCGGTCCTGCAGGAGAAAAGGCGGCTGTTAAAGCAGCCTACTTTGGCCACAAGGTCGCTCTTGTAGAAAAAGAGCCAAAATATGGCGGCGCAGAGGTGGTGACCGGCACGCTCCCTTCCAAAACACTCAAAGAAACATCGCTCTATTTTTCAGGAAAATATGACACTGGCCTCTATGGCGTGGACCGCACGCTCAAACATCAAGCCTCCATTGACGATTTCATGTACCGGAAAAATTTTGTGACCAATGAAGCAGGAGAAGAGATTGAAGAAAATCTCTACCGCCATGAGGTAGATATCTATCATGGCACTGGCTCTTTTGAAGATCCCCACACAATCGTAGTGAAAGGGGAAAAAGAAGAACGGATTTACGGAAACTATATCATCATTGCGACCGGCTCTTATCCCTACCATCCTCCAGAGATTCCTTTTGACGGCAAACGGATTCATGATTCCGATACCATTTTGCAGATCAAACGCTTTCCAAAGTCGCTTATCATTGTGGGCGCCGGAGTGATCGGCTGCGAATACACCACCATTTTTTCTACGATGGACACAGAAGTATCTCTGATTAATGACAAAGATAAAATTCTTCCTTTTATTGACCAAGAAGTGGCCTCTGCTCTGATAGAAGAGTTGCGCGCGGCCGATGTGAATATCGTTTTTAACACTAGCGTGGCATCCATCCAAGTACCCAAAGATGACTCCCAACTTTTGAAAGTCCAATTAAAAAATGGAACTATACTAGAAGCAGACATGTTCCTTTTTTCAGCAGGAAGAAGCGGCAATACTAAAGGTTTAAATTTGGAAAAGGCCGGAGTGACTTTGGGAAAAAGAGAACAGATTCCTGTGGATGAAAAATACCGCACCAATGTTCCCCATATTTTTGCCGTAGGAGATGTGATCGGCTTTCCCGCGCTTGCGAGCACAAGCATGGACCAAGGCCGCGTCGCGGTTGCCCATATTTTTCAAACCAGAGATCTGGAACATCTTCCTACCTACTTCCCTTATGGGATTTACACAGTGCCAGAAGTGTCAATGGTGGGAACTACAGAAGAGTTAGCACGAGAAAAAAGTTTATCCTATTGTGTCGGCAAAGCGCGCTATCAAGATATGGCGCGTGGACAGATCATTGGCGCCAAATCAGGTTTTTTAAAACTGCTTTTTGATCGAGATACAACCGTGATCCAAGGCGTGCACATCATCGGCCATTTAGCGACCGAAATTATCCACTATGGCCTCACCCTTGTCGAAGATAGAAAAACACTCTATCACATCATTGGAACAGTATTTAATTATCCCACCTTGCATGATCTTTATAAATATGCGGCCTATGACGGTCTTAGCAATTTAACAGGGCATAAAATCAAACCGTGAAAGCAATCATCGTAAAAAAACCAGGAGGCCCCGAACAGCTGACGTTTGGAGAGGTCGATACTCCCAAACCAGGCCCTGGACAGATTTTAGTGAAAAACCATGCTTTCAGTTTAAATCACATGGATCTTTTCCAACGCCAAGGCCACTATCCGCCGCCGTCTCACGCCTCCCCGCTTCTCGGTGTAGACATTGCAGGCACTGTAGAACAGATAGGACCGCACACAAGCCGTTTTAAAAAAGGGGACCGTGTCATGTCTCTTTTAGATGGCGGCGCTTATGCAGAATACTCTGTTGCAGAAGAAGCGCTTACCATGCCAATCCCGGACACGCTTTCTTTTGAAGAGGCCGCAGCCATTCCAGAAGTATTTTTGACCGCATTTCAGGCCCTTTTTTTGATCGGCGAACTCCAACCGCTGCAATGGGTCTTGATTCATGCCGGAGCGGGTGGTGTGGGCTCTGCAGCCATACAATTATGTAAAGAAGCCCAAGGAAAAGCGATTGCTACCTGCGGTTCTCTAGATAAAGTAGAGGCCTGCCTTTCTTGGGGGGCAACAGCCGCGCTTAATTACCGCGCCGGCCCCTTTGCTCCCAAAGTGCTGGAGTTAACAGAGCAGCATGGCGTCGATCTGATTTTAGATTTTATAGGCGCTAGCTATTGGGACCAGAACTTTACAGTCCTGGCTCAAGGCGGAGCGATCGTACAGCTAGCCACACTTGGCGGCGCTAAAATTCCCCAATTTGATCTTTCCAAACTGATGCACCAATGGGCCACAGTGACCGGGACCACGCTGCGCCATAGACCTTTGCAGTACAAGGCGAAGCTGGTGCAAGAATTTTCCCACTTTGCCCTCTCCCGATTTGAAAAAAAGCTGCTGCGGCCCGTTATCCATAAAGTCCTTCCCTGGAAAGAGATCCGCCTTGCCCATGAGATGATGGAAAAGGGCGCACTTATCGGAAAAATCGTGCTATCCATTTAAAATAATATTTATTACTTTTATAGATTAAATAACTCTGTTTAAATAAGATAAAAATAGATATTAAAATTGAAAATTACATATTAATCAGTTATAATTTTACATGTATGATAAATAATTGTAATTTACCTCAATCTACCCAAACCCTTATCGCTGCCCAAGTCTCCTTAGAAGCTGCAAAAGAGCAGTCTCTGAAAAAAGCAGACCGATTTATGGGGGGCTTTTTAGCCACACAAAAACAGGGCGCAGGCATCAATGCCACTGGGGTTTGCGCGGGATATGCTATTTGGGGCTATCGATTACTAGAACAAAATCCCCTTGGACCTCTTCCTGTCCCACCTCCAAAAGTGCCGTTAGAAGTGACTCATTTGGAATTGCAACTTCCAAGAGCGGTTATGCATATACTCCCTAGAGGCGTTGATCCCAAAAGCGTAAAAAGAGGCAGCAAAGATGCGATCATTACAATAATCACAGTTGCTTTTCAAAGATTTATAAGAGAAGAAGCAGACGTAGGCATCCAATCTATTCTTCCGGGCCCTGGGTTTGGCAATTATGTAGAACCCGCATCAAGATCACGATTTATTTCTTATTTATTTAAAGATCCTGATGGAGAGACAGATCAGAATTCACACTATTTATTTTGTTTGCATAAACCAGGTCAATTAATTACAGAAGGACATATGTTCTATGCCCACCTACGGCAAGGCATTATCATGGATGCTGGATTTGGACCTCTAGTGTGGAAAATTGAACAGACTGCCCGTGGTTATTTTAAATCTGTATTGGTTGATTACCTGAGAAAAAATTATGCAGATTGGAATCTTTTTGTTTGCAGGGCAAAACGGGAACCTTCTACTCGCTATAGTAAACTACCTTTAATGCTCCGTAACTCATGGACAACAAGCAAACTCTTATTCAATATAGCATATAAAGCGGGCATAAAGACAGGAGTTCTACTCAGTGGCGGTCTGCTCATAGAACAATTAACGCCTTCTTTTATTTCTTCTGCTATCAGAAAAAAAGCACGGACAAAAGAATGCGAACATCAATTTAGTTTAATAGATAAAACAAAAAATTTAGCAGAGTTATTTAAAGATTATGAAACCCTTGCCTTAGAATATGAACAATTTTCTCCTATTAACTGGGGCATTAATCTCAAGCTAATTTCCGTGTGGATTGATCCATATGAATTCGATTGGCAAAAGATTTTTGAGGTGATGGATCATTTCGATTCTCGACTTGATTTTCTTAAATCGAGAATACTAGAAGAGTTATTAGAGCGTGTATATTTTGGTTGTGTAGGTAAAAACAGCAGGATGATCTCTCCTCAACAAAAAAGAAGAAATGAAAGAGCTTATCTTTCTTGGACTCAAGAGATACTGGGGAGAAGAAATAAATTAATAAATAAATTTTCTTTGAATAATGTCCTATACATGGCTGTGATGAATCAACCAAAAAACAGAAAATTTATAGAACTTTTATTACGCTATGGAGCCAACCCTAATACCCCGGACCACACTTGGGGGTCACCTCTTTATTTGGCATGTCAACATCGCAACCCGAGCTTAGTAAGATTATTATTAGAATATAAAGCCGATCTAGAAAATCCTGACCATGCACTATTTCCTTTAGCAGCGGCCCTTGGAGACAAATCTAACAAACCAGAAGCCATTAAAGAGATTGAAAAATTGCTCAATGAAGCTCCTCTCTTATTAGCAGGCCGTTGTTTCACGATAATCTAGTGATCTGCTATTTTTATTCTGATGAAAAATTTCCTCATCAGACTTTTCCTGTTTTTTAGACCAAAACGAAAAGAAAGTGGCCTGCTGCCGCAAACATTTCTTATTGTATCAACAACTGGTCTTGGAGACACATTGTGGGCCACGCCTGCCATCCGCGCACTCAGAGCTGCCTACCCTCACTCTACTATAGACCTGCTCACAAGCCCTCTGGGGGAACAAGTTTTAAAAAATAATCCTCATATTAACACACTGTTTACGATTGCCGATCCGCTATTTTATTCTTTAGTAAAGCTTTTTTTTGCTTTGCAAAAGAAACAGTACGACGTGATTTTTATTTTTCATACGTCTCAACGGCTCATCTTGCCTTTTTGTGCTCTTTTGGGTGCTCCCAAGATCATTGGAACCAAAGGGCTGAATAAGGGATTAGATTCTATTTTGACACACGCCTTGGGCAACAAGCCCAAACATGAGATCGAAAGGCGGATGGAAATGGTCAAGGAAGTGAACGCCTGCTCCAAGCAGCAACAATTGGATTTTTTTCCTGCTCAAGAAGAAGAATTAGAACAATTTTTAAAAACGCACCAAGTTTCTGCCTCGACTCTTTTAATTGGGCTCCATCCTGGGGCTCAAAATCTTTTTAAACAGTGGCAGCCGCGCTCCTTTATTGAGCTGGGATTAAAATTAAGAAAAAAAATCCCCTGCACTCTCTTTGTGACAGGAAGTCAGGAAGAATCTGCACTGGTTACTCTTATTGCTAAGCAAATCCCCGATGCAATTGCGATCTCTGGACAGCTTCCTTTAACTACTCTGGCAGCGCTGCAGAAAAAAATGGCGCTTTTTATTACCAATGACACCGGGCCGATGCATCTTGCATTTGCCATGAAGACTCCTACAATTGCGCTTTTTGGCCCGACAGATCCGCGTCTTTGCGGGCCCCATCAGGCCCAGCCTGCTATTGTGATCCAGAAAAAAAAGACCTGCTCCCCTTGTCTGATGAAAAAGTGTAGTGAACCGTTCTGCCTACTTCAGATTGGGGTCGATGAAGTGTACCAAAAAGCATTGGAGTTATTGCATGTCTCCTAAAGTAGCGATCATTATTTTGAATTGGAATGGAAAAAAAGACAGTTTAGAGTGTCTGAATTCGGTACAAAATATCATCTACTCCAATTTTGAAACAATCGTCGTAGACAATGGTTCCTCAGACGATTCTGTTGCTACCATTCGAAGCGCATTTCCCAAAATAAAGCTTATTGAGACAGGGAAAAATCTGGGATATGCAGAGGGCAATAATGTAGGCATGCGCTATGCAATAGAATATGGCTCTGATTTTGTCTTTATTCTGAATAATGACACCATTGTCGATCCTGAAATTCTCACCCATTTTCTACTAGGATTTGAAAAAGAGCCGCAAGCAGGGATTTTGGGAGCCAAAATCTATCTTTACAATGAAAGAAATACTTTTGATCACTTAGGCGGCATTTGGAATCGCACTACTTTTTCTTTTGATCTGATTGCGCAAGGAAAAATCGACGATGGCTGCTCTTGGGAATCGATGCAAGAACTGGATTATGTGTGCGGCGCCGGCTTTATGGTCCGCAAAGAACTAGTGCAGACTGTAGGGCTATTTGAACCGAAATTTTTCCTCTACTGGGAAGACGCCGATCTCTGTTTTCGAGCCCGCCGCGCAGGCTTTAAGATCATGACCTGCCCCCAAGCAAAAGTCTGGCATAAAGTGTCTAGCTCCTTTACGGGCGGTAAAGTGCACACCT
This sequence comes from uncultured bacterium, assembly GCA_964569185.1. Lineage (GTDB taxonomy): Bacteria > Chlamydiota > Chlamydiia > Chlamydiales > Rhabdochlamydiaceae > DATIJP01. The sequence goes on from CAZMTP010000016.1 coordinate 18,038, forward strand.
CCTATTTTATCTGGAGAAATCGCCTACTCTGGGTAGAACGCAACCTTTCTAAAAAAGACCAACTTAGTTTCTTTATTTCTGTTTTCTTTAATGTCTTAAAAACTTACAAATTGAAGATAATAAAAAATCTTCAGATTTTATTTTTAACTATTTTTAAATCAAAAGATGCAATTAAAAAAAGAAAAGAACAGGTCCGCCGCTATCAAGCTGTGTTGCAAGGGACCAAAGATTATCTTTTTAGAAATTTTGGAGATGGGCCACCGTGGATTTACAAGAAAAAAGAGGATTGAAACAAATTCTGCTCTCTTGCATGCTGGGAAGTGGAGAGCAACGATTCTTGATTTTTCTATGAACCCAAAAGTGCTTGTAAGATTTTTCATCCTGATATCCTGTCTTCTTTTCCTTGCTGGCTGCGAACGGCACACCAATATTGTCAATGACGTGCCCGAGCGCGAAGCCAATGAGATTGTGGTCTTTTTGGCCAGCAAAGGGATCAACGCGATTAAAATTGAATCTCCTTCTACTGGTGGAATGGGCGGCGGCGCTGAGGCCTCGGCCATGCTCTGGAGTATTTCAGTAGATGAGCGGCAAGTGGTCGAAGCGATGGCTTTTTTAACGCAAAACGGACTGCCGCGTAAAAAAGGGGTGAGCCTTTTAGATATTTTTGCAAAAAGCGGCCTGGTTTCCTCCGATCGTGAAGAGACGATTCGTTATCAAGTAGGCTTAGCGCAGCAGATTGCTGGAACCATCCGCAAAATTGACGGCGTGATTGATGCTGATGTGGAGCTGTCATTCCCTCCAGAAGCAACGGTCATTCCTGGAGTGCCCGGAGCGGCTCCTCCCTCAAAAATCACAGCCTCTGTCTATGTGAAACATCAAGGTATTTTGGATGATCCTAATAGCCATCTTGTGACCAAAATCAAACGGCTCGTTGCCAGTAGCATCACCGGTCTTGATTTAAATGATGTGACTGTGATTTCAGACCGTGCCCGTTTTGCTGAGGTGACGGTTCCGCAGCAAGCCGAAGAGATGATGCCTAAAGAAAAAGAATATGTGAGCATCTGGTCCATTGTATTAAACCGCGCTTCTGCAGGCCGTTTCCGCATGCTTTTCTTTGTCCTTATTTTTGCAACGATCATCTTTGGCCTTTTAATTGCATGGCTTATTTGGAAATTTTATCCCCTTTTGCGTAAGAAAGGGTTTAGAAACCTCTTGCATCCTGCCCCATTTCAGAAAGAGGAAAATGAAGAATAATGACTCCTTCCTCCGCCTTTGTGTGCAGAGCGTTTTTGGAAAAATGCCAGCCTAATGAAAGGGCTGTGTTGTTCCGATTTCTGCCAGAAAAAGATCAGCTGCTGATCGAACAGCTTCCTACTATATCTGCCGATTTTAAAAAGAGTTTTCTCTCATTAAAAAAAACTCTGGATAAAGTCCATTTTTCTTGGTTTGCTCCACATCTTAGAACACTTCCAGAAAATGATATCCGTCTTTTTCTTTCCGCCTTAAACCCGCAGCAGGCCGAAGGACTTAAAAATATTCTTCTTTTTTCAGACCATTTTCCGCCGTTAACTGAAGCAGGTGAAACCTACATTCAAGAAATTTTAATTCAGAAACTCTCTCAAAATGAACCGCTTCTCCCTTTAAATTTTCTTCCTCCTTCTCCGCTGAATGCACTTCTGGAGCTAAATCAAGAAGAGTTAGAAACATTGGTCCGCTATTTGGGACTCCATGATCTTGCTTTTGAAATGCGTCAAATTATTGAAACGGCCAAATTAAAACGGGTGTTTAGCACGCTGACAAAAAATGAAAAAGAATATCTTCAAGCGCTACTTCCTCAAAAAGAACCGGTTGTCCTCAAGCGGCTCCAAATCCAGAATTGGGACGGCAGGCGGGAATCGTTAAAACTTCTCATCCAGCAGCGTGGTCTGCAACGCCTGGGAAAGGCTTTGTATGATGAGCAGCCAACGCTTATCTGGCTTGTGGCGCACCATTTTGATATTAGTATGGGGCAAGAGCTTTTGAAAGCCTGCACAAAAATAGAACTTGCAAAAGCAAAACAGCATCTGATAAATCAGACCGTGAAGATTCTTTCTTTTATTAAAAAAAGTTAGGGCATAGTAATGAACCTATCCTAATAAAATGGAAAACATGCTTTTTGAATCTTTTTCCATATCTTTTAGAACTGCTTCTTGCTCTACTTAATTTAAGTATGTGCTGCAAAGCAGTTCTAAAAGCTATGAAAAAATCTTACCAAAAATCAAAGTTTCATTTTATTAGGATAGGTTCATGAAATTTTTTTCGCTTATATTTCAAGGTGACGTACATCCTGCAACAGAAGAAAAAGTCATTCCTGCAGAAAGCTATAGTCAGATGCTAGAAGCGTATGAGATCATTGAAAAAGCGAAAGCCGATGCCAAGGCCTTACATGAAAAAACAAAAAAAGAGTGCGCCACATTGAAAAAGAAGGCGAAAAAGCAAGGGATGGAAGAAGGGCTAGTGCAGTTCACCGAGCAAATTGTGAAAATGGACCAGGAGCTGAAGCAATTACGTCATCAACTACAGCGGATGGTTCTTCCAATTGCTTTGAAAGCGGCCAAAAAAATTGTGGGGAAAGAATTGACAATTTTCCCTGAGACGATTGTGGATATTGTGATGCAAGCATTAGCGCCTGCAACACAAAGCCATAAGATCACTATTTTTGTTAATAAGCAGGACAAAGAGATTTTAGAATCGGAAAAACCCAAAATCATGGAAATTCTTAAACAGACAGATACGATTTCAATCCAAGAGAAATCGGGTATTGCCCCAGGCGGGTGCATTATCCAAACGGAATCTGGCATGATCAATGCCACCATCGAAAACCAGTGGGCCGCCCTCGAAAAAGCCTTCGAAAAGTACCTCACTCCCAAATAAAATCGTGCCCGTAAGCTTGCTCGGAAAAGGGGCTGCGGAAGACTAGTCAAAGAGCCGGGGGCTCTTTGATTAGCTGAAGCAGTGGGCAACGAAGTATGCCCCGACTGTCTGTTCGCGCCTTTTTTCTTTCTTATAAATTCAATGAGATCTAGAATGTGAAAGTCATGGGCAAAAGAAACCATTTTGTTTTACTTCTACTACTTTTTGTTTGTCTTTCTGTTTGTCTGTTTTCACAAAATGAAGCGCTCCCATTTGGCGGAACGCCTGTACCTGAGAACCCGTCACCTACGCTCATTAGTCAGCTTGCAGTGCTCGCTGCACTCGCCTTGCTGCCTTTTGCAATCATGCTTCTCACCTCCTATGTGAAAATAGTGGTGGTTTTGTCCCTATTAAGAAATGCGCTTGGCGTCCAGCAATCCCCGCCTAACCAGGTATTGAATGGCATCGCTCTTTTGCTCACAGTGTATGTGATGTTTCCCACTGCGCTTGCGATGTATAACTTGGCGGGCGATTACATCCAAAAAAATGCCCCTCCCACTCTTATTTCTGGGCCCACAGCGATTTATCTTGCAGAAGTGATGGACAAAGCCAAAGAACCCTTGCGCGATTTTTTACAAAAAAATACGGTAGGGAAACATATCACTAGCTTCTATCAGCTGGCCTATAGGACTTTCCCTGAAGAATATAAAACTTCTTTGAAACCCAACGATTTTATTGTGTTAGTGCCGGCATTTATCACCTCGCAGCTAAAATCTGCCTTCGAAATTGGGGTACTGATTTATCTTCCCTTCTTTGTGATCGACCTTGTGACCTCTAATATTTTGCTCGCCATGGGCATGATGATGTTATCTCCACTCACAATTGCGCTGCCTTTAAAATTGCTGCTTTTGGTAATGGTAGATGGATGGACACTGATCATTCAAGGTTTGGTGCTCTCATTTAGAACATAAATTATGTATAATAATGAAGTTTATCAGCTCTCTTACCATGCCCTGCTCCTCATCCTCATTTTGTCAGGCCCCCCAATTCTGATTAGCACTATTCTGGGACTGCTAGTGGCGGTGTTCCAAGCGGCCACGCAAATTCAAGAACAAACACTTTCCTTTATGGTGAAATTGTTTGCTGTGATCTTGACTCTACTTTTCATGGGCGGTTGGTTAGGGGGCCAGATTGTTTCCTTTGCCACTAATATTTTTACTAATTTTCCTAAATGGTCCTATTAGGCAGCAATGACTGATACTTATGTCCATTTACTCGAGAAAAGCTCCCCAATGAGTCTTTTCACGGTGTTCTTCTTAGGACTGATGCGCATGGCGCCGATTGTCTCCTTATCCCCTTTTTTAGGCTCAAAATTACCCGGCGGCGTCAAAATGGGAATGGCGCTCGCCTTAGTACTAATTTTTTTGCCTCATATGGCCCAGACCACAACAGTACCACTGACCTTTGACATCTCCTTTCTTTTTCTCTCAGTCAAAGAACTTTTTGTGGGATTGATATTAGGCGTGCTTTCTACCATTCCTTTTTACATCGCACAATCTTCGGGCGTATTCATCGATTTTTTGCGCGGTTCTTCCGCGCTTCAGGTGACCGACCCTTTTATGCAAACACAAACTTCTCCCATTGGAATTTTACTGAACTATGTGATGGTGGTGCTTTTCTTTCAGCTTGGAGGCCCTTTCCTTTTTTTTGATGCGATCTTTCAATCCTACAATATGATTCCTATCGATCATGTGCTGCATTCCTACTTTTTCACTTCTTCCCAACCTTTTTGGAAGCTGATTTTTGGACTGCTCACCCGTTTTCTTGCTGTCTCTGTGCAATTGGCAGCCCCGTCTATTGTGGCCATCTTGATGGCAGAGATGTTTTTAGGCATCGCAAACCGATTAGCGCCTCAAGTGCAAATTGTGTTCTTGGGCATGTCGCTGAAATCTCTTTTAGGCCTTGGTCTGCTCTGGGCCGGTTGGTTTTTTATTCTTAAACAGATGGGTAATCAATCCATTCTCTGGTTGCAAGATCTGGAAAAGGTGCTGCAATCGATGAAAATGTAGAATTTAAAAAACCATTAGAACTAGACTGTACATAATGATGAAACAGATTCATGCATGCATTCTCTCCTTTTTAGTCATAGGCTCATTAGATGCCGATGAGGCGCAACTGCGCAATTTAGATCATCGCATGGAAACGCTTGAAGCCACAAGAAATAGCTGCGCTTTAGTCAATCCTCCTGCACGGCCCACACAAAAATGTGACTGGGGCGGCTATCTAACTATTGATCCCCTCCTATTGAAACCAGAAGAAAATGGCCTCGAGTATGTCGTTAGAACAAACATTCGCGGAAGTTCTCCGATCATTTCTGGAAATAGCAGAGCTAAAAGTCTGAATTTTAACTGGGATTGGGGTTTCCGCTTGGGACTCGGCGCTAACTTAGCGCATGATGCGTGGGATGTTTACCTTAACTGGATCTATTTTAGGACCGATGCCACCCGACACATCACTCCTGGCACAGATCAATTTTTATTGCCTGTTTTTGCCCATCCAGGAAACGTAAACCATGGGTTTGGAATCGTACATATATTCGGAACATCCAGCAGCCATTGGACATTGCATCTCAATGAACTTGATCTAGAGATGGGCCGCCAATTTTTTGTAAGTAAATGGCTCACTGTGAAACCACATGCCGGTTTTAGAACCGCTTGGGTCCGTCAATCAGATCATATTAAATATACAGGACTTGGAGAAACTGCTTTTCCTCAAGGAAATGTGAACATGAAATGCAACTATTGGGGATTGGGTGTTAAAGCGGGAATAGACACGCAGTGGGGAATCGGTTGCGGATGGAGCCTGATTGCCAACTACTCAGCTTCGATGCTCTACGGTTTTTTCAATACAAATCATGCGGAAGCGGCTGTTTTCGCAGATGGCACAGTAACCCATAACTTCATATTAAGAGATTTCTTTCACTTAGGACGCATCATCACAGATTTCTTAATCGGTCTACGCTATGATTACATGTTTTGCGAAGAAAGATATCATATCGGTGTTGCTGCTGGCTGGGAACATCATATGTTCTTCGGACAAAATCAATTTATTCGCTTCACAGATTTTAATGCTCAAGGCAATTTCTTTACAAATCAAGGAGACTTAACACTCCAAGGATTTTCCATCGATGTCCGCTTCGATTTCTGACAGTTCTTGCTTGTTAAAAATAATTCAGTCCGGCTATCTTAGAAAGTACTTTCAATTTACTTTGCAACCACTAGGTGATGTCCATGAATTTTAATCAAAAATTAGCCACTCTTTTTTCACTAATAGCCATTGTCTGCCAATTTGATGTACAGGCAAATGATGCACAACTCCGCAACTTAGAAAGTCGCGTCAGCTCACTTGAAGCGCGCAGAAGCCCCTGCATGGTCAACCCCTCTGCACGGCCCACTCAAAAGTGTGACTGGGGCGGATATCTCTCGATCGATCCGCTGCTTTTAAAAGCACAAGAAAACGGTATGGAGTTTGCGGTGAGAACTAAAGATAGCACTCAAACTTCTATTACAGGCAATTTTCTTTCGGGCAACACAAAACTAAAAAGCCTGGAGTTTGATTGGGATTGGGGATTTCGTCTAGCTCTTGGTGCTAACCTTCCACACGATGGTTGGGAAGTGTATGCTACATGGACTTGGTACCGCTCACATGCACATCGTAGCATCAGCCCAGGAACAGGACAATTTTTAGCTCCTGAATTCATCAGTGAAGCCACTGGTGTCACTGGTTTCGGCCCTGCTTCTTTTGGCCAAGGCTTACTTACCAGTGGTGCTAGTTCTGCATGGAAATTGCGCTATAATGCATTGAACTTAGAAGCGGCACGTGAATTTTTTGTAAGTAAATGGCTCGTGCTGAAACCACATGGCGGACTCACTACCGCTTGGATCCGTCAAAAAGATAACATCTCGTACCTCGGTTTCCAAGCAGATGCAGCTCCCAGAGTCGTGAATGCGTTTGTCAATATGAAAAATAATTTCTGGGGCATTGGTCTTAGATTTGGTTTGGAATCACAATGGGGAATCGGTTGCGGCTGGAGCGTCTTTGGAGATGCTTCTGCTTCGCTACTCTATGGTTACTTCAAAATCAATCACACTGAAAACGATGTTCTCTCAACTAGCGCTGTAGTCAACCCATTGTTTACTGCTAACAGTTTCTATCACGTAGAGCGGTTTATCACTGATTTCATTGCCGGCCTCCGCTATGACTATATGTTTTGTGATGAACGCTACCACTTAGGATTCCAAGTGGGTTGGGAGCACCATATGTTCTTCGGCCAAAATCAGTTCTTGAAATTTGTAGGAAGAACATCCCCTGGGGTGACAGTAGCTAATCAGGGCGACTTAAGCCTCCAAGGGATTTCTGCTGAAGTCCGCTTTGACTTCTAATTAGTGTCAAAACAGGATAAATTGAGCTATCCTACATATCTTGCCGCCGTAGGCGATTCTGCTTGTCCTGTTTTCCGAAAAATAAACAGGATGGTGAGGATCGCTAAAGCGGCAGGATTAACAGGATAAATTGAGCTATCCTATATATCTTGCCGCCGTAGGCGATCCTGCTTATCCTGTTTTCCGAATAATAGAATGATTTTATGTGATTCTTGGTAGAATTCTTTTGAGCTTGTCTATAAAGTGATCGATTTCTTCGAGAGAATTATAAGGGGCAAAAGAGATACGCACAGTGCCCGGAACTTTAAACCGTTTCATGACAGGATGTGCACAAAGATGCCCTGTACGGACCGCAATCCCATGTAAATCCAGCAAGGTGCCCAGATCTAAAGGGTGAACGCCATCGATCACAAAGCTAATGATGGCCGCTTTTTCTTGGGCAGTACCAATGATGCGCAGTTTTGGGATTTTAAGCAGCTGCTGCGTGGCATGTTGAAGCAGCTGATTTTCCCATGCCATAATCTCCGCGCGCCCTAACCTTTCAATAAATGCAATGGCTTCTCCGAGGCCCATCACCTGAGCAATCATCGGAGTGCCTGCTTCAAACTTTAGTGGAGAGCGCTGATAGGTGGTCTCTTCAAAAGAGACCTCTTCGATCATATCACTGCCTCCTTGATAAGGTGGAAGTGATTCCAATAAATCATATTTGCCATACAAAACACCGACACCGGTGGGACCAAATGCTTTGTGCCCAGAAAAGGCATAAAAATCTGCATCGAGCCGCTGCACATCCACTTCTATATGAGAAACAGCTTGTGCCCCATCGATAATTACTTTTGCTCCTTTTTGGTGCGCCAACTCGATGAGCTCGCCGATAGGATTGATCGTCCCTGTAGAATTGGCAATATGGGCGATGCTCACGAGTTTGGTGCGCGAAGAAAGTAATTTTTTGTAGTCGCCTACAATAATCTCTGCTTTTTCATTGATAGGGGCCACTTTCAGATGGAGCTTTTTTTCTTTGCATAGCATCTGCCAGGGCACAATATTAGAATGGTGCTCCATTTCAGAAATGAGGATTTCATCTCCTTCTTGTAAATGGGCTTTGCCAAAGGTGGCCGCAACAAGATTGAGCGCATCTGTGGTTCCACGCGTAAATACAATCTCATCTGCAGTTTTCGCATTAAGAAATTTCTGCATTCTGGTCCGCACCGCGTTGTAGCGCGCAGTAGCCTTGGAAGCCAGTTCATAGATCGAACGATGCACTGTCGCATACTCTTGCCCATAAAAATGGCTCATTGCATCAATCACACACGCAGGTTTATGCGTAGTGGCTGCAGAATCGAAATAGATCCACGGTTTTTTACTAAAAATAGGAAATTCTTTGCGTACATTTTGACTGCTAAAAGGTTTCATCTTATAAAAGCCTCGGTTTGCTCTTGCAACTGTTGTGTAAAACTAGGATACACAACTTCTTGAATAATTTCTTGTCCAAAAGCAAAAATAAGAAGTTTTTTTGATATCTCCGAGGAGAGCCCACGCGTTTTTAAATAAAAAAGCTGGTTCTCTTTTAACTTTGAGATCGTCGCGCCGTGTGATGCTTTCACATCATCAGCAAATATTTCTAAATTAGGTTTGCTATAAGCAAGCGCATGCGCACCTAAAAGAAGATTATGGTTGGATTGGTAAGCTTCTGTTTTTTGTGCCTCTTGGCAGACAAAAATCTTCCCTTCAAAACTAGAGCGGGCAGAATTCTCTAAAATGTTTTTAAATAATTGTGAGGAGTGTGTGTGCGGCGCCTCATGTTTCATCAGCACATGCGTATGGGTCTGTCTCTGCTCTTTGAGTAAGGAGAGTCCGCGCAATTTTGCTTCTGCTTCCTCTCCTTGCAATTGAATGGAGAAATCTTGCCTTAAAGCTCTTCCCCCTTGATTGAAATGGACTGTTTGCAGCTGACTCTGTTTTTTGAGAGTGGCCCGTAAAGAATCAAAATGCCATGTTTGATCTTGCAAAGTAGTAATACTTGTGAAATTTAGGCAACTTTTTTCCTCTAAAGCGCAATCAATCACGCTATTAGAAAAACAGCTCGAGCCATTAAGGCTCTGCGTCGTGGAAATCCAGTGCACTTCAGATTCATGACCAAGAAAGAGCTGGATGCGCGGAGAAACAAACTCTTGTTCCTCTGTAGAAATCAGATGGATGCAATGGATCGGGGTGGTCAGTTGGATTTTAGGAGGAACAAATAAGAAAAGTCCTTTGGTCTCAAATGCAAGATTAAGGCACGCAAAAGGGTTCATTTCCTGTTTTAAACTTTTCTCCAGCCGCGCATGTAGAAAACTGCCATAGGTTTGATAAGCATCGGCAAGAGGAAGAATCACAATCTGTTTAGGCAGAGCACGCGTATCGGACAGCTCTTTTGAAAATTCCCCGTTAACAAAAACGAGCAGTGATCCTTTACACTCTGAAGAAAAATCTCCAGGTGTCACTGAGCCATGAGACGATTTTTTAAAGCTCTCTTCATAAAACTGCGCTAGAGGAAAATATTGGAATGCTTCCTGCTTTTTTTGAGGCAAGCCTAATTGTAAGAAACGGTCCCACGCTTTTTGACGCACCGGTTTAGAGAGCGAAGGAAAATGGGGAAGGGACTCTTCGAAATGGCGCTCCAGCTGCAAAAGAAAGCTCTCTTTTGTGGACGGTGCTAACATGTTATATCCTGCCTGCTGTAAGCCAATCGTAGCCTTCTTTCTCAAGTTTTTGCGCTAGATCAAACCCGCCTGTTTTTTTAATTTTCCCTTCAAGCATCACATGGACAAAATGGGGACGGATATAGTCTAAAAGCCGTTGATAATGGGTGATGAGAAGAAGACCATGCTCGGGTTGAAAAAGCCGTTTGACACCGCATGCTACAATGCGCATTGCATCAATGTCCAGCCCTGAATCAGTCTCATCTAAAATGGCCATTTTTGCTTCGATGATCGCCATTTGCAAAATCTCATTGCGCTTTTTCTCTCCTCCTGAAAACCCTTCATTTAAATTGCGTTCTACAAATTCAGGGCGCATTTCTAGAAGCTTTAATTTCTCTTCCAGCTTTTTTCGGAACTCATTTTCTGCAAGCGGAGGGAGCTGTTTTGATTTGCGATGGCTGGTGTCGATTGCATGGAGAAACTGAAAGTTGCTGATCCCGGGAATTTCTACCGGATATTGGAAGCTCATAAAAAGGCCCAATGTGCTGCGCTCTTCAGGATCCAATTCTAAAATATTCTGTCCTTCAAACAGCACCTTACCCGAAAGCACTTCAAAAGCAGGATCGCCCGCTAAAACGCGCGCCAGTGTCGATTTTCCTGCTCCATTGGGACCCATAATGGCATGGATTTGGCCGGACTTAATTTCTAGGTCCACTCCATTTAAAATCACTTTGCCATCGATGGCTGCGTGTA
>CAZMTP010000017.1:0-28710 GCA_964569185.1 uncultured bacterium
AGAACAAAAACGTCACGACCTCGGACATTCTCTAAAATTTGAATGCCTATCTCGCTATCTGGAAATGTATTAATCGCGATATTTCCTAATTTTACGCCCAAAGAGTCCGCTATTTGCCTGGCTAACTCAGGATGTGAACTTCCAGCAAATAAAACAAACGACTGCTCACGCGGCATTAGGAGTACCTAACTTTGGGGTGGAAGGATTCGAACCTCCGAATGGCGGTACCAAAAACCGCTGCCTTACCACTTGGCGACACCCCAATCCAATAAAAGAAAAGATGCTAACCTTCAAAAGATTAAAATGCAATCAAGATCGGGGTTAATTTAAAAATTAAACTAAATTTTTAAATTTCCGTGAGGCTTGGTAGTGTTCAATAATCGGGTTGGCCACTTCATGAAGATCATAGGGATGGTCAAAAATTTTTGCATAGGCCAATGGAAGCGGATGGACCACCGCTTGATGCCCTTTAGAAAATAGTGCATCGCGCAGAGCCACCTGGTCCCAAAATTCCCCGGTCCGTCCTGCATCTAAAAGTTGTTTTTGACACTCCATTGCCCAAAGACGGACCAGCTGCCTAGCTGCCGATGTGGGCCGCACAAAAATGGTCGAAGAGATCACTTTAGAAGGGTGTTCCTTGACAAGGTTTTCATGGATCCGGACCGAAAAGTCGCCTTCAAACGCTTTTTCCCAACGAGGAAAATTCACAAAGGCTCCATCTGCATCGATCCAAAGGAGCGGTTTTTTAAGCTCTTCCAATTTTTTTAAAATAAAAAAGGGCTTAAAGGCGCAATTGAGCTCCCAAGAACCAAAAGAGCCCACGCCTTCTACTTGGGAAGTAACACCAAAATTTTTGCACGATTCCACAAGACGAAGAATCTCTTTTTCATAGGGAGTATCTTTAGTAAAAAAAGAAATAACCGTGGGAAACTCTTTCATTTACTTTATCTTACATAAAAATATTATTACATTAAAGGAATAAACCGATGCATATCCTCCACATCTGCACAGAGATGTCCCCTTTTGCAAAAGTGGGCGGACTTGGAGATGTAGTGGGCGGACTAGCAGCCGCCCTAAAAGCCAAAGGACATGAAGTCGAAATTCTGCTGCCCAAATATGCCACCATCGAATACATCCAACTCAAACATTTAAATAGTGACCCAGATTTTTTCGAAGTGGAAGAAAATGGACAAAAATATCTGTGCCAGATTTTTTCTGCTGAGTACAACGGCATAAAAATCAAACTTTTAAGTACAGAACATCCTGCCCGCTATTTTGCAAGACAGGCCATTTATGGCTTTCAAGATGATAATGACCGATTTATTTTCTTTTGCAAAGCGGCACTTGAATATTTAGCAAAAGTAAAAAAACAGGTTGATGTGATCCACTTGCATGATTGGCCTACCGCGCTTGCGGCCCTACTCTACAAAGAGATTTACAAACAACTAGGCATCCAAGCAAAAAAACTGGTGTTCACCATTCACAATTTAGATTATCAGGGCCGCTGTTCTATTTTCAATCTGACCAAGATTGGGCTGAAACAGCAGCGCTATTTTCTTGAGATGCAGGATCCGATTTTTCCTGGCGTGATCAACTTAATGAAAGGAGCGATCAAGTATGCAGACGCGCTGACCACTGTCTCCCCTTCCTATGAAAAAGAGATCAAAACACAGGAAGGCGGTTGTGGATTGCATCATGTGATCCTTGAAAACGAGCAAAAACTAAAAGGCATTCTCAATGGAATTGATGCGCAATTTTGGGACCCAGAAAAAGATCCCTTTTTGACAGCTCCCTATTCGATGAAAGATCCAATCAAAAAAATCTGCGCTGCCAAACGGGCAAATCGTGTCCATCTCCAAAAGCAGATCAAAATGCCTGACAGCAAAAAACCGCTTCTCATTTCCATTACGCGCCTTGTGCCGCAAAAAGGACCCGAGCTGATTAAGTATGCGCTCACTCAAGCGTTGCAAAAAGGGGCTCAAGTAGTTCTTCTCGGCACCACACACATCAAAGAAATCGCAGATAGTTTTCAAGCGTTGAAACAGCAGCTCGCAAACAATAACAATGCCGCCTTCTATTTTGAATTTAATGAACCTTTTTCCCATTTGCTCTATGCCGCTGCAGACATGATTGTGATTCCCTCGCTTTTTGAACCGTGCGGCCTTACGCAGATGATTGCGATGCGCTATGGCACGATTCCCCTGGTACGGCGCACGGGAGGCCTAGCGGATACCATTTTCGATGTAGACACTTCTGCAGAACCAAAAGAGGTGCGGAATGGGTACACCTTCGATCACCCAGACTTTAAAGGTGTCGACTGGGCACTTGACCGTGCCTTCAATGCTTATAATTCAGATAAATGGCATTCTCTCATTCACAACGCCATGCACACCGATTTCAGCTGGAACAAACCCGCCGCCGAATACCTTAAAGTCTATAAAATTTAATCTCATATTTCGTATACTATTTCTGTAAGGATTGTTGCTATTCGAGAATTCCTTGAAAACAATCTTCGTTTAACGCTTCATCCAAAAAAGATCATTATTAGAAAATTAGACCTAGGCATAGATTTTTTGGGCTATATTCTTTTCCAGCATTATGTATTAGTCCGGACACGAACAAAACAGCGAATGAAAAAGCGCCTAAAAGAATGTTACGCACATTATCTGACAGGCAAAATAACATCTCCCGCGATGGATCAAAGGCTACAGTCTTATTTGGGAATATTGTCTCATGCTAATCAACATAAGCTGTCGCAAGCCCTTAAAAATGCCTACTGGGTGCGCCCTGTATCTGAAAAAAACCAAAAAATCCAAGCCGGCTCTGCCGGCTCCAAAAGACCAAAATCAAGCTCCGACGCCGAATGCCAATGGTCCAAGTTCCAAGGACCTTAAGAGAACTTCCGCAGGCCAGCCAGCCCGATGCAAGCGTCGCGGCCGAAGACGTCGTCGGAGACGCGGAAACCAGACGGGCCGAAGGCCCCAACAGCCCAGTGCCAATTTCCATTTGCAGTTAGACTAGTTGTACGTGTATAAGTTAATGGGGCTCGACCGAAAGGGTATTCACCTTTCAATACATGCCATACAAGTGCAGTTAAAATAACATCCGGCCCAGAAGGGATCTCATATCCTTTTGATCTGACTATTTCTACTTGCTGATCATAGAGTAAATTTCTAGTTCTTTCACAGACTGTGTTAGGCATCAGATACCACCCTTCTTCTCCCAAAGAGGCATTTCTTTGCTCTTGACTGATTGCAGGTGTAACATACTCAAATTTGGTTCGATGGCCTTGAAGCGGGTTTTGGACGAGCTGTTCTAAAATATTCATGGTAAGCGTTGTCACGATTCCATTAATTTGCAGTCTCGGCCTGTATGTCCAGATATGCGTTTCTCCGATTGTTTTACCCGGACAATCAGGATTAGGTTTATTATTTTCTCTGCGCATGACACCTGGGCGAGGGATAGGATTAAGCACTCGTGTGTCACGAAAATGGGTTTCATAAGTTCTTGTAGTAATTGCATTTAGTATGGGCGCTGCAAACACTGCTTTGTAAGCTAAAACTCTTGGATCGTCATAATTGGCAATAATGGTAAGAATGTCAGATGAAAATCTGCTGCCATCGCTGCCTTGTAAGCACTTTTCAACTACAGGATGAATGGGCACATAGCCCTGGATCTCGTGTTGTTTTTTCCAAACAGTTGGCTTGTCCAATGATTGTTTCCATACTTTGCAGACCGCTGATGCATTGGCGACATGTTCCGGAGATAAAAAAATCGAAATGCAAAAAAAATGGGCGTCTTTTAATAAAGTCCATTTGGCATTTTTCGCCATCCACTTTTCAGATAGAACAGGTGTATTTAATGGATGAGATAATCCGGTTAGTGGTGGTGTGACTGATTTTGACATTATTTCACCTTGGCTTATTAATTAAAGCACTAATTATATAATTAAATTAATTATATATTCAATATTAAAATCTTTTTAAATGAGAACGATGAAAACCACTTAGAGTTGCTACATCATTTTTCAATATATTTTTATATAATTTAAGTGAAAAAGGCGAAGGCCTACAACGATTCGAATCTTTAGAGGAACTCTGGAAATCATTGGAACTTAAATCAAGAAAAAAGGCGAAAAATTGATGTCGGGACCGCATTCCGTTGCAGATCCAATTGGAACCTCCCAAGTTGGTTCTGCGAATGGACGCGAAATGAACTAAATCGACAGATTTAGTGAGTGAGCGCATGAGCAGCCGACGGCGATTATGGCAAAGCAAAATTGAGCCGAAGGAGTGGGGACAGTGCTATGAGGTACTTGCAAAAGTCGCTTTGGAGATAAAACGCGATGGTTTGTTCCCAGATTTTGATTCTACGCAAATTGACATACACCAGAGAGTGTAGGCGATTTGCGTAGAATCAAAATCTGTGGAAAAAGGGCGCGTTTTAGCCCAAACTGGACTTTTGCAAGTACCTCTATGCACGGACCAACGACGGAGGATCGATTTGGCGCAGCTAGAATCGCCCAAGGGGCAGCAGGGGTGCGTGAGCGCGCCCCGACTGTCTATTGCGCCTTTTTCTTTAAATTCTAAAAAATTGTGCTTTTGCACAATTTTTTATTCTTAATTTGCAGTTTATTCTTTTTCTGAAGTTTTGCGGCCGGTTTGGAAGGCGGCCTTGATGTGTTGATAGTTGGCAACTACATACTCTATGCCAGAGAAGACTGTGTAGACTGCAGCAGCTAGAACAAGATAAAAGGAAACACTGCGGAAGAACTGCAGATCGATCATTCCAAAGACGTAGGGAACCATCAGCGTGAGTACTAAAATCGCAGCTGTGCCTTGAACGGCAGCTTTAATTTTGCCGCTAATGCGTGCGGCCAGCGCAATGCCCCGAAGTGCGCAGACCGTTCGTAAAAGGCTGACTATAGAGTCGCGATAAAAGAAAAATAGCACAAGCCATAAAGGCAGTTTCACAAACCCTTGCGTCAGCGCAAAAAAGAAAGAGAGTCTGAAAATACTGTCAGCCATTGGGTCTAAAATTTTGCCTAGTTCAGTCACCTCATTTTTGCGTCGTGCTGCAATCCCGTCTAAAAGATCAGACAGCTCTGCCAGTATGACCACTGAAAGAAGAACAAAAGGAAGCATGACAAAACTAATCCCCATTTCCTGATAAAACAGATAAACACAGAGGAAAACGGGACTAAGTAAAATCCGACCGACTGTTAAACAAAGTGCGAGATTCAAATTACACCTTAAATGTCTAGAATTTTACTTATAACTTTTCTGTGGAATACTTTCTATGAATTTATGAAGCTCAGAGAGAATAGCTTCTATTTGAATCTCACGAAGAGGCCGCTCCTCACGGTGGCATTGAATATTATTTTGAGTATCTTCTTCAATGTTTTTTAAAATGCGATGTACCACGTCCGAAAGATGTTTAAAAACAAGAGAAACAAGATGCACTGGGGTGACAACAGGCACTACTATCTCAGGAAAGAGGACCGTTCTAGCTTGGATTTCCATAAATTATTGTTCCGATTATAAAGAAATGTGCTAATTAAATCCATTAATTAAAAAAATTATTTACTAGAAAGAAATAGAAAACCCCAGCTACACTCAGTTTGCATGATTACTTTTCAACAATTGATTCAACGTCTGACCGCTTTTTGGGAAAAAAAGGGCTGTCTCATCCATCAGGGACACGATCTTGAAACAGGCGCTGGCACCTTTAATCCTGCCACTTTTTTGCGCTGCTTGGGACCAGAACCTTACAAAACAGCCTATGTGGAACCTTCTAGACGCCCCAAAGATGGCCGCTTTGGAGAAAATCCCAACCGCATCCAGCTTTTCCATCAATTTCAGGTGGTCATTAAACCTTCTCCTCCTGATATTCAGCAGCTCTATCTGCAGTCTTTGGAAGCGATCGGGCTCAAGCTGAAACAGCATGATGTGCGTTTTGTCCATGACGATTGGGAAAGCCCGACGCTCGGCGCTTATGGACTTGGCTGGGAAGTTTGGATTGATGGCATGGAAATTTCTCAGTTTACCTATTTCCAAATGGTGGCCAGCCTTCCGCTCAAACCTGTCTCTGTGGAGCTCACTTACGGTTTAGAAAGGCTAGCCATGTACGTGCAAAATGTAAAAAACCTATTTGATGTGCATTGGAATGAAAAATATACCCTGCACGATATTATCCATCGCAATGAAGTGGAATGGAGCGCCTATAATTTTACCGAAGCCTCCACGAAGATGTGGCTCACCCACTTTGAAGATTTTGAAAAAGAGGCCAAAACTCTCATTGGCAGACATCTGCCGCTTCCGGCCTATGATTTTGTGATTAAAGCGTCGCATGCCTTTAATATGCTGGATGCCCGCGGAGCAATATCCACAACAGAAAGAGCTCGTTACATTGCTCGTATCCGCGACCTTGCGCGACTCATCGCTGTAGAATATCTTTCCGTACGAGAATCGCTTGGATTTCCTCTGCTGCACAAAGAAAAAGCTACTGTAAAAAAACCGGTTCTCAAAAGTTTGCCCAAAACATTTGATCCTTATCGTAAACAAGATTTTCTTTTGGAAATCGGCTCAGAACAGCTCCCCGCCGCTTTTGTCCCCATAGGGATGCAAAGTTTAGAAAATAAAATGAAAGAGCTTCTCAAGCAGCATGGGTTGAATCATGATGCTGTTTTTGTGTTTGGCACTCCACGGCGCCTGGCGATTGTTGTCAAAGGGTTAAACGAAGGCACTCCTGAAAAAGAAGAAAAACGGCGCGGACCTGCAGTGGCCATGGCTTTTGATACCAAAGGAAATCTGACTCCTCAAGGCCAAGGATTTATTAAATCTCTCGGATTAGGAACTGTCTCATTAGATAAAATCCGCACAGGAAAAATCAAAGGCTTAGAGATTCAAACAGTCAAAGACCAAGACTATCTTTTCGGCACACACAAAGAAAAAGGCATTTCCATTTATCAGCTCTTTTCTGAAGCGTTGCCAAAACTGATCCTCGCGCTTGATTTTCCCAAAAAAATGCGCTGGGGCAACCTAGACATCAGCTACCCGCGTCCTATTCACTGGATTCTTTGTCTTTATGGAGAAAAAGAGGTGCCTTTCCAATTGGGTAACCTCTTCTCTGGACGCATCACATATGGCCATGCACAACTTTCTGATAAAAAAATCATCATTAAAAAAGCAGCCGACTATCTTCCTTCATTGAAAAAGAATCAGGTACTGGCTGATGTGGAAAAAAGAAAACAGTCCATTTTAGACCAGCTGGCAAAACTAGAAAAAACAGTCAAAGGAAAAGCGCTGATGCAAGAAAGAGTTTTGCAAGAGGTACTTTTCTTGACAGAGTGGCCGCAATTGACCTATGGCACATTTAGCGCCGATTTTTTGAAAGCGCCCAAAGAAGTACTGATGCTCGAAATGGTGCAACATCAGCGCTATTTCCCCTTAGGTGGCGCTCAAGGAAAATTAAAAAATCAGTTCATTATCACAGCAGATAATAAACCCAATCCCCTCATCCGTTCAGGCAATGAAAAAGTGCTTTCAGCACGGTTGACCGATGGTGTTTTTCTCTACCAGCAAGACTTAAAAACCCCCTTAGAAGATTTTAATGAGAAACTGAAAAACATGACCTTCCAAAAAGATTTGGGGACCATGTTTGAAAAAGTATTGCGCCTTGTCTTCCAAGTGCAAACGGTCAATGAAGCTCTTCTGCTTGCCAGTGAAAAAAAATTGGCACGCGCTGCGATCCTCTGCAAAGCTGATCTGGCATCGGAGCTTGTCGGAGAATTCCCTGAGTTGCAGGGCACTATTGGCAAATATTATGCCTTAGAGCAAAAAGAGGACCCCGAAGTGGCCGCAGCCATCGAAGAACATTGGCGGCCCACCTCTGAATCGGGAGAGCTGCCGAAAACTCCGTGCGGCATTGTGCTGAGCCTTGCTGATAAAATTGATAATTTGCTGGGCTATTTTAGTGTCGGGCTCAAACCAACCTCTTCTTCTGATCCTTTTTCCCTGCGCCGCCAATCGATTGGGGTTATTAAAATTCTTTTGGAAAATCAGAAAAGCGTCGATTTGAAAGCACTTTTAGATAGCTGTAGTGGGCGATTTGAATCGATGAAAAAAGATACTGCATTGAAAGCACAAGTGGTCGAAGAGGTTTTGCGCTACATCACAAGCCGTGCAAAAGGCGTCTTTGAAGAAAAAGGCTTTAGAAAAGATGAGATTGAGGCTTCACTGGCCGGCTACTGCACCGATCCTTACGAGCAGTTTTGCAAACTCCAAGCTCTCCATGAATTCCGCAAATCCTCAGACAAATTCCAAAAACTGTATGAAGTATATAAAAGAGCTAAAGGACAACTGGAAAAGGCAGCCCCTGCAACATTTGACCCCGCACTGGCGCAAGAACCTGCCGAAAAAGAGCTTCTTGCCGCGCTCAATCATTTAGAAAAACAGTGGAAGGGATTGATTGCAGACCGCAACTATGCGCGCTCTTTTAATGAGATCGCAAAACTGCAAGCGCCCCTGGCCCATCTTTTTGATACAGTACTCATTCTTGCAGAAGATCCCAAGATTAAAAATAATCGTATTGCCCTTCTGCAAAAAGTGTTCTCTTATTTTGTGCAACTTTTAGATTTTAGTAAGATTCAAAGTTAACTTTTAGATTTTAATAAAAAAAATTCAAAGTTAGGAGATATTCATGTTAGCAGCGCCCGCTGGGATAGAACTGGTGTTAAAGAAGCCACCGCTCATTTGAGTCATTGGGATTGTATACCACTTCATTTTTACGATAATTCTTCAGAAATCTGGGCTGCATATACAAATCCA
Organism: uncultured bacterium; assembly: GCA_964569185.1. Taxonomy (GTDB): domain Bacteria; phylum Chlamydiota; class Chlamydiia; order Chlamydiales; family Rhabdochlamydiaceae; genus DATIJP01. The sequence goes on from CAZMTP010000017.1 coordinate 8,829, forward strand.
AGTGGAGAAATGTATTTATTGGAAAAAATCATCAAAATTATAACAAAGTGTGAAAAAAAATTGTCCCCAGACAAAGAGAAAATTTAGAAAAACACCTGATGTATTAATGTTTGGCTATCATGTCCATCAGCATTTCTTATGCAGCAGGAGGCAGTGTTGTTTTATTCTCTGATTTTTCCTCTACAGGCGGTGGAATCTGCTCTGTTAATTCTCTAAATCGTAATTCACTTACTGTTAATCTTCTTGGTTCTTCATCTCTTTCTATTCCTATTGACTCTTCATCACTTTCAATTCCTAGTAAAAATTGTCCAATAAAATTTAATCGTGGGTCAACACTAATTGCAAATGTTGTTTCAGCTTGCGTAATACGTCGTGATAGTTGCATCGTTTTTTGTCGAATGAAAACTTCTTCTAGTGAAGCTAAAGATGTAATAATATTATATCCAACATAAGCATAAAGACCTAGCCGTCCAAGACCTAGTTGTTGAAATACACCATCTATTATGCAGGTAACACCAACCTCTTTGACCGCATGTGTAATTCCTTCGGCTACATCGCTTTTAGTGACTGTACGTATTGTTCCTATAATTCCAGCATAGGCCAACCAATTCGCAAAATTAATTTCCATAGGATTATTCTTCCATAGCTATCCAATTGTCCAGAAAGTTTTGATACCATAGAATATTAAGGCAATGCGGTTAGTTGTTCAAAGATAAAATGTTATTAGAAGTATTAAGACCCTATCCGCAAAGTATTATGAGAATAGCCTGTTAACTAAAAACGAGTGATTTTTGCATGACGCGCCGAGTTCAATATCGGAACGGTGATATGGACTCGGCGTGTCATGCGAAAAGGATCGTTTGGAGTACAGGATATTCCATAGGAATTTGCGGATAGGGTCAAGGAGTAATTCTTATGTCTGAAGCTCTCCCTAACATCACAGCTAACAATCCCCTTGCAATAAGGAGGTACAAAGAAAGAGCTACAATAAAGTCTGTATCTATATTGGATCGACTTTTTTCTCCTACTTACGTTGAAACGATTTTACAACGGCAAAGAACATTTAGTCAGATTATAGGAACTTTTTCTCATCCTGAAACACTTTATCAATTAGTCAAATCATACACGAATTGGGTGCCTGAACGCTCTTTTGGATTAGGAGAATCTCCCCCTCTAAAAGATCTTCTGGATTGGATTGAATTATACAATTATCGAGCGTTAATCGATGCCATTTTTGAACAGATACCTACTTCTAATGCACTGATTGAAAGTCTTGAAAATAATCGTTTTTCAAATGCACTAAAAATTAAAAAAATCCGTGCTTGGCTAAGAGAAAATAGAGAAACGTTGAAAACAATTCAAACATTAGATCTTTCTAATCGTCGCATCTCTACTCTTGTCCCCGAAATGTATTTATTTGTTAATTTAAAAAAGCTTGAACTTCAAGGGAATCAACTGCTCGTCATTTCAAAAGTACTCTTGCAATTATCAAACCTAAAAACGATTGATGTACAAGATAATCCTGACCTTACTTTTGTTCCAGCTGGACTGCGGGACCGTTGTGTCATTTTTTATGACTGACATAAAAAGAGAAATAGATAAAATGCTCCGTTCACAAATGGAGGCTTAAAATGAAAACGTTATTCTTTGTACTCATTGCATCTATTGCTTTTGCAAGTAACCCTAAAGAAACAGCCCAGTGCGATTGGATTAAAGACTATATCACTCCAGTAGCTGATTTTCCAAAGCCCGGTATTTTATTCCAATGGTATGCAAACCTATTGAAAGAGCCTGCAGCATTTCACCGCACAACTCAAGTCCTCGCCGACAGATATAAAGAGTATTCACTCGATGCCATCGTAGCGCTGGATTCTAGAGGGTTCGTATTTGGAACTGCACTGGCCTATGAACTCAACGTGCCCCTTGTTTTAGTGCGTAAGTCTGGAAAACTCCCAAGAAAAGTAGAAAGAATTGAATACGGTTTAGAATATGGAAAGAGCAGTTTTGAAATCGAAGTGGATAGTTTAAAATTAAATGACCGTGTGCTCATCATCGACGATGTTCTTGCCACTGGCGGCACAGCGCAGGCGGCTGTCAGTCTTGTAGAAAGATTAGGTGCCAAAGCAGTAGAAATGGTCTGCATCATCGAAATTGCAGCACTGGGTGGCAGAAATAATGTCTCTATTCCTGTTTATTCACTCTTTGCTACTGAAGACTAATGCTCCCTATCATCGATCTGCACTGCGACCTTCTTTACTATCTTGCTCAAGATCCTAGGAGGTCGCCGTTTGATTTGCCCCCGCGCTGCTCTTACCCGCAATTAAAAGCAGGCAATGTCAAATTGCAGGTGCTGGCGATCTATACAGAAACTTTTCCCGGCAGCCAACACCAAGGCTGGAAGCAGGTAGAACGTTTTGATCAATTACTCACACAATACGCAGACCAGTTTTCCTATTTTGAAGGTGGTTTTTCAGAACAGGTACAGATTCTGCCAGCCATTGAAAATGGCTCCTGTTTTTGCGGAGAAGAAGAGTCGCTAAATGCAGGTCTCCGCCGCCTAGAGCAGCTCATTCAAAAAATTGGCAAACCTCTCTACATCGGGCTGACATGGAATGGAGAAAATCGTTTTGGCGGGGGTTTTGGCTCTAAAGCAGGCTTAAAAAGCGATGGTCTTGAGCTTTTGAAATGGCTCGATCAAAAACAGATCGCGATCGATTTTAGCCACGCTTCAGATCGGCTCTGTGATGAGCTCTTCAATGCGATAGATAAATACAGTCTTAAATTGCCAGTCCTAGCGAGCCATTGCAATTTTCGCACCATTATGGACCATGGACGGAATTTAACAGATCCGATTGCCAAAGAAATCTTCAAGCGCAAAGGCGTTGCAGGCATCGTCTTTTATAAAAAATTTATCCATCCCACCGACTATAAAGTGGTGCTAAAACATATCGAGCATGGACTGAAATTAGGGGGTGCAGAGGCGCTCTGTTTTGGAGCCGATTTCTTTTGTGTGGACGACCCCTTCTATGCACCTATAAATATTGCCGGTTTTTTTGATGAGCTTTCTGACAGTTCTAAATATCCTCATTTAATAGAACTCATGCAAAAACAGTTTTCTGAAGAGCAAATTAAAAAAATCGCTTCTGAAAATTATATGGCTTTCCATGAGAGCGCCATCGTTTCTCGATCCAGCAAATAATTTTCATCTCCTGCATGGATAATCAAACCTGGCGCCACTTTTTTTCCTGACATCGTTTCACGCAAGGCTCTAAAACTCTTTAAATCGTGCGCTGAGAGATTCCTTGAGCATTTGAATTCAATAGGAAAATAAACACCATTCATTTCTAAAATCAGATCAATTTCAGCGCCGCTATGTGTTCTCCAATGATAGACAGATGGCGCCATGGGGCAAGTTGAAAAGAGTTGAAAAATATGGTTGATTGCCCACGTTTCAAAGAGAGCTCCCAAAGAAGGATGTAGCGCTAAATCTTCCGGAGAATTAATACGTAGCAAAAAACAGGCAATTCCTGAATCGGTTAAAATCCCTTTTCGTTTTTCACTGATTTTTTTGATGCTGTTTCGATGGATAGGCAAAATTTCGCGCCACTGATAAGAGGCAAACAGAGCAAAAAGCCAGCGCTTGGCTGTTTGTGGCGTGATATGCACTTCCCGTCCTAGTTGAGTATAATTAATTTCTTTCCCAGATAAGGCGCCTAATAAAGAAAGAAAATCTCCAAATTGTTGTAAATTTTCGATTTTTTCCACTAGGCGAAGATCTCTTTCTACATAAGTTTGAATATAAGAACCAAAAAAACGGGCCATTTCAGAAAAAGGCAATTCCCATGCTTGCGGCAGAGATCCGCGCCAAATGACCTCTGTTAAAGTGGGCAATGAAGCCAAAACTTCAGGCTTTGTTTTGATGAATTTTGCTGGATCACTTAAATACCGGGATAACCAACTCTCTTTGTCAATAGTTCCTGTCCTTTCTAATAAGCTCATCCCCTCCATATGAAATAAAGCCACGCGGCCTGTCATCGTTTCAGAGACCGTTTTCAACACATTCAGGTTTTGTGAACCAGTCAAAAAATAGCAGCCTTTTTTCGTAGAAAGATCCACACGCCGCTTTACAGCCGACAAAAGCGCAGGAGCAAATTGCACTTCATCTAGAATCAGTGGCGCTGGATGCAAATCTAAGAATAGATCAGGATCAGTTTTGACTTTATAAGGGTCTAAAATAGCATCGAAAAAAAACATTTCAGCGTCTGGAAGGAGATGACGCAGGAGAGTGCTTTTACCCACTTGCCTCGCTCCCAATATTAAAATCACTTTAAAGTGAGAAGCTGCAGAAAGAACTTTTTTTTCTAAATGGCGTGCTTTGTATTCCATACCTTGATTTTAGGTGATATTATCATCCAAAATCAAGGTATTTTCATAACAAATTGACAATTAGAATATTAAGGCAAAAAGCGGGCTTTCTCTTCGGGGGTAAGCTCTTCTTTGATAGAAAGGGTCAATGCCTGGCGATGGCGGGCTACCAATCTGTAGATCGTATCGACCCCCAAAGGAAAAAAGCAGAGCCACCCCAATAGGCGATAGGCGCCCCCCATCAGCCACAAAATCCGAAAGACGGCGCGGCCGCGCAGCCAAAAAGTTGGGCGGCTGGTCTGATAGTTTTCAATCAGAACTAGGCTATTTTCATGTTTCAGATACTCTTTATCGCGGATTAGAATGGAGGCAGCCGTCTGTCCTGCTAAAGGAGCAAAAACAAAAAGCGCCTTGCGGTCTCTGCGCAAAATCCAACGTACCGACCTCTGGCATAGAGAACAGTTATGGTCAAAAAAAATCAGATGGGCACTCATACTGATTTCACTTTAGGGGGCTCTTTTTTCAAAGCATCAAAGGCTTGTACAAGCTGTGATAGCTGCTCTTCTGTGCACTCTCCGCTCTCCATTTTTGTTTTGATCTCTTCCCGTTTTTGCATCCATTCTCTCATGAGCAAGCGCTGGATCACCTCTATTAGCCCTTCTTCTGCTTTCTTTAGATTTACCTTTCTTTCCACTAATTCGTAAAGCAGCTTTTGATCCTCCTCTTTTTGCAACACATTGCCCAAAGCAATGAGATCAAATGCTTCATTGTTTTCTTCACACTCTAAACAAAAGGAAAAGAGCTGCCTGCAAAGAGGATGTTGAAAATGGTCTAAAGTGAGATTGTTTTTGGCAATCTGGATCAATTTTTTCTCTTCATTCCCGCAAAGCAGCAGCCAGCGCAATAGATCGCCCTCTAAAATCCGGTCTGCATCGATAGTCGCTTGTCCTGCTGCGCCCACCTTCTGCACAGCCATTGGAGAAATGATCTCTGGCTGTACCCCAATCACATTTTCAGGCACAAAGGTCAATTGGGCCAATTTTTTCAAGCTTTCATGGACCATTACCGGTTCATCCCAGCCACGTATCGAAGAAGCGATCGTTTGGACAAGCTGATTTTTCTGCGCAGGAATTTTGGGATCATACGTTTCGGAATAGTGGCCCACAAGAAAAGAGAGATAGTCTTCGCTCTCATCTAAAAGTTTTTGAAATGCTGCCGCCCCTTCTTCGCGCAAAAAGCTGTCAGGATCTTTTCCTTCTTTTAGTTTAAGAACACGGACCCCGATGCCTCTTTTTTGAAACAGATTTCCAATCTTGACCGTGGCGTTGCGGCCGGCTTCATCTCCATCTAAAGCAAGAAATATCTGTTGCACACCCAGTTGGATCAGCTCTTTGGCATGCTCTTCGCCAAACGCTGTGCCCTGTCCTGCCACTGTAAAATTAAATCCCATATAGATCAGACGCAGTGCATCGATCTGACCCTCCACAATCAGCGCCTGCCTTTCTTTAGCAATTCTTTGCCGGCAATAGCTGAGTCCAAAAAGCACTTGCGATTTTTTAAATAAAACGGTCTCCGCTGTGTTAATATATTTGCCACCAAAAGTCTCTTCTTTAAATTTGCGCGCAGAAAACCCGATCACGCTGCCAAATACATCTCCAATGGGGAAAGTGATACGGTCGCTAAAAAAATCACGTCCCTGTCTTGAGAGCAGCCCCGCCCCTTCAAGCGCCTCTTCCGGATATTTTAGCTCTGTCAACAGTTTAAGCAAAAAATCTTGTCCTCCAGGAGCATAGCCAATGCGAAATTGGCGGATAAATTTTAGATCGATCCCCCGCTCAAACAGATAGTGGAGCGCTTCGTGCCCTGCCTTCGAATGCAGGAGAAGAAAATGGTACAGCTCACACGCTTTTTCAAGCACCTCTTTCAGGACCGTTTTTTTTATTTTTTGCTGACTCTCTTGCGGCTGCTCAGAGCGCTCAAGAACCACTTGAAACCGTTCGGCGAGCATCTCTGCGGCTTCTGTAAAACTAATTTTCAAAAAAGTCATTAAAAAGCCGATCGCATCGCCATGCGCCCCGCACCCAAAACAGTGGTAATGGGTATCGCCTCTTTTGAGCATAAAAGAGGGGGTTTTCTCTTCGTGAAAGGGGCAGAGCGCTTTGTGAGAGGCGCCTGCGGGAATCATCTGTATGTGAGACGAGAGCACCTCAAAAAGATCTACCTGCTGTCTGAGCTTGTCTAAACTCTCTTTTGTGTATAGGGCCATATCTATTGATTTTATACACTATTGCCGGTTATTTTCATTAAAATGACGACTCCTATGATGGCCCAATGGCATGAGTGCAAGCAGAAAGCGCCGGGCGCTATTCTTTTTTTTCGCCTAGGCGATTTTTACGAAGCGTTCCATGAGGATGCGCAGCTCATCAGCAAAGAATTGGATTTAACACTTACCAAACGACAAGAAATTCCTATGGCCGGCGTGCCCTTTCATATGGGCGAGCAGTACATCGATAAATTGGTTGCAAAAGGCTACCGCGTTGCCATTGCGGAACAGCTGGAAGATCCAAGGCAGGTCAAGGGCATTGTCAAAAGAGATATTGTACGCATCGTCACCCCGGGCACACTGATCAATTCCGATCTTTTGCAGGATAAATCACACAACTATGTTGCCTGCCTGGCCCAAGTCAACCAGACCTTTGGGCTGGCCTATATCGATATCAGCACCTCTAAGTTTGGTGTGGCAGAGTTTGGGGAGTGCAAAACGCTTTTAGATGAACTGCTGCGATTGTCTCCCAAAGAGCTCCTATTTTCTAAAAAATGGAAAGAAAAAAATTCAGAGCTGATCAAAGAAATTAAAGAGCTTGTCACTCCTACTTTTAATTTTAAGGAAGAGTGGGCCTTTGAGCACCGCCATGCCTTAGAAACTCTTTTGGCCCATTTTAAAGTGGCCTCTTTAGATGGATTTGGGCTGAAAGCACAGGTTGCTGCAATTAATGCCGCCGGCACGCTTCTTGCCTATTTAAAAGAAGATCTTCAGCTGCCCACACACCAAATTCAAATGATCCAAAGCGAAAATCACTCCCATTACATGGCACTGGATCGAACGACGCAGAAAAATTTAGAACTTTCCAGCTCTCTATTTTCTCTTTTGGATGAGACCTGCACTCCCATGGGAGCGCGTCTTCTAAAAGAGTGGCTCTTCCACCCCCTACTAGATCCCTTTTTCATTCAAGAAAGGCAACAAGCGATCCGATGGCTCTTGTCCCCGCATGATTTAATCTCTTTACTGGCTTCTATTCGCGATCTGGAACGGTTGATCATGCGCATCGAAACAGGATTTGCTTCTCCGCGCGATCTTTCTGGCTTAAGTCTTTCACTGCAACAGGTCCCCTCTATTGCAGAACGATTACAAAAAACAGAAGAAACGCTCTTAAAAGAAGACCGGCAAGCACTTACTGGTGCCGAAAAGATCGCTGCTCTTATTTCAGATCAGCTTGTCGAATGCCCTCCCTTTAGAATTTCTGAGGGCGCTATTTTTAAAAAAGGGGCGCATCCACAGCTGGATGAGTTGCGCGCCTTAAAAGAAGATAGCCATGGCTGGATCGCCCGCTACCAAACAGAGTTGCGCGAAAGCACACAAATTAAATCGTTAAAAGTGGGCTACACTAAAGCGTTTGGCTACTACATTGAAACAAGCCGCGGCGCATCTGAGAAGGTCCCTCCCCATTTTCAGCGCAAACAGACACTTGTCAATAATGAGCGCTACATCACTGAAGAATTAAAAGAGTTTGAATATAAAATTTTAAGCGCTGAAGAGCGCATTCTTTCTTTGGAACAGGATCTCTTTCATGAGCTGCGAAAAAAAGTGGCCGCCTTTGCGCCACAGGTGCGGCGGATGGCGGCTGCCATTGGCCGGATCGATTGCCTTTGTGCGCTTGCCAAAGTGGCAAAAAAGCGTCACTATATCTGTCCTACAATCGATTTAAGCGGCCGTTTTGAAATTGAAAATGGACGCCATCCTGTGATTGAAGCGGCCATGCTTCAAGAACATTTTATTCCTAACTCTTTAAAGCTTGGGGAAACGCATCCGCAACTGATGCTGATCACAGGGCCTAATATGGCAGGAAAATCGACCTATTTAAGGCAAGCAGCACTCATTGTCATTATGGCCCAAATGGGCAGTTTTGTTCCGGCCACAAGCGCCCACATCGGGATTGTGGACAAACTCTTTTGCCGCATTGGCGCCAGCGACGATCTGGCACGTGGACAGTCCACTTTTATGGTGGAAATGGTGGAGACCGCTAATATTTTAAACAATGCCACCTCTCGCTCGCTTGTCATTTTAGATGAGATTGGGCGGGGCACAAGCACCTATGATGGCATCTCCATTGCATGGGCAGTCGCAGAATATCTTTTGACAACGCCTGGTAAAACAGCAAAAACTCTCTTTGCCACCCACTACTGGGAACTGACAGAATTGGAAAAAAAGATGCCAGGTGCGGCCAATTTCCATGTGGCAGTGCATGAAAAAGAGAAAACCATTATTTTCCTCAGAAAAATAGTGGCTGGAAGCGCAAACAAAAGCTATGGCATCCATGTGGCGCGGATTGCAGGACTGCCGTCCAGTGTGGTCCAGCGTGCCGAAGAGCGGCTTGCTGAACTGGAGAAATCAGGCGTGCGCATAAAATCCTCTCTTAAAAAGAAAGAACAACTAGAACTTTTCACATGATGTTCGATCTGCAACAGCTAGACCTTTTTCCTAAAGAGCCTGGCGTTTACTTGATGAAAAATCAGAAAAATGAAGTGATCTATGTAGGAAAGGCCAAACTACTCAAAATCCGCATCAAACAATATTTTTCTGGTCACGATGACCGGCCGATGATCCCCTTTTTAAGAGAAGAGATCGCACGGATTGAAACGATTGTGGTCGACAATGAAAAAGAGGCGCTGATTGTTGAAAACACACTCATTAAAAAACATCAGCCCAAATACAACGCGATCCTCAAAGATGATAAAACGTTCATTAGTTTGATGATTAATAAACAGCACCAGTGGCCGATGGTGCGCCTGATGCGCTACAAAGGAAAACCAAAAGAAAAAGGACTCTATTTTGGCCCTTACACAAGCGCCTATGCGGCACGGCAAACATTTGAACTCATCACCCGCCTTTTCCCCTTGAGGCAATGTTCGGATGCTGAGCTGGCACGCCGCACCCGTCCCTGTCTTTTGTATGGCATGAAACGGTGTATTGCGCCCTGCGTGGGCCTGTGCAGCAAGCAGGAGTATGCACTTTTTGTGGAAGGGACGATCCAGTTTCTCAAAGGGCATGATAAAGAGGTGGTGAAAAAGCTCTACGATGACATGCAAAAAGCGTCTGATAAAATGGAATATGAACAGGCTGCGTCGATTTTAAATACGATCAAACAGGTAGAGCATGTGACCCAAACGCGCCAATTTGTGGCCCGCTCTGAAGGCAAAGACACCGACTGCTTAGGACTCTATCGCCATGCAGATGAAGCGATTGTGATGCAGCTTTTTATCCGCGAAGGCAAACTGGTCGGCACAGAGCATTATAGCTTTCCCCATGCCTTAGAAGAAGACCGTGAACTGCTCGAATCTTTTATTTTGCAATTTTACAAAAAACAGCAGAAGTTGCCGTCGGAGATTTTATTGCCTCTTCCGCTCGGAAATGAAACGCTGCTTTCTGAAATTCTTTATGAACAGCACCAGCAGAAAATCCATCTCTACTGCCCACAAAAAGGCAGCAAAAAAGCGCTAGTAAAACTCTCTGAAAAAAATGCGAAAGCCGCTTTTGAGCAAGAAAGAAGCCAGCATGAACTCAAAGAGAAATTATTGCTCGATCTCGTGGATAAATTAAAACTGAACCGTTATCCGAAGCGGATCGAATGTTTTGACACCTCTAATATTTCAGGGAGTGACCTTGTCGCATCGATGGTCGCCTTTACAGACGGAGAAAAAGAGTCCGCACGTTCCCGTATTTATAAAATTAGAGATATCCACAAAGGAGATGATTATAAAGCGCTGCACCAAGTCCTCACGCGGCGGTTATCGCGTGCCAAAGATGAAGATGACTTGCCTGATCTAGTGATGGTCGATGGCGGAAAAGCGCAGCTCAACGTAGCGCTGGCCGTATTTAAAGAGCTAGACATTGCCAATGTGGATGCGATTGCCATCACAAAAGAGCAGGCAAAACATACTAAAGGGTTGACCGCAGAACGGATTTTTGTGGCGGATCATAAAGAACCGGTCCATTTGCCTCCCACCTCGCCTCTTCTTTTCCTATTGCAAAAAATCCGAGATGAAGCGCACGGACGGGCGATACGCTTCCATCGCAAAAGACGGGAAAAAAGGATCATTAAGAGTCAGTTAGAAGAGATTCCTGGAATTGGGAAAGTAAAACAGGCCCGTTTGCTAAAGCACTTTGGAAGCTTGAAAAGAATTAAAGAGGCTAGTGAAGAAGAACTGGGGCGGGTGAAAGGCATCACCAAAAAAGATATCACGGCGATTAAATCAGTTTAGAACTGAATTTTTTCTCTGTGACCTCTGTGTTCTCTAGAGAACGCAGTGAACGGGTGGTTAAAATTTCTTACTTAAAACTCTGGGCTATACTCTTCTTTAGGAGCCACTTCTTTAGCTCTGCGCATCTCCTCTTTGGAGATCATGTTTTTAAAGACCACGTGCACTGCAGCCACATGAAGCGCCGTTAAGCGACTCACCTCAAAAGCGATTTTAGTCTGAATCTCTTCCGCTTTTTCAGGCAGCGACGTCCCGTAAAGCACATTGATTTCCACCTTGATCTTAACAGAATGGCTTTTCTCATCTTGCTCTACAGAGATGCCTTTGAGACGGTCTGTGCCTTCACGCCCCAAGAAACTATCGATGATGTTCCCTTCAAGTAAACTAATTCCTTCAATTTTAGAGAGACACTCGATTGCAATAGTTTGAAAAACCCGATTGTCAATATCACGAATATAAACTGTTTCCGGCAGGTCTAATTCTTTTGAATCCATCTTTTTAAATTTTTCATTTAACATAGTTGATTCTCCTTGCAACAAGGCTCATTTTTCACTATTCTACCAGTTATGACTGTTAGTTGGATAACACTTTTAATCTGGGTTCTTTTTGGCTGCGCTACGGCCTATTTTGCCAAACAGCGCGGGCGCGATCCTTATACCTGGTTTTTTATAGGCCTCTTTTTAGGTGTGATCGGCCTCGGTTTAGTCTTTATTTTTCCAAAAAAGACTATAACGATTCAAGACGTACCAGAAGCCAAACCTGTCGACCCCGTTCCAGAGTTACCTCCCGAACATAAAAATAAATTTTGGTATTATCTAGATACGGCTAATGCCCAAGTGGGGCCCATGAGCTTTGATGCACTAGTCCGTGAATGGAGAAATGGCAAAGTGGAACTCCAGACTCAGGTATGGAACGAGAATCTGGAACAGTGGACGCCTTTATCTGTCTTTGTGAAAAGTCCTACCAGCTAGCTTTAGTGACGCCAGGGATCAGTCCCATATTCGCAAACTCTCTAAAGCAGAGCCTTGAGAGTTGGAATTTTCTCAAATAACCGCGCGCTCTGCCTGTTAGATTACAGCGATTGCGGACGCGCACAGGAGAAGAATTCTTCGGTAGCTTATTGAGCTTGTCTTGCGCTTCTAAACGTTCGTCTTCGCTCACATTCAGGCTACGTACGATTTTTTTGAGTTCTTGTCTTTTTTTCCATTTAAGGTCGACAAGCCTTTTCTGTTTTCTTAATTTTGCTTTTAATGCTGCTGTTGCCATAGTACTCTTATTTTTTACGTGCAGGGCCTTTTTGCCGCTGCTTACGGTTGGGGTCAATGCTATTAATCACATAAATCCGTCCACGACGACGGACTACCTTGTCTCCTTTGGAAGGATCGGCTTTAACGGAAGCTCTCACTTTCATAATATTCCTTAATCAAAAGAAAACCAAACTTATACAGGAAAAAAGCTATTTCGGTCAATGTAAATAAAATTTATAAAAACTTCCCTTGCCGTTTTTTTCCCCTTGGTTTAGCATGGCATACCAAATCATTTTAGAGTATGTTATGAAAAGAACTTATCAACCCAGTAAAAGAAAGCGTCAAAAAGCATGTGGATTTCGAAAAAGAATGAAGACCTCTTCGGGAAGGAAAATTGTCAACCGTCGAAGACGCAGCAAACGCAGACAGCTGACGACCGCCTAAGCTACCGGTTCCCTAAAACGGCCCGTCTTCTTTCAAAAGCCCACTATCAAAAAATCTCTCGATCTGGCACTCGGTTCCTTGGAGAGTTTGTGGCCATCGACTACTGTTTAGGCGCTATGGATACTCCTCAACTGGGCATTACTGTTTCGCGCCGCTTTGGCAAGGCTTACCGCCGCAACCGCTTTAAAAGAGTGGTCCGCGAAGCGTTTCGCCATGCGCTGCCCTATCTACCAAAAAATTTACAACTCAACGTGCTGCCTAAAGGAGGCCTACCCCCTTCTCCTGCTTCTGTCTCAAAAGATATCGATTCACTACTAGGGAAAATCCATGTTGAATGCAGCGCAAGAAAAAGCTGTTAAATCGACCCAAGGAAGAGTGCTTGTTTTAGCCGGAGCAGGCAGCGGCAAAACGAAGGTGATCGTCCATCGTATCGCCTATCTTATTGACCATTTGAAGGTCGATCCCACAGCCATTTTAGGTCTCACATTTACCAATAAAGCGGCCAAAGAGATGCGCATGCGCATCGGCGAGCTCTTATCAGCTCCTGTGGCAAAGAAAGTGACGCTTTGCACGTTTCATAGCTTTTGTATGCAAGTGCTACGCCATGAGATCGAACGGCTCGGATACACCAAAGAATTTACTCTTTATGATGAGCGCAGCATTCGCCGGCTGCTCCAACAAATTGGCGAAGAGGCGTTAAATAATAAAGAGATTGCCTCCATCGATGAGATGATGGAAAAAATCTCTCTTTCCAAAAATAGAGGCAGCCTTCCCGATGAAAAAATCTTTGGGGAGCTCTTCCAGCGTTTGCAAACCAGTCTGCGCGCCTACAATGCGGTCGATTTTGATAGTCTGCTTTCTTTGACTGCAGAACTATTTGAAAACCATCCTGCCGCCTTAAAAAAGTATCAAGAAAAGTACCAGTATATCATGATCGATGAGTATCAAGATACTAATCCGATCCAGTACCGCATTGCTAAGATGCTCTCAAGCGCACACAACAATTTATGCGTTGTGGGCGATGACGATCAGTCAATCTACGGATGGCGCGGGGCAGAAATTAAAAACATTCTCGATTTTGAAGCGGATACCACCATCAAATTGCAACAGAACTACCGTTCTACGCCGATCATTTTACATGCCGCTAATGCGGTCATTGCGCATAACTCTAAGCGGCACGCCAAAGAACTCTTTAGCCGCCAAGATCCAGGCGAACAGATCGTGCTGTTCCATGCGCCAACAGAAGCAGAAGAGGCCGATGCTGTAGTCCAGCGGCTTTTATGGCTCAAAAAAACAAGAAACCTCAAATGGAAAGAATTTGCACTCCTCTATCGTTCTAATGTATTATCTCGCGCGTTTGAAATGGCGCTGATGAAAGCAATGTGGGAAAAAGAGGGCCAAACGATGCGCGGCATTCCTTATCAGATTTTTGGCGGCACAGAACTTTATGAACGGAGCGAAATCAAAGATCTGCTCGCTTATTTAAGAGCGATTGTGAATCCTCTCGATGAAGAGGCGCTGCTGCGCATCATCAATGTGCCACGACGCGGCATTTCAGAAAAAACACTCGATCTTCTCACTGCTTATAGCCGTGATCATAAAATTCCCCTTTGGGAAGTGTTAAAACAGCCAGTCATTGCAGAACTTTCTCCTCGTGCCCTAAAAGCGATCGAGCTCTTTGTCCATCTCATTGAAAAAGCCAAACAGAGCTTTAAACAGAGACCGCTCCACAAAATACTCACAGCGTTTATCGATGAAGTGGGCTTAAAAAGAGCAATTGAAGAAGAGGTCAAAGATGAAAAAGCGCGCCAGTTTAAATGGGAAAATATTTTAAGTTATGTAGAGGCGCTATCCCAATACGAAGAGAGCACAGAAGAGGCCTCTTTGCACCATTTTCTTTCTACCACTGTTCTTGACCAGAGCCACTTTTCAGAAAAAGGCAAACTACAATTCCAAGATGCTGTCAATGTGATGACATTTCATAGTGCCAAGGGACTAGAGTTTGAAGCCTGCTTTTTGGTGGCTTTAGAAGACCATCTCATTCCGCATGAAAAAAGTTTAAAAGATACCGGCCTCGAAGAGGAGCGCCGGCTCTTTTATGTCGCCCTAACGCGCGCCAAACAGTACCTCACTCTAAGCATGTCTAAGACACGCAAGAGAACTCGTAAAGAAGAAAATTCCAACCCTTCCCGCTTTTTATTCGAAATCCCCAAAGAACTCATTAGGGTTGTTTCCCATCGCAACCCTGTTTAATCTAGAGGATTGAATAAGTGAACTCCCATATGGATAAAGTCCTTGGTATTTTCAGTCACAAGAATCAGATGATGCTGTATAGCAGAGGCGGCTAAAAGAGAATCAATCACTGGATAGAGAGTCCCTTTTCTTTGAGCATGCCCACATAATTCTCCCCAAATAGATGCTGTTTGCATGTCTATTGTTAAAATACGACCCTCAAAACGTGGCATTAGTTCTCCTATGAGCCAATTTTGCAAAATCATTTTATATTTGTTCTCGTGAGAATCTAATTTCGCAATTCCTTTTTGAATTTCCCCAATATTCAACACGCTGATGAAATAAACACTTTCAGGATGTTTTCCAAACCATGCCTCTAGTTGTTTATTAGGATGTGTTTTAATTTTTCTTAATTTTGAAAGAATGCATGTATCCAATAAATAAGTCATAAATTGATATCTCTTCCTCGATCCTTGTTGCGTTTAATATCGATGTCAAGATCTGGCAGTGGAGCTTCACGAAAAAAATCCAAAAGAGAATTTTTTGGCATTTTCATCTTTTCAAATTCTTTTTTTGAGATAATCATAGCCACAGGATGGCCATTTTTAGTAATCGTATGATACCCATCACGCTCCACTTCATTGATTAGTTCTGAAAATCGTGCTTTTGCTTCTTGCAATTGCCAGACCCTATGGGGTCTCCTAAACTTGCTTTTCCTTCTAATTTTTGACATTCACCCTCCAATCTAGTCAGACTAGTCTCATTTTAATCAGCATTCCATTTAAAATCAAATGACCATTCTAAAAATTTAATGTTAACTTACTAAATATTAATGGTTTTAAGTACAAAATATAATTCAATTCCAATAAACTATTCTACAAATTTAAGAGGAGAAAAAAATGGAACAAACCATTTCATACAATGATTTTGCAAAAGTAGATATCCGAGTAGGCACTATTGTACAAGTCGACTCTTTCCCTGAAGCACGCAAACCTGCCTACAAGCTTGTGATTGATTTTGGCCCAGAAATCGGGCATAAGAAATCCTCAGCCCAGATCACTGAACATTGTCCTAATAAAGAGGAACTTGTAGGAAAACAGGTATTGGCAGTGGTAAACTTTCCTCCCAAACAGATCGGCCCTTTTCGTTCAGAAGTATTGACTCTTGGAGTGCCTGATAGTGAAGGAAAAGTGATTTTAGTGGCCTCTAAAAAGCAAGCACCCAATGGAGCCAAACTTTTTTAAAATGATTCTATATCGCTTAAAAACGGCTCTTTTCTTATGATCGCAAGCGGGAGAAATTATCAATGCTAGCGCTCTTTTTGGCTGCTGCTTGCGCCAATGTCATTGTTCCTGATGCGACTGAGCAGGCCATGCGCTACTATCAGAGTGGCAACATAGTCTGGATCCTACAACAACTGTGGATGCTAGGCATTCCGCTGCTTATTTTATTCACCGGTTTTTCTGCAAAATTAGAGACTATTGCTAAACGATGGACCAAGAACTGGTATTTATCACTAGTCCTTTACCTCGCACTCTTTATCGGTGTCTACCAGCTCCTCTCGTTTCCTCTAGATTTTTATGCTGACTATATTAGAGAGCACCAATTCTATCTCTCGACACAGCCTTTTGGCAGATGGCTCGGCAATTATGGCAAAACTTTTATAGTCGCCGTGGCCGCTGCAGGTCTTTTTGTCTGGATTTTCTATCTTCTTTTGAAAAAAAGTCCGCGCCGCTGGTGGATTTATAGTAGCATCACCACCATTGGCATCACCTTCTTTTTGATGTTTGTCCAACCGATCTGGATCGACCCCCTTTTTAATAAGTTTGGGCCGATGAAAAATAAAGAGCTGGAAAACCAGATTTTGACGCTTGCCGCGCGTGCAGGCATCCAAAATGGGCGCGTATTTGAAGTGGACAAAAGCAAAGACACTCAAAAACTCAATGCTTATGTGGTCGGTTTTGGCACCACCAATCGCATTGTGCTTTGGGATACCACGATCCGCGAGATGGACACCGATCAGATTCTATTTGTGATGGGCCATGAAATGGGCCACTATATTTTGCACCATAACTGGTGGCTTTTGATCTATTTAAGCGCTCTCTCCTTTCTCATTTTTTATCTCACCTACCGCTCTGCCCATTTCCTTTTGCACCGCTACAAGAAATGTTTTGGTTTTAAACATCTTTATCAGTTTGCCTCGTGGCCACTTCTGATTTTTTTAGCCTCACTATTTCTACTGCTATCTCTACCCCTAAGCAATTTTGTCTACCGCTATATCGAACATGAAGCAGACCGCTTTGGATTGGAAATCACACAAAATAACGAAGTAGCAGGCCAAGCTTTTCTCACCTTGCAACGAGAAAACCTGGCTAATCCACGGCCAGGTCTTCTCTATAAAATTTGGCGCTGCACCCACCCACCCCTTGTAGAACGGGTCGACTTTTGCAATCGTTACTGCCCTTGGGAAGAAGGAAAACCTTTGAAATATGGCAAATATTTTAAGTAAATCTATTTTAGTTCTAAAAGATGGGATGTCAGGCCGCCATATTTGCGGATGAATTCTTTGCCCCAGCTACCGACCCAATGGACAATAAAGGCGTGAAAATGAACCCCTTGTGACATGCGCCAATTATATTCAGGGGGTAATTCCCGGACTTTAAATCGATTTAAATGGATTAGGCGGGAGAGTAGCTGCTGATCCCCCCAAAAGGTCCCATTTTGCTCCTGTACCGCTTGGGCCCAAAGCTGGATCAACGGCGCATTTTTTCGGTACAGGATCACGCCTGAATTATAGAGGATTTCTTGGGGAAGAAGCTGCCCTTGGCTTTTTTCATTGCGGTGTGCTGCTTCGGGTTCGCGCACTAAAGCAATATCGCCTGTACAAAACTCAAAAAGATTAGAGAGCGGTCCTAAAACCTCACAATCCAGATCAAGCCACAAGGTGCGCTCATAAGGGGTCAGCAGAAGCGCAAAGGGCTTCTTATACCAACTTTTTCGATGCTCCCAAACCTGTTTGCCATGGGCCTCTTCCCACCGTTTTGCCCGCTCAGGATCAATTTTAGATTTAGAAATCACTGGCGCCTCTTGATCAAGTGGCACCACCGTTCCTCTAGCGGCACACCATTTTTTGGCTTTTGAGGACATGCCAAAATCGATAAATGTGACAGGGAGTGCGTTATATTTCTTGTAGTGGGACCACCAAAAATTGAGCAGCCATTCCACTTTACGATCTGCCCCTACTAGGATTCCCTCTTTACTCATTGAAATCCTATTTGCCATGTGTTTTGAAGTAATCGATTGATTGCGCAATCGTAGCGCGCTCTGACTCCGGCGCTGTTTCATAAGAAAGAGAGGCATGCAAAAGCGCCTCTTTGATCAGTTTCTGGCTAAAGAGGAATTGGGCCAGCATCATTTCCACTTTCCATACATTTTCCCGGTCTTGTTTGCCAAATTTCTGTACATATTCCAGAAGTGGTTTTACCGCTTTTAGCGGTTTGGATTTTTTGGACAACACCTGAAAATCGGTAAGCGCCACTTTTAAGTGAGTGCCATGTTCATTTTTCGGATCGCGCTCCAAGATACGCTTGCGCAAGCGCTGGATATGCCGCTCTTTGATTTTTTCTTTTTCAATTAAAGAGGCATACTGTTGCATGAGAAAAAAAGCACCTCGATCTTTTTTCAACCCCTCTTCTAAAACCTGCTCTTTAAAATGGCCATTTTCTAAGCGCGTCACTTTTTGAAGTAAGGTTTTCAGCTGCTCAAAGCCCATCTGTTTCAAATAGTGGTCTGCAATCGAAAGTTTGATGAATTGAAAATCAAAGAAAAGTTCTTTAATCAAAGCAGCGCTCTCGCATGCAGGCAGGGGCAAGTGAGATATTTTTGCCACCAGTTCTCCCTGTCCATCTAAAAGAATGAGCAGAGGATACTGCGCCACATGATATCTTTTTGCAATCTGCCGATCCTGATTTTTCAGTAAAACAAAATTTTGATCTAATAGCTGCTTAAATTCAGGGCTATTTAAGATCTCTGCATCCCATTTCTGAGACCAAGGACACTCTTCAGAGCCCAGAAATGCGATCAATAGCGGGTGATTTTTTTCTTTAGACAGGTGAGCTGCTGTTTTGTACTCTTCCAGCCAAAACGATTCTTGCCCTTGTACACCCAAAGGAAGTAGAATAGCGGCTAAAAATAGCAATACATACTTCATACGTTTCATATATAAAAATGTGTTTATTTCCGCCTACCTTTATTTTGCGTCACCGCAAAGAAAATTTAAAAAAGTGTTCGCTGCGTGGCTTAGAACAGCGACAAGACATCCATTTTTTTACCTATCCACTTGCCACACTCCCCGACCTTTCCAACTATCTGATTTTAACCATGGATAGTCCGCCACTCACTAAAAATGATGCACACCTCGGTCTTTTTTTGCTTGATGGAACTTGGCGTTATGCGACAAAGATGTTGCAGGTTCACTTTCAGGAAAACAAAGTACAGAAGCGTTCACTCCCCGCTCATTTCGAAACGGCTTATCCGCGCGCACAGACCGATTGTCCTGATCCGCTTCGCGGTCTTGCTTCTATCGAAGCACTCTACATCGCCTACACGATCCTCGGCAGAGATACAACTGGATTACTGGATAATTACTATTGGAAGGATTTATTTCTGCAAAAAAATGAGAATTAACATGCCCGTGAGCGTGCCGTCCTTTTGCCCGTGCCCGAAAATCTTTCTTCTTTATATTATTTGTGGCCGAGCTGGTCTTCCCAGATTCTGATATATTCGAGAAAATTAACCTTGTCAGGTTTATTTTGGAGAAACTCCAAAGCTTTAGCATTGCTCGAAAGATGAGCCAACTTAGCTAAAAGATGCAAATGGGTTTTGTCATTGGTAGCAAACAGGAAAAAAAGAGTATGCACAGGCTTGCCATCCAAAGCACCATAAGCAATGGGGTTTTTAGGAAATACAACAGTGACAAAATCAAACGAAAGTCCCTCAACAAAATCGCGTGCATGCGGCACTGCAATGCCATGATTGAGCGCAGTCGGCATCAGCTG
>CAZMTP010000018.1:0-27653 GCA_964569185.1 uncultured bacterium
TAAGGCTTGATTCAAAGGCTTACCTTCTCGAACATCTTTGCATACTGTAGTAGGTCTTTCTGAAGAATCTGAGCGTGCGCCGCCTAAAAGACCTTCATCATTTCTTATTGAACCTGTTACTGTTGTCATAAATTTAAACTCCTAATATTAAAGTTAATTATATTATTTAAATACTCTTAACGGTTTATTTTTGTTAAGTTAATTAGAATTATATATCAAATAATGAATTTGATTCAATGTATTATTTGCTTAATTTTAACATTAAATTAACGTAATTTATCTAAGTTATTAATTATTAATTACTTGTAATATTTAGAATATTTATAGAAAAATAAATAAAAATTATTAATTTAATTAGATTTCTATTATAATTGTTACTTAGCAACCTTAATATATATAAAGAATAAATAGGACGTCTATGACGCAAGTGGTACAATTTCAATCTCTTAGGAGAGATCAGGCGGAGATAAGATCTCAGGCAGCAAATAGCCTTGTAGATCGTATTTATCAGTCTGTTGTATTCCCACGTCCAGATCCCGCCATATCGGGCCATTCTATTAACCATGGCTTTACAGTCGCAGACTGGACCTGGTTTCAACGCTGTTTATCCGATCTGCTTGGTGCTGTACGTACTGTTAATGGAGCGCCTACCCCTACATTAGAAGCTGTTTTTAAGATGATTTCTACGCCAGGGGCCACAGTGGTCTACCAAGCGTTTGGTACGCCTTCGGTGACCTATAGCTGGACGGCCGTGCTTCAGATGATTGAGGACACGAAAAATATCGCCCACGCGGAAAAAATAGGGGACAGAAAAGGAGCCTTACTTGCTCAGATGACCCGTATCCAAGATGGAACATTGGCGGCTGGCGGTCTTGCTTTTGCAGGGTACCGTTCGACTGCGATTGCAAGCGCGATCGAAAGAACGGCTCCGTCAGGTTTTAATGCACCGACACTTTTGGGTCGGATCACCTACTGCTTTGTCTTCATAGGGATCCTCTTTTTTACTCTCTACTATCTGATTTCATCAGCCGTTTTGGGCGTTAAAACGGTCCAAGGGGCAAGATTTAAACAGAAACTAGAAAAAGTGGCACAAAACAAGCAGATGCAGTTTTTGCGCGATCGCTTATCTGTTGATTTCGACAAAATCAAAGCCAGTCCAGCTGAGCTTGAAGAAGAGGTGTTGTCATATGGAGTAGAGGCACTGAAAAAAGATTTAGAAACTATCGGCAAAACGAGAACTGATAAGCAGTGTCGTACATTCTTAAGCAAACAACTTCAGCAACTACCTTCTAAGCAGATCCAAGCGATCGGTCTTTTGATTAAGCAGCGAAAATTGGAGCTGAAAAAAGAGACTAAACTGGCGCGCTTAACAAGCAAAGAGTGTGTCGAGTTGATTAAAAAGAATTCACCAGACGCTGTAAACGCTGTGAAAAAAGCGTTAGAAGCCAACCGCGCCTCCAATTTGACAGGCATAGGATTATGTATGACGGGTGCTATTTTTATGGCATTGGGACTTGTTTTTGCAACAGGTGTTGGTGCCATTATCTGCGCTGTGATGATGGTCCTTGTGTGCGCAAGCATGATCAAGATAGATAGCGATGCGCTTAAAGAGAGTTTAACCTCTGATGAAGCTCCTAGAAAACTGGATAAGACTCTAGTGAAAATTTCTATGGCGCTTTGCATCGCCTCGATCGCTACTGTTATCGGTCTTGTGGTTGCAGGATTGATCGTGGCTTCGCCCTATGTTGTGATCATGTCTGCCCTCTTGTCGCTCATCTGGTTGCTCTATAACATTAAAACGTTGCGCGTGATCCAAGAGAAAGAGAGACGTTTTAAGGCAGAGCATCCTACACTAGAAGCCTTTAATGAAAAAAAAATAGAGCAGCTACGCAGTCAGCTAGCAATCCTTTAAATTAGAGGTGCGATAAATGCTTCTTTTAGATGTGAGACAGCGTCGCCGAGAAGATCAAGCGCCTCCTTCAGCGCCCGTTCCTATTTTGGGTGCAAAAGTGCGAGGGATCACTGCGGTCACTTCCGATCTTACAGGTGAGGTCTATGGCGGCTTTTCACTCACAGAAGCTCTACAGGTACATTATAAAGCACCAGGGCTTCAGATTTTGAATTGGCCCTCGCGTTTCTTTTCGTTGGGAACAGGGGCCACATCGGCTGTCGAAGGCTATCGAAAAGCAGAGTGGAGTCAAAAAGTAAAGGATTTGAAAGGCAGAGCTCTAGGCTGGCTCCAATGTGGACGCGGAGTATTGAACAGCTTGGGTTCAGGAGGCTGTTTAATCCCTGCCACCTGTATCGATTTTGCCCTTTTTTTCACCACCTCAAAGACTGCCCTTTTTGCGGCGACTATTTTAACAGGCACAGGAGAGAGTTTTTTAGCAGCCGCGTCTATTCTTTATGGATTTTCTGCTCTGATTTTTATTACTCATGGCCTTTCGTTCCGTAGGCAACTCAGCCAAGCGGGGAGCGAGTGCAAAGCGCTGGAAATATTGCAAGGGATGCGCGATGAAGACCTTCTTTATGCGATGGGCGCTGCAGGATTGGAAGCAGTAAAAACCGGCTCTTTAGAGCGCGCTAAAGAAGTTTTAGAAATCGTTTTTACTGAGAATAGTAAACAGATTCTGATTTCACTACTTTACTTGGCGATCTGCTTATGCGCCACAGGATTGACCATCTTGTCGATTATATTTACAGAAGGGCCTGTGCTTTTTGGACTTGCATTTGCAGATACTGCTTTAGGGCTGGTCTGCTTAATCATGGACCTTGTGGCTCTATTTAGTAGCTTTGATGAAGATCGACCCGGCAAATATGATCGGCTCTGGATGTCCTTTTTATTTGTTTTTTGTTCTTTGATATTTATCGCTTCAGCGCTCCTTTCTCATAGTCTTGTTCCTCTACTTGTTTCTACTTGTCTGGGAGTTCTTTTGTTCTTAATGCTTCTTGCATACAAAAAAACAGCTAAATAATCCTACATATCCTGTCGCTTTGCGATCCTGCGCATCCTGTTTATTTTTTCCGGAGAACAAGATAAAGAGGGCGATGCGGCAGGATATGCAGGATATTGTCTATGAATTATCTTGATATTATTGTAGGACAAAGCCTATTTCTTATAAGAAATGGAAAGTGTGCTTGCAGACTTTATTTCTTATTTGGGATCGGAAAAGGGGCTCGCTCAAAACACGCTCATAGCCTACCAAAGAGACATTCGTCTTTTCTGGAAAATTGTACAAAACAACAGCCTTGCAGCAATTACTAGCGTCCAAGAACAGGACCTGCTTTTTTTTCTCTCTGCTCTAAAAGAAAAGCAGTATGCTTCTAGCTCTATCTACCGCATTTTGATGGCGCTAAAGGTGTTTTTTCGATTTCTAAAACGGGAAAAACTGCTCCCACAAGAAGCCGCTTTCTATTGGGATACGCCTAAATTATGGCAGCTAGTGCCTGAAATTTTGACGCAAAATGAGATGGATAAATTGCTTTCGATGCCTCAGGCAGAAGATTTTGTAGGGGCGCGCGATAAAGCGATTTTAGAGGTGCTTTACGCCTCGGGTTTACGAGTATCAGAACTTTGCAGCCTTTGCATCAAAGATGTGGAAGAAGAATTTGTGCATGTGAAAGGGAAGGGCGGGAAAACTAGGATTGTGCCGATCGCGCGTAAAGCAGTCCAGGCCATTGACCATTATCTTCTCCATTTCAGGAAGCAAGCTGGAGAACAAGAGGAAGCGCTTTTTGTAACCACTAAAGGCAAGCGGATCGATCGGATGACCGTTTGGAATCGTGTGAAGTTCTATGCAAAAAAAGCAGAACTTTCAAAGAAAGTATCGCCACATACCTTTCGGCACAGCTTTGCTACCCATCTTCTTGAAAATGGGGCAGACTTAAGAATCATCCAAGAATTATTGGGGCATAGCAACATCGGTACAACCGACCGCTATACCCAGATCTCACAGAAACATCTCATCCAATCGTTTGAGACCTTTCACCCTAGGCCTTAACAACAGCTACTCTTGGAGCTTCTGATTTAAGAGCGCATTGACCACCTCCGGAGAAGCTTTGCCTTGAGTCAATTTCATCACTTGACCGACCAGGAAGCCAAAAGCTCTTGTCTTGCCTGCTTTGAAATCGGCAATGGACTGGGTATTTTCCCTTAAGACCTGGTCCACAAAAGGTTCAATCGCTTTGCGATCATGGACCGGCTGAAAGTCGGGGTTTTCTCTTACAATGAGTTCGCTATCTTTTCCAGGATGGAGAACCATCTCATCGGCGACCAATTTGGCAATTTTGCCAGTGATTGCGCCAGATTCGATCATTTTCACTAGATGGGCTACATAGCGGCTTTTCAGTCCTGACTCTTTAAGTGTTTTTCCTAGCTCTTTGAGACGTCCTGCGAATTCTACAATGAGCCAATTGCACAGCGGAACAGGGGAGCGGCACACTTCTAGCGCCTCTTCAAAGAAGTCGGAAAGATATTTGTCGTTTACTAAAATCGCCGCAGCGTCGGCAGGCAGTTTGTGTTCTGAAAGATAGCGCAGATATCTTTGATGGGGAAGTTCTGGGAGAGAGAGGCGCACCTCTTCTAAATACGCTTCTGTAAGGATCAGTGGTACTAGATCCGGCTCTGGAAAATAGCGGTAATCTTTGGCCTCTTCCTTTTCCCGCATCAGTATAGTCTCTTTTTTCTCTGGATCAAAGCGATAGGTTCCCGCAGCCACTGCCACTTTGTGATTTTCATGGGGGAACATCGTATAGGCGCGCACCTGTCTTAAAAATTCGGCTTCTAACGCCAGCTCCATGTAATGGAAGGAGTTTAAGTTTTTAATCTCGATTTTAGGCCGCAAGATTTTTTCTGTTTTTAGGCGCACAGAGATATTCACATCGATTCGCAGGCTGCCTTCTTCCATATTGCAATCCGAAGCGTCCAGGTATTCCATGATCGATTTAATGGACATGGCATAAGCAGTCGCCTCTTTGGGAGAAAAGATGCAGGGTTCCGATACAATTTCAATGAGGGGAACGCCGGCGCGGTTATAATCGATGGCAGCAAAACCGGTAAAATGTTTGAGCATGCCTGTATCGTCTTCAATATGGGCGCGATTGAGGGAAAAATGTCTGGTATGACCGCCCACATCACAAGTGATTGTGCCGCCTTGGATGAGCGGTTCATAGAACTGAGTGATTTGAAAATTGCGGGGGCTATCAGGATAAAAATAGGATTTGCGATCAAAACTAGAGATACGCCGGATAGTGGCTTTTGCGGCGAGTCCAAATTGAACTGCTTTGCGCACCACTTCTTTATTCAATACAGGCAGTGATCCAGGCTGGCCGGTATCGGTCTCTGAAATATTGGTATTGGGCTCATCGCCAAAACGATTAGGCGCGCGACTAAAAAGTTTAGATTTCGTATTGAGTTGCACATGGATCTCAAGACCAATCACAGGTTCCCAAAGTTCAAAATTCATACGATTTCCTTATCAAATTGCTTTGGGATGAACCGATGGTAGGGAGTGGCCTGCTCAAAAGCGTATGCAAAGCGGAGCACGTCGGCATCATGCAACTGGGCGCCGAGTAATTGGAGCCCAAAAGGTTTATTTTCTCGATCAAAACCGCAAGGAATCGAAAGGCCAGGAATTCCTGCGAGATTGGCACCCACAGTGTAGAGGTCTTGCAAATACTCTTTTAAAGGGTCTTGGCAGCTGCCTAGAGGGAAAGCGGTTGTGGGTGTGCAGGGGAGTGCAATGATACTGCAGCTTCCAAAAGCTTTGCGGAACTGCTCGATAATCAGTGTGCGCACTTTTTGCGCTTTTTTGTAATAGGCGTCTTGGTAGCCAGAGGAAAGCACAAAAGTGCCTAACAAAATCCGGCTTTTCACCTCTTCTCCAAACCCTTCTTGTCTAGAAAAATTGTACACTTCTTCTATGGTTTTTGCTTTTGTGGACCGTTTTCCTTTAGCAATCCCATCAAAGCGGGCCAAATTGGTGGACGCTTCTGCTGTAGCTAAAATGTAATAGACCGCAATGGAATATTGTAAAATATCAAGATCGACTTCGACCACTTTTGCTCCTAGCTGCTTGAAACGCTCTAAGGCTTCATGGAAATTGAGTTTGGTGGCTTCAGGCAACCCTTCTAAAAAGCTAAAAGGGACACCAATGGTTTCTCCTTTGATAGGCCGCTGCATCATATCAAGGTAAGAGACCTGCGGCGTGTTGTAACTTGTGGAATCCAAAGGGTCATGTTTGGCAATTACGTCCATCACAAGTGCAGCATCATGAACAGTGGTTGCAAAAGGACCGATCTGGTCCAAGGAAGAGGCAAAGGCCACAAGCCCAAAGCGCGACACTTTTCCATAAGTTGGTTTTAATCCTACAATGCCTGAAAAGGCAGCCGGTTGGCGGATGGATCCTCCCGTATCTGTGCCTAATGCTAGAGGACAGAGGCGCGCACTCACTGCAGCCGCAGGGCCGCTTGAAGAACCTCCTGGAGAACAATCGAGATTCCAAGGATTTTTAGTCGGATAAAAAGCGGAATGTTCTCCAGAAGAGCCCATGGCAAACTCGTCCATGTTATTTTTGCCGATCAAAATCGCATCTTCTTCTTCAAGGAGTTTTACAGCGGTGGCATCAAAAAGGGCGCGGTAATGAGATAAAAATTGAGAGGCGCAGGTGGTGATTTCGCCATTGATATGAATGATATCTTTGATCCCTACAGGGACCCCAGCCAATTTTCCTAGAGGCTGATTCTTTTTTCTCTTCTGGTCTAACTGTCTTGCTTTTTCTAAGGCGCGCTCTTTCAACACAGAAAGAAAAGAACCCAATTTAGAATCAAAATGTTCAATTCTTTTTAGGAAAGTTTCTGTGATTTTCTCTGCTGAGAGCTCTCCCTTTTTAAAATGCTGGACTAGTTCGTGGGCTGGCAGTCGATACATAATAGTGTCTAGAATTTAATAATGGGCGGTACACGCACCATTCCACCGACGTGGGAGCTGCTATTTTCCAATAACTTCTCTCTAGAAAGGGTATCTCCAACGACATCGTCGCGCCACCCATTTTTGGCCGTCTCTAAAACGCGCGAACAGGGGAGAATATTCTCTGTATCTAGCTTATCCAACTGTTCGATATAAGCTAGGATTTGAGACAAGTTTTTGGAAAGCCGCTCTTTTTCTTCTTTTGAGCATTCGATCCGGCAAAGTTTTGCCAAATGATCAATCTGCTCATGATTCATTTCATTCATAGTGAACAATTATAACTTTCTAAAAAGTTGGTGACAAGGGCAAAATAATTTGTTAAATATTAAGTAAAAAGGGTAGTCCGCAACATGTAAGGCTAGAAGCATGCGAAGCACAGGTTAGTCAGATGCAAGGAGCCGCTGACAGCGGTTCACGCGAAGCAGGCAACCCCGCAGTGGGTTGTCGATGCAGCGCGACGCAGCAGATGGCTAGCCTCTGCAAGCAGGATTCAGCATTACATGTTAAGGACTACCTAAAAAAGGAGAAAAGTCATGAAAGGCTTTTTAAGCATCATTGCTTACATTTTAGTGATCATTGGAGCACTTAATTGGGGTCTTTGGGGATTTTTCCAATTTGACCTAGTGGCGTGGCTGTTCAAAGGAAATACAAGTTGGGCAAGCCGTGTCATTTATGCCATTATCGGCCTTGCTGGGCTATGGCATTTAGGCTGTTTTGGAAAATGTTGCAGAGCGATCTGCTGCAGAGAAGGGTCTTGCTGCAATTGTGGTCATAGCCACAAAGATGGCCCTTGTTCTTCTTGCAACTGCCCAAAACACAAGTGAATATTTTAGTTAGTGGCGCCAGTGGCTTTGTAGGAAGCGCACTGGTTCCCTTTCTTCAAGCCTCCGGCCATCGTGTCAAAAAACTTGTCCGCCATAAAAAATTAGGTGAGGGCGAGATTTTTTGGGACCCTGTCTCTGAAAACATCCAAAAAGAAGATTTTAAAGACTTTAATGCGGTGGTCCATTTAGCGGGGAAAAATATTGCGCAAGGCCGCTGGACAAGTAAAAATAAGCAGGAGATTTTTTTAAGCCGCGCCCGCGATACCTGGCTGCTTTCTCAAGTTCTTTTGCGCGTGAATCACCCGCCGAAAACTTTTATCTCTGCCTCTGCCGTTGGCATCTATGGCGATCGGGGCTCTGAAGTGCTCACAGAAAAAAATGGACCAGGAGACGGCTTTTTAGCAGATGTTTGCAAAGAATGGGAAAAAGCTACTTTTCCTTTGGCAGAGAGGGGAGTGCGCGTAGTGAATAGCCGTTTTGGTCTTGTATTGGGGAAGTCGGGAGGAATGTTGCATAAGATTCTACCGATTTTTAAGTGGGGCTTAGGGGGAAAATTAGGCAGCGGCCGCCAATTTGTTTCCTGGGTGGCATTGAACGATTTGATTAGAGCTCTTGAATATCTACTTACCCATTCCTCTTTGGAAGGACCGGTGAATGTGACCTCACCTCATCCTGTGACCATGGAAGAATTTATTAAGAAAATAGCCCAAGCAGTAGATCGCCCGGCTTTTTTTCACCTTCCGGGTCCTCTACTAAAATTGATATTTGGAGAAATGGCCCAAGAGCTATTTTTAAATAGTACACGAGCCGTTCCAGAAAAGCTCATTCAAAGCGGCTTCCGCTTTGAATATCCTACCTTAGAGTCAGCACTTAAACTTTTTTGTGCCCGTGATGCTTAGGCTGGTCTTTATCTTTATCTTTATCTTTATTTAATTGGTTGTCTAGTTTGTGGGTTGCCTTAAAATGTTCATTGACCTTTGATTGGTCAAGCCATTGGCCCATAGAGCCAAGCACACTATCGATACTCTTTAAGAAATCGTCCACAGCCCCTGCAAATTTATCGCCCATTTTTTCGGCCATTTTTTTCATTTCAGGCGCATATTTTAAAAGATCGCTGCGGATCTTATTGCGTGCAGCCTCTAGCTGTTTTTCAGAACCTTCTTCATTTAATGCCATTAAACTTCCTAAGTCTTTTTTAAAGAGTTGTTCTAAATCACTTAGCATCTGTTTTTGAAGATCTTCGTTTTTATCTTTATTATTATCTTTCATAAATTAATACCCTCTTTTAACTTAATTATATAAGTTATTTTTTTAAATTTCAAATTTCTTTATATTAATTCTTAACTCAGTGATACTCTGACGCATATGCATATTTTCTTACTGGGAATCCTATTTCTTCTTGCCGCTTCCCCCTCTAGCCCTCCTCAGGAGATACCCCCTTCTGAAATAGTAGAAGAGGATGAGGAAGAAGATTTAGATGTTTTTTATATTACTGAAGAAACAGATCAAAACTAATTCAATATTAATTTATTAGAGTTAATTCAAAAATATATTTTATATTTCTTGATTGATTAAATTATTACTTATAAAATTAATTTTAGAGAAAGAGGTAAAGGGTATGGCACAAAAACTAGATATTAATCCATGGACAGGGATCTGGGTCAGGCCGCGTGCGACCATTCAGAAAATTGTGAATTTCAATCCCAGGTACTGTTTTATCTTTCTAGCTGCTGTTTATGGGTTTAATATGCTTTTGCAGGTGATGCAAAGCCTTTCTTTTGGCATCGAGTTTTCACTAACAGGGATTCTAGTCGGTGCGCTGATCCTAGCTCCTTTTTTAGGGATGCTGGCTTTAAGCGTCACAGCGGTGCTTCTCCAGTGGACTGGCAAATGGATAGGGGGCAAGGGAAGTTATGTTGCTATCCGCGCGAGTCTCGCATGGGCCAATGTGCCTAATTTAGTGAATATTCTGCTCTGGCTGATTCTTATTGGCATTTTTAAGAAAGCTGTGTTTATGAATACATTTGGCCAAACGCAATTTGCCGGCGGAATGCTTTATCTTGTCACCTTCATATTTTTATTACAGACGGTGCTTTCGATTTGGGCCTTTATTATTTTGATTAAGAGTTTAGGACAGGTCCAGGGATTCTCTGCGTGGAAAGGCCTTTTTAACGTCCTGATTCCTTTCTTTATGTTGGGGATAGCGGTTTGGCTGATTGCAAGTATCGTTGGAGCATTTAGAGGATAATAATTTAAAAATTGTAAATAACGCTTAGCAGCGCCTAGGGGGAAAATATGGTAGATATTAAAAAGGTAATAGTGGCATCGGCGGTGGTCATCTCTAGCTATTTTAACCCCGCAGCCGCTGAGGTAAAGAATACCGCAGCAAATAAGCCTGCCGCTCCTCATGATTCTTTAGCATCGATCTGGCAAGATTTCCATTCCGTTGTAGGCAAATGCACACTTAAATTTCCAGTGGCGCCAGAACATATTTCAGAAAAAATGACCATGCCGAAAGAAGGTTATGATCTGCAATATGATGCCTATATTTCGACCAAAGATAAAAAAAGCGTCTATATGCTTTTGATTGCGCAATATCCTGAGTTTGTCGATCAATCTTTTGCGCAAGTGAGTCTGGAAGGCTTTTTAAATGGGATTTTATCCAATAACCCAGGCAACCAGCTGCTCCATGCCGATCTGCTCCTAGTGAACGGTTATGAGGCGCTTGATTTCTTTATCCGCACCGGAGCTGTCTACTTCAAAGGCCGCGCGATCATGGTTAAGAATAATCTCTATCTCATGGCCATGGAATGCGAAGTCCAACACTACGACGAAGGCGGCTACAATTTCTTCATCAGCTCCTTCAAATTGAACAAGTAGAAGAAAAGAAGGGGAAAGGGAAAAGGCGCTATAGACAGTCGGGAGCTAGCTTCGCGCTCCCCGCTGCCCTAGGGTCATTCTGGCTTTGCCAAATCGATTTTTCATCCGCGAGTCCGTACAGAGTCGTACTGTCCTCGCTCCTTCAAATCTATTTTGCTGTGCCATAATAACCATCGGCTGCAACGGCGCTCTTCCCTAAAAAAATGCTGATCGCATTTTTTCAGGGCCCTACGCGTCACGTTGCAGAACCATCTAAAACTCCCAGCCTTTGGATTTCCAGTTGGTTCTGCAAATCGACGCAAAATGAACTAAATCGACAGATTTAGTGAGTGAGCGCATGAGCAGCCCCCGCCTTTTTTTCTTACTCTTCACTCAAAACTTTATCTAAAGTTTTGAAATGGAGTTTGGCGTATTTTTCGAGGGCCGGCTGTCCATGTTTTAAGATTAATTTTTTGGCGGCATCGATGACTTGTTGGGAAGCACCCTTGGGCAGCTCTAAGCCAGCCATTTGGCTGAGCTGTTGCATCCCCTCGAGAAAAGCAGCGCGCGCTAAAATGGAAGCGGCGGCCACCACTGGATCTTCTTCGCCACGATGGCGCTGGGTAAGTTCCACTTCAAGATTCTTCTTCTTAAGAGCATTCTCGACAATATGCTCAGAAGCAAATTGGTCGATGATCACTTTTTTGCATTGGGTACTGCGTACCAGCTCTTCAATTGTGGCTGCATGGCCCCAAGCAAGCAGCTTGTTAAGATCTTTAAAACTCTGGTAAAGCTCATTGTACTTCTTAGGAAAAATCCGGATGACGTGATGGGGAGCTGTGCTTTTTATGCGCGTGGCCAGCTTCAAGATGGTAGTATCGGACAGCTTTTTGCTATCTCGAACGCCTAGCTCTAAAAGTTTTTTTAATGTATCGCCGCCAGCGCAAACACCGGCAACGCAAAGTGGGCCAAAAAAATCGCCTTTGCCTGCTTCGTCAATCCCAATATGTTCGACAAGATCGACCTTCGTTTCAGGATGGGTAAAGGAAAGGTCTTTGAAAATTTCCGGTTCCAAATAAAAAGAGATGAAGTCAGCCTTGTCTTTGCCTTGCACGGTAAGCTTACCTGAAGTATATAAAGTGCAAGAAACCCCTTTTTTTTTAGCCGAAAAAAGAGTATGAGGAGGAGTACTGATTTCAAATCCCTGAGAAATTAAATCCTCTTTTAATTTGTCAGCTAATTTGAGATCGATCATTTTAACAAAAGTAGAACTGAATTGATCGTTATCTGATTGAGACATGGAACGTTATTTTAGCGTAAAAACGGGTAATTTCGCAACTTTTATTAGCCATTTTTTATTCTCTGCGATATTGTAGGGGATCGGGGTAATAAAACGTGTTGGAGGAATATGAATGATGAAATGAAACAGATCGGGCAGATGTTTAAAGCGAAGAGGAAAGAATTGAATTTGACTTTGAAAGAAGCAGAGAATTCCACATCGATCCGCTGCGGCTATTTAGAAGCAATTGAAGAAGGAAGGATCAGTGAATTTATCTCAGGCGTTTATGCTGTTGGGTTTATCAAACAGTATGCCAGTTTTCTTGGATTTGATTCGGACCGCATCGTTCGCGAATATCCTTCGGCCTTTAAGATGCAAAGCGAAAAGCATGAATTTGCTTATGGAATTGGCACGCTAGAGATGCGCGGCAGTCTGGGCGGAGGCGTGAAATGGCTTCCGAACCTTCTCTGGGCGCTTTGTGGAACGGCTGTGATTTTCTTAGCATGGTACTTTGCGAAGTTAATAGGAGTTTTATGAGTGCTTCGCCGCAAGCGAATCATCCCTATACTAACCATCTGATACACGAAAAGTCGCCTTATCTATTGCAACATGCGCATAATCCCGTGGACTGGTATCCCTGGGGCCCGGAGGCCTTTGCACTTGCAAAAAAAGAAGATAAACCTATTTTCCTTTCGATTGGCTATGCCACCTGCCACTGGTGCCATGTGATGGAGCGAGAATCGTTTGAAAATCCAGAAATTGCAGCACTAATGAATGAGACTTTTGTCAATGTGAAAGTGGATCGCGAAGAGCTGCCCGAAGTGGACAGCATTTACATGGAATTTGCGCAAGCGATCATGTCTTCTGCAGGCGGATGGCCTCTAAATGTGATTTTAACCCCTGATCTTAAACCTTTTTTTGCGGTGACCTATCTTCCTCCTAAATCTAATCGAGGCTTTATTGGCATTGATCAGTTTACCCAGCAAATTAAAACGCTTTGGAAAAGTGAAGAGCGCACTATTTTAGTATCGCAAGCGGACAAAATTGTGGATCTGTTTAAAAAAGCAGCGAAATATTCAGGGGAAGATCTTCCGACAGAAGAGCAGATTCAAAATTCTGCCCAGCTCTTTTTTGATATTGCTGATCCTGTCTATGGAGGCATTAAAGGCGAACCGAAATTTCCTTTGGGCTACCAGACCAATTTTCTTTTGCAATACTCCAAGGCCAAAAAAGATAGTCGCGCGCTCTTCTATGTTGATCTGACATTGGAGATGATGTCTCGCGGCGGTATCTTTGATCAATTAGGGGGTGGCTTTTCTCGCTATAGCATCGATGAAAAATGGAAGATTCCTCACTTTGAAAAGATGCTCTATGACAATGCGCTTTTAGCTGAAGCCTATGTGCAAGCGTGGAAGTTCACACAGAAACATGTATTTGCCCACATACTGACCAAACTTCTCAATTACGTGTTGCGCGACATGTACAGTCCTGAAGGGGGATTTTATTCTGGGGAAGATGCCGATTCTGAAGGCGCTGAAGGACGCTACTACACCTGGACAATAGCTGAAATCGAATCGACATTGTCTGAATCAGATGCCAAAATTTTTAGCCAATTCTATGGAATCACGCCAGAGGGCAATTTTGAAGGCCGCAATGTGATGCATGTCAATACCCCGCTGAAAGAAATCTCTGAACTTCTAAAAGTTCCTTATGATGTTCTGGAGAGAAAGATTGAAGAACTCAATCAGAAAATGCTCGAAAAACGCAATCTGCGGCCGCGGCCATTCAAAGACGATAAAATCATCACCTCTTGGAATGGACTGATGATCGACGCCTTTGCGAAAGCCGGATTTGCTTTAAAAGAACCCCGCTATTTGGAGGCGGCAACTAAAAGCGCTTCATTTATAAAAAATCATTTGTGGAAAGAAGGAAAACTTTTAAGACGCTATCGAGAAGGTGAAGCTAAATTCCCTGCTGTTCTGGATGATTATGCCTTTTTGATTAAAGCATTACTGACCCTGTTTGAAGTGGGTGCGGGCACACAGTGGCTGGAATGGGCCCTGCAGCTCAATGAAGTTTTAGAAAAGCAGTTTAAATCTAGTGGCGGCGCCTATTTTCAAATCGAACAAGATCCTGCGCTTTTAATTCGCAGATGTGAATTTTATGACGGGGCTGAACCCTCAGGAAATGCGGTCCAGACAGAGAATTTATTGCGCCTCTATCAATTGACTCAGGTAGAGAAATATTTGAGACATGCGGAAGATATTTTAAAAGCGGCTAAAAGTTATATCGAAGCATTTCCTCCTGGAGCGACCTACCACTTAATTAGTCTGCAACGCTATTTAGATACTACCAGTCCGCTTGTGGTGATCGCATTAGATGAAAAAAATAGCTTAGAGACAGAAATTAAAGAGCTGCTTGCTTCTCATTTTGCTCCCCACGCGGCTTTTATTTGGAAAAAACCGAAAGATGAACTACTTTTAACATTGATCCCAGAGTTGGCAAAACAGCCGCTGGTGGATGCACAAACTACTGTTTATATTTGTAGGCAAGACCATTGCGACCCGCCTCTTTCTAAAAAAGAGGAGATTGTAAAAGCATTGCAGAGTTTATAACTTGGAGATTGAAATCCCATGATTCAACAGCAGCCGCCATTAACTTCTCTTGGTGATTACACCATTTTAGCAAAGCTTTCCTCTCATCCACTGGGTTTTTCCTATTTAGGAGAACACCGTTTTTTAAAAAAGAGATATTGGCTGCGGCTTCTTGATAAACAGCAGTGCGCGCAGACCGATTGGCTCGCAGCTTTAGAAAAAATGGTCGCTCGTAATACCCATTTGGACCATCAACATATTGTAAAATGCCATTCCCTCTCTGTTGTAGAGGAGCAACATTTTTTAGCAACTGATGCTGTCTTGAATGAGGCGCATGAGATAATGGATCTCAATGATTACCTTTCATTGCATGCAGAAAATTTAAAAGAAGAGCAGATCCTCTCTTATTGCAAACAGATTGCCAACGCGCTCGCCCATGCCCATCAGCACAATTGCCCGCATCTTGGGCTCAGTTTGCAGCAGATTTTTCTCAATCAAGAGGGGCAACTTTTACTTGCCGACTTTGGATTGATGCCCTTTTTCTATCCTTCCGTAGTTTTTGACCCTTTTCTTATCAAACGCTTTTCTTTTTTTGCCCCAGAACAAAAAGCTGCTTTAGGCGATTTTAAATCAGACATTTTTGCTTTTGGAGTTCTTGTTTACTATTTACTTCTACGTAAATTTCCTGAAGGGATTTTCATGCTGCCTTCAGAATATCGAAAAGATCTTCATTTAAATTGGGATAGCCTAATCACAAGCTGCTTGCAGCAAGATCCTATCAAGCGCCCCGCAAAATTAGCCGAACTTTTAGATAATTTAGAAGGTACGAAACCCGCTTACGATGCAA
Source organism: uncultured bacterium (assembly GCA_964569185.1). Lineage (GTDB taxonomy): Bacteria > Chlamydiota > Chlamydiia > Chlamydiales > Rhabdochlamydiaceae > DATIJP01. The sequence continues at coordinate 15,371 of CAZMTP010000018.1, forward strand.
AGAAGCCAGTTTTAAATCCCCAAGAGCTAAAACGTCCTGAATATGAACCCGATCCCGCGTCCATTTTTCAGATCGATCACGTGGTAGCAAAATATACACCAAAACATCAAGAGATTAAAGAAGTAGAGCCACTTTTGACAGAGATGATTGTGGTAGAAGGAGGCACTTTCTTTCGTGGAAGCAATCATGGCGGGCGTGATGAGATGCCGCGCCATGCGATCAATCTCTCCTCTTTTGCGCTTGATATCCATCCCGTCGCCAATGAGCAATTTGTGCGTTTTTTAGAAGCTTTAGGCGGTGAAAAGGATGTGAATAACAATGATATTATCCGCCTGCGCGAATCACGCATTAAAAAGCTGGCAGGCAAATTATGCATTGAGTCCGGCTATGCTAAACATCCTGTCATTGGAGTGACCTGGTATGGGGCGCTGGCGTATGCCAAATGGGTTGGCAAGCGGCTTCCTACAGAAGCAGAATGGGAAATTGCAGCCTGCGGAGGGCTTGAGGGCGCACAATATCCCACTGGCGATAATATAGAGCGGTCGCACGCTAACTTTTTTAGCTCCGATACCACCGCAGTGATGAGCTATCCTCCCAATAACTACGGCCTCTATGACATGGCAGGCAATGTGTATGAATGGTGTAATGATTGGTATAGCTATAATTATTACGATATTTCGATCCAAGAGCCAGACAATCCTAAAGGGCCGTTGCAAGGCGTTTACCGCGTGTTGCGTGGGGGCTGTTGGAAGAGCCTCAAAGAGGATATGCGCTGTGCCCACAGGCACCGCAATAACCCCGGCAGCATGAACCGCACCTGCGGCTTCCGCTGCGCCGCCGACGTCAGCTAGTAGTTTCTTCCTCCTTTATTTAATAGTCCTATTATTTTAAACTTTTTGGCATGAAACTGTTATTATCGAAGCCAAGAGGATTCTGCGCTGGGGTCGAAAGGGCCATCCAAACTGTGGAAAAAGCGCTGGAACTTTGGGGGCCGCCCATCTACGTCAAACATGAAATTGTCCATAACCGCCATGTAGTCGAAGATTTAAAAAAGAAAGGCGCCATCTTTATCGAAGATTTAGATGAGGTCCCCGTAGGCTACAGGCTGATCTATTCTGCCCATGGCGTCTCTCCACAAGTGCGCCAAAAAGCTAAAGAAAGAAAGCTCATTGAGATCGATGCCACGTGCGGCCTTGTCACCAAAGTCCACTCCGCCGTCAAACGGTATAGCCAAAAAGGCTATAAAATTATTTTAATTGGTCACCGTAATCACGTGGAGATTATTGGAACAGCCGGGGAAGCACCTGAGGCCACGACCATTATCGAATCGGTCGAAGATGTAGAAAAATTGTGTTTTACAAAAGAGCAAAAACTTTTCTATATCACCCAGACTACTTTGAGTCTTGATGATGTCAAAGAGATTGCCGATGCGCTCATTGCCAAATATCCGCAAGTGGAAACGCTTCCTAGTTCTTCTATCTGTTACGCCACACAAAACCGTCAAATGGCACTCCGTGAGATTACCGATACCGCAGACCTGGTACTTGTGGTAGGGGACAAAAAAAGCTCCAATTCCAATCGGCTACGTGAAGTGGCCGAATTAAGAAAAGTGACCGCTTATTTGATCAATGATGCCCATGAGATCGATCCGGAGTGGCTAAAAGGGGTAAATGTGATCGGAATGACAGCGGGAGCATCTACTCCTGAAGATGTGGTCCAGCGCTGTATCCAACATTTGCGCCACTTGGGAGTCGAGGAGGTTGAGGACATCATTTTTACTGAAGAGAATGTGGTGTTTCAAATGCCAAAAGAGGTTTTAGTAAATTTATGAAAACCTATTTTATCAGTTTATTTCTTGCTGGTTCTATGCTCTGGTGGTGCCCAGAGTGCAACATTGGCTACCCGATGGGAACTAAATCTTGCTTAAATAAAAATTGCACACTTTTCCGCAAATTGCAAAGATGAGCCTTTAAGAGGCTTAAATTGGCAAAGATCTCCCTATTGGATAAAGGTCCTTTAAAACGTGTGCTCGGGGTGCGAGACCTTTTCGCTGTAGGCTACGGCGATCTCGGTTCTTCTATTTACTACGCTCTAGGAATGACTGCGCTCTATGCTCTCGGCGCCACTCCTATTGCTCTGATGCTGGCAGGCCTTATTTTTGCCTGCACTGCGCTCACTTATGCAGAAATGTCTTCCACTTTTCCCGATTCTGGCGGATCGGCCAGTTTTGCAAGGCATGCTTTCAACGATCTCATCTCTTTTATTGCGGGATGGGGCCTTCTTTTAGATTATATTGTAACGATTGCCATCTCTGCTTTTTCAGTAGGCCCTTATCTGGATTTTATCAGTCCTCTTTTTACGCAAACTTCTATTCAGATTGGCTTCACTATTGGACTGATCGCTGTTCTTTGTATTATCAATATACTGGGCGTTAAACATTCGACACGCCTCAGTATCTTTCTTGTTGCGTTGACTTTGATCACACAGGTTTTGATCATTATCTTTGCTTTTGCAACCCATTTTGACTGGTCTGTTCTTCTAAAAATGCAAATTAATGGCCCCAATCTCGATTTTTCACCCACCTGGAGCGAATTCTGGAAGGGGACTGCGATGGCCATGGTGGCCTATACCGGCATTGAATCGATCGCGCAATTAGGCGCAGAAACTAAAGAGCCTGCTAAATCTCTGCCTAAAGCCGCCATACTGGCTCTTTTTGTGCTGCTCTTTATGTATTTGGGCCTCTCCTTGTCAGCGATCGCCTCTCTTCCTCCCAAAGAGCTGGGAACAACCTATCTGAATAATCCGATTGGAGGGATCGCCGAAAATCTTCCTTTTGGAAAGCTCTTTTTAGTACCCTGGGTCGGCATTATCGCTGCCGCACTGTTATTTGTGGCCTCAAATGCAGGCCTGATTGGGGCATCCCGTCTTGCCTTCAATATGGGCGAATATTACCAATTGCCCCGTTTTTTTTATCAATTACACCGGAAATTCCGCACACCTGCAGTCTCTCTTTCGATCTTTGCAGCTGTGGCATCGCTTGTGATTTTATGGAGTCGTGGAAAACTGATATTTTTAGGCGATTTGTATAATTTCGGCGCCATGGTGGCGTTTTTCTTTGCCCATTTATCTCTGCTTGTTTTGCGCGTGAAACAGCCCAACCTGCAGCGGCCTTTTCGCTCCCCTTTTAATATTAAAATGGGCGGTTATTATTTTCCGATTTCCGCTCTATTGGGTGTTGTGGGCACATTTGCAATCTGGTGCCAAGTGATCATCACCAAACCTTATGGACGCAATTTGGGTTTTCTTTGGATGGGGCTAGGCACCCTTATGTATTGGTTTTATAGAAAAAAGAAAAAAATGGCTGCCGGAGAGCAGCTTACTATTGAAAAAATCAAGCTCCCGAAATTTGAACCTCTTAAGATCAAAAAAATACTCATTCCCATTACAGTGCAGACTGAGTTTGAAACCATGCAAATCGCTTGTGAACTGGCTAAATTCCATAAAGCCGATTTAACCATGGTCCATGTGATTGAAGTCCCAGCAAGTGTCCCTTTTGCCGCCCCTCTCCCTTATAGGATGACGATCGCCGAGAGCCTGATGCAAAAAGCTGAGGCCATCGCCCGCGATCTGAACGTGGAAGCCGATTTACAGATCATTAGCTCTCGAGCCGTTTCAGAATCGATCCTGCAACTGCTAGTAGAGAAGCAATACGATCTATTGGTTTTAGAGTCTAAAAGGGGGCATCATATCAGAAACATGGCAGAAAAAATTTTAAAATCAGCCCCCTGCCGCGTCTGGATTTATTCAAATTAAAATTACATGGTTGAATTTTAATTTGAATCTTTATATAATATTAATATTATTAATAAGGTATATAATGATTAATTTAAATTCAATTTCAGGATTAGCGCAATCTTGGAAAGAAAATCCAAGAAACAACACTTCATTAGATGATTTTGTGAAACGTTTCGCCTCTGTTTATCAAAATATACCAAAGGATGCTGACCAGCATCTTCAAGCCATTCAATTAGTCCACATGATAAAACATGATCAGAGCTGTTTTTTTGAACTATTTTTGGACATGGTCAGAAGACTACTGAAATTGTTATTTGGAAGATACGATTACAAAGAAAATTTAGATCGTATAGAAAAAAAGGCCTATCAAATATTGCATCAAATTACTTGCTCTTTACAATCGGCTGTTCTTCTTGCAAATATAAGACATGTTAAACGACCCGCTCGGCCTTTAACAACAATCAATGAACAATGGACTACTCAAATAAATGGCATGCTGCAAAATGGCCCTTCTTTACCTCTTTCCAAGGAGGCGCGATCTGGCTACATTGAGGCAGCGCCTTCGGACAGCGGCTCGAAAATACGCATCCCTTTGGTGGATTTAGAGGGCTTGGAACTTCGCCATTTAGAACGATCCGTGTCCTTTTCCGCTCTACTTTAGGATCGGGAATAGGAATTGCCGAAAGCAGCGCTTCTGTGTATGGATGCAGGGGCGTCTGATAGAGCGATACAGAATCCGCTAGCTCTACAATATGCCCCAAATACATCACAGCCACCCGATCTGAAAGATATTTCACGACACGCAGATCATGCGCGATAAACAAAAAGGTCAGTCCCATTTCACTTTGCAATGTTTTTAGAAGATTAATAATCTGTGCTTGCACAGATACATCCAAAGCAGAAATCGCCTCGTCGCATACAATAAAGCGGGGATTGGCTGCAATGGCCCTCGCAATGCCGATCCGTTGGCGTTGTCCTCCGCTAAATTCATGGGGAAAACGGGAAAGATGGCTCTCAGACAGTCCCACTAAATGGATCAGTTCTTGAATGCGCTGTTTGCGCTCTTTTCCCTGATACAACTTGTGGATTTCTAAAGGCTCTCCTATGATTTCAGAGGCGGTCATGCGCGGGTTCAGAGAAGCATAAGGATCCTGGAAAATAAGGCTTGTCTCTTTGCGGAACTGTTTTAACGCGCTTTTTTTCAAATGCAAGAGTTGTGTTTGATCAAAAAGAATTTCTCCTGAAGTGGGTTCGAAAATGCGCAGTAATAGACGTCCTAAAGTGGACTTTCCACAGCCACTTTCTCCGACTAAACCTAATGTCTCTCCAGAAAAAATATCAAAAGAGACATCATGGACCGCTTTTAAAAGATGCCCTCCGATGGGAAACTGTTTTTTAAGGTTTTTGATTTGAAAAAGAGGCAGATTCTTCACAAGGAGTCCCTCAGTTGCCAACAGGCGATTTTATGTTCTGCTTCTACTTCTTTTAAAGGAGGGTCTTCCTGTGCGCAAATATGCATCGCATGGGCGCAGCGGCTGCAAAAAGCACATCCTGTCATCTCTCGACTTAAGTCAGGAGGAGAACCTTCGATCGGCAACAATGGTTTATCTCGGGGCATATCTAAACGAGGAATCGATTCTAAGAGCCGTTTGGTGTAAGGATGGCGCGGCACTTCAAAAAGGGGCATCACAGGCGCTGTTTCTACAATTTTTCCGGCATACATGACCATGACCCGATCACAAAATCCGGCCACCACGCTCATATCATGTGTGATCAAAATGATGCTGGTCCCTGTTTTTTCTGTAATTTTTTTCATTAGATCTAAAATTTGGGCCTGGATGGTCACATCCAATGCTGTGGTCGGTTCATCAGCAATGAGAATCTTTGGTTTAGAGGCAAGGGCAAGCGCGATCATTACCCGCTGGCGCATGCCGCCGCTCAATGTATGCGGGTATTCTTCAATGCGCTCTTCTGGATGGGGAATGCCCACAAGCTCCAGCAGTTCGATCGCATAATTTTTAGCCTCTTTGCGAGAGATATGCCGATGGTGGCGCAGGTAGCCTTCCATGATTTGGGTGCCAATCTTAAGGGTAGGATTTAATGAAGTGATCGGATCTTGAAAAATAGTGGCGATCTGTTTGCCGCGCACCTTTTGCATCTGTTTTTCTGTCCAGGGGATTAAATCTTCCCCTTGAAAGAGCACTTCTCCTGAGATTAACGCAGAATTTGGCAGGAGTTTAACGAGCGCTTTGGCCATCGCGCTTTTGCCTGAGCCTGATTCTCCTACAATCCCTAAAATCTCTCCTTCATTGAGTGTGAATGAGACCCCTCGGACCGCTTTTAATAATCGTTTGTGCAGTCTGAAAGAGACCTGGAGATTGCTTACTTTTAATAGTGTCATAGATCAAATTCTTAGCTTGGGGTCAAAAGCATCTCTTAATCCATCTCCAAGAAGATTAAAACTAAGCATGGTCAAACTAATAAAAGTCGCTGGAAAAAATAGTCTCCATGGATAATAACGCAGTGCTGGCAATCCATCATTGGCCATCGTGCCCCAGCTGGCAATCGGCGCCTGGACTCCAAGACCCAAAAAACTTAAAAAAGCTTCTGCAAAAATGGCTGTGGGGATAGTCAATGTTACGGTGATGATGATTGGTCCCATGCTATTAGGAATCAGATGGCGCCAGAGTACTCTAAAGCGTCCTGCCCCTGCAATTTCAACCGCCTTCACAAAATCCAACTCTTTAATTTGCAAAATTTGCCCGCGCACAATGCGTGCCATGCCAATCCAGCCTGTCATCGTTAGTGCAATAATGATTGTGGTGATGCCTGAACCAATAATCACCATCAAAAGAATCACCACTAAAAGATAGGGAATCGAATAGAGTATATCGCAGATCCGCATCATCAGTTCATCGATTTTTCCTCCAAAAGCGCCAGAGGAGGCGCCATAGATCACACCAATGACAAGATCGATTAAAGACGCAACGATGCCGACAAATAAAGAGATGCGCGCGCCCCACCAGACACGTGTAAAAAGATCTCTTCCCAGTTCATCTGTTCCAAACCAGAACTCTTGAGAAGGAGGCAGATTTTTCAAATGGAGATGGGTTTCATAATAGGTATAGGGGGTGAGCCAAGGGCCGATAATGGCCATAACCAGTAAAATCGAAAGACAGATCAATCCGCACATAGAAGCAGGACTTTTCTTTAATCGTCTCCAGCCATCACTCCAAAAATCCAACGATGGCGTGAGCGCTTCTGTTTGGAGAAGATATTTTGTTTTGTCCAAAGGACGGTACATGTTCATATTTTTTTCTCAACTAACTGGATGCGCGGATCAATGAAACAATAAAGGAGGTCTACAAAAAAAATACAGAGCATTAAAAAGGCACTATAAAAAATAGTCGTTCCCATGATTACCGTATAGTCTCGATTGGTGATGCTGAGCACAAACCATTGCCCAAGCCCAGGAATTCCAAAAATTTTTTCCACTGCAAAGCTTCCTGTTAAGATGGCTGTCGCAAGAGGACCTAAATAGGTCACCACAGGGAGTAAACTATTGCGCAACACATGGTAGAACATGATCTGGAAGCTGCTGAGTCCTTTGGATCTGGCCGTGAGCACATAATCTTGATGCAGAATCTCGACCATATTGGCGCGTGTCATACGTGCGATAAAGGCGGTGGGCAGAGCTGAAAGTGCCATGGCGGGTAAAATAGAATGAGCAAAACTGCCCCAACGGGCGACAGGCAATAGGTCTAATTTCATGGAGAACAGATATTGCAAAAAGGCAGCCATAATAAAACTTGGAACTGAGATCCCTAAGACAGCTCCCGCCATGGTGAGTTGGTCTTGCCATTTTAAATGTTTTAAAGCCGCAATAGATCCAATCATGATGCCAAAAAACAGCGCACACATTAAAGCCTCTATTCCGAGAATAAGAGACACTGGAAATCCATCACTTATAATCTCTGTCACTGTGCGTCCTTGATATTTAAAAGAGGGGCCCAGATCCCAGGTGATGAGTCCTTTTAAATAGCGCACATATTGGACAGAAATGCTCTGATCTAATCCATAATGTTTGTAAAGCGCTTTCAAAATTTCTTCTGGAATCGCCTGTTCTTGAGTGAAAGGATCTCCAGGCACTGCGTGCATTAGAAAAAAGGTGAGCGTAGCCACAATAAAAAGAGAAAGGAGCAGAATCAGCGCTTTTTTAATCAGATATTTAGTCATCTCTCTCCAAATAAGCATATTTAAAATCGATCTCTGCAAATTCTGATAGAGCCACATTTTTTAGATTCTGATTTCTTAAGTAGCCGCCTGTATAAAAGTAGATCGGTGCAATCGGCATTTCATCAATAAAGATGCGCTCTGCCTGTTCTAAAAGTTCTGTACGGCGTGCCTCATCAGCAATGAGATCGGCCTCATTTAAAAGAGCAGTAAACGTGGGATTTGCCCATCCTGCAAAATTATACATACTATTCGGGTAACGAAAATGGTGTAAAAAGGCGATTGGATCATTATAAGCAGCCACACCACCCATACGCGCGACTTGGAACTGTTTATGGCTGAGTTGATCTAAGAACACTTTCCATTCCATATTTTTAAGCTCCACCTTCACTCCAAATAGCTGTTGCCAATGCTCGGCAATGGCTTGTGCAATCCTGTGATGCGCAGCCATAGTATTATAACTTAAAATGATGGGAGGAAAAGTCTCTTTTGTGTGCCCCATCTCCTTTAAGGCTAAATCGAATAACCGTTTGGCCTCTTCTACATCATTATCTTTAAAATAAGAGATCGGCCTTGCTCTAATGACTGTGGGCACAAAAGCGGTGGCCACCGTTTGTTCCATTTGCGTGATATTTTGGGTGATTTCGCGGCGATTAATGGCTAGTGTGAAGGCTTTGCGCAAATGCACATTATTAAATGGCGGCGTATTCACGTTGAAAATGTAGTAGTAGATAGCTGCCATAGGATAGATATTTAACCGGCCTTTAAGCGCTTGCAGCGCATCGGTAGGTATGGAAGAAAGGGGATGGCCCGCCCAGTCCAATTGGCCCGATTCAAACATATTGAGTTCGGTCATCTCATCTGCAATGATGGTGAAATCGATCTTCTCAATGGATACCACCTCTTTGTCCCAATAGAGATCATTTTTTTTAAACACAATTTCATGATGGTGGCGCCATTCTTCCAATTTATAGGGCCCATTAGAAACAAAATGGATACCTGCATGATCGGCCCATTCTGGATGGCTCTTCACAATATGTTGCGGCACGGCTAAAAAAGAATGGGTGGAGATCAGGTCAAAAAAATAGGGAGACGGATGTTCCAGCTCTACTTGCAATGTTCTCGCATCTAAAGCTTTCACGCCTACTTGATCGAGCGCGCAGAGCCCTTTTTTGGCCGCCTCTCCATTTTTTAGAATGTAAAGATCATTGGAAAACGGGGAGGGGAAAGAAGGGTTGAGAATATCTTTCCATGTGCCTTCAAAATCTTGGGCTGTGACAGGTTGTCCATCGGACCAGCACGCTTTTTTAAAAAAAAATGTGTAAGTTTTTTGATCTTTTGAGATTTCGACCTGCTCTGCCATGCCCTTTTCAAAGCCCTGGTCTTGGCTTCTGCGCATGAGTCCTTCAAAACAGATTTTGATTAAAGAAATGGAGGTGGTATCGCTTGCTTTTCGTGCATCGAGCGTAGGAGGCTCAGTACCAATATTTAAGTGGATGACCTGCCTACTAATAGTACTCTTTTTTTGACATCCGCATGTACACATCAGGCAAATAAAGACAAAAAAGCAGAATTTCATTTTGAAACATCATATGGCATCTTTGCTTTTCACTTAAGTAGAAATTGTTTATGCTCTTGCATTAAAAAGAAGGATTAACCACAGAGGCACGGAGAAGAAAGAGAAGGGAAATGTTTTTTGGGCTAAGCCCAAAAAAACGGTTCTCTCGATGCTAAAGCATCGAATGGGGAATTAACTATTTGAGAACACAGAGTGAAAAGGAGGGGATTCTCATAGTGCAGAACGAAGTTCAAACTGTGCAAGAGAGCGTTTTTTTTCGGGTTCACCGACCGAAAAAATAACATCTTCTTCTCTTCACTCTGTGTTCTCTGTGCCTCTGTGGTTTGATATTTTACTATGCAAAACGGAAATAAAATTCATTTTACAAGTCTTGGGTGTGCCCGCAATCTGGTCGATACTGAGGTGATGCTAGGCATCGTCTTAAAAGCTGGCTACGAAATTGCTGGGCAGATGGACGAGGCCGACTATTTAGTGGTCAACACCTGCGGCTTTTTAGAAAAATCACGTCAGGAAGCGCGGGATACGATCAGCCATCTTTTAACGATGAAAAAGAAAGCGGCCAAACTGATTGTGACAGGCTGCATGGTACAAAAAAAAGCCCAAGAGATCCGTGAGCAATTTCCTGAAGTGCATTATCTGCTCGGATCGGGCGACACAGAGAAAATTTTAGAAGCGATCCAATCAGCGGAAAAAGGGGAGTCGGTCACCTCTGCACGCAGCTATTTAGAGTGGGGCGAAGTGCCGCGCCTGATTTCCACTCCCAAACATTATGCTTACTTGAAAATCGCCGAAGGCTGCGCTAAGCGATGCAGTTTTTGCATTATTCCTACCATTAAAGGCCCTTTAAAAAGCAAATCGATCGAGCAGGTACTCAAAGAGTTTCAGGTGCTTTTAAAACAGGGTGTGTTTGAAGTCATTCTAATTGCGCAAGATTTAGGAGACTACGGCAAGGAGCGTAAAGAGAAGCATGGTTTTGAGACATTAGTTTCGCAGCTGCTCAAAGTAGATCAGAAATTTTGGCTGCGCTTCCTCTATCTTTATCCTGATGAAATTTCCGATCAACTGATCGATTTAATGGCGCAAGATCAAAGGGTCTGTCCCTATCTGGACATGCCGCTGCAGCACATCAATGATCAGATTTTAAAAACGATGCGCCGGAAGACCTCTCGCAATGATATCATTTCGATCCTGACCAAATTGCGTGCTAAGATGCCCCATGTTGTGATCCGCACCAGTCTGATGGTTGGATTCCCTGGAGAAACAGACGCGCAGTTCGAAGAACTTGTCCAATTTATTCAAGATTATCCGATCGATAATATCGGCGTGTTTAAATTTTCAGCTGAACAAGAGGCCCATGCCTCTACGCTTCCGAACCAGATTTCCGAAGAGATAAAAGAGGCGCGCTATGCCCGATTAATGGAAGTGCAGATGCAAGTGGTTGCCAAGCAAAACCGCAAATATATTGGGCAAACATTAAAAGTGATCGTAGAAGGCTACCATCCCGATTCTTCATTTTTAATGCGCGGCCGCTTTTATGGGCAATGTCCAGAAATTGATGGCCAGGTGATTATCAATGATTTTGCTTGTGTCACCGAATTTGGTCAGCTCTATGAAGTGGAGATCACCGACGTAGCTGGCTATGATCTGATTGGCGGCGCCCTCAGGAAAATCAACGTTCCAAGCAAAAACTCCTTGGCCTTTGCCCATGGATAAAAAAGCGGTTTTAAAAGAAGGCAAAGAAAAATCACTGTTGAAAGGCCATCCCTGGATTTTTTCAGGAGCTATTTCCTCTCTTCCCCACGAATGCGAACCGGGCGAAATTTTACCGGTCTATAGCAGCTCGGGGCAATTTTTAGCCCAAGCCTATTTTCATCCCACCCATTCTCTCATTGGGCGCGTCCTTAGTTTTAATCAGGAGAACATTGAAGAAGAACTCAAAAACCGCATCTTAGATGCTCTTATCCTGCGCAAACGGCTATTCCATTTTGAGACTACCAATGGATTTCGATTAATTAATGGCGAAGGAGATGGGATCTCAGGTCTTGTCGTCGACTACTATGATGGGATTTTAGTGCTGCAAGCCCATACGTATGGAATTGAGCGATTAAAACCGCTACTCGTCTCTCTTTTAGTTCAGATTGTGCAGCCCAAAGCGATCTATGAAAAATCTACCTCCCAATCGCGCAAAGAAGAGGGATTAGATGAGAGCAAAAGATTACTCTATGGAACAGAGTTTGATGAGATTGAGATTCTAGAGCAGGGCCTGAAAATTTTAGTCGCCCCCAAAACAGGGCAAAAGACAGGCTATTTCTTTGATCAGCGGGAGATGCGTGCTCTTATTTCATCTTATGCTTCCCAGAAAAAAGTGCTCAATTGTTTTGCGTACACAGGGAGCTTTAGTCTCCATGCACTCTCTGGCGGAGCGGCTCAAGTCGATAGCATAGAAGCATGCAAAAACAGCTGTGCTTTAGCAGAAAAAAATCTAGCCCCATTTCCTAATCAACGTGTCATTAACGAAGATGTGTTTGATTTTATTACTCACAACCCATTGAATTACGATCTGATTATTTTAGACCCGCCAGCCTTTGCTAAAAAGCGCAAGGATATCCATGACGCCTGCCAAGGATATGTGCGGTTGAATCAGACCGTATTTAAAAAGATGGCGCCGCGCAGCTA
>CAZMTP010000019.1:0-26976 GCA_964569185.1 uncultured bacterium
AGCGCGTCCCGACTGTCTATTTCTCGACTTTTTACTCTTTATAAAATCTCTGTAGCAATTATGGGAAGAATATCGGCGATGGAGGGGGACCATTCGATGCCGCGGGTATAGACCATCTTGGAGGCAATATAAGTGGCAATGATCGCCTTTTTGTGGCCATCAGGAATTTCTTTGAGGATCCGGTCTTGATACTTGGAAACAAGCAGAGGAGGGCAATAGCGCAGAAGACAGCTGATTAGGGGATCCTTTGGGTTTAAGGAGAGTGTTTGGGGGATTAAATGTTCTAGCAACTGGTATTTGTATGTGTTAATCTTTTCAGAGATTTTTTCTGAAATATCGGTCAGATAAGCACCTGTTTTAGCATGGGTTGTCAAAAGCAATTTACCCTCATTTTGCGCTTTTTCACCGATCAGCGCCAGAATCTCAGGCATTAAGGCACTCTTTTCTTTTAAAAACTCTTCTTCAGTGAGTGTCAGGCCGGTCAAGACTTCAAAAGAAGAACAGATCACACCGCCTTTGTTTGCCGAGCTGTCTTTGATGATGAGAACGCCCAGTTCCTCGAGTTTGCGTCGCGCACCAGGGGTCAGATAAAGGTTTGCCCCTTCCACAATGGCTTTAGAGGTGGGTTTGCCTTTTTCATCGAGAAAATCTTGGTAATTATTTTCATTGAGGGTGCGCGGGCGCCCGCCTCCAGGGATAAATACATCGGCAGGGGTCTGATGCAAGTTATGACGGAATAGATGATTCATTTCATTTCCTGACAGCCAATCTTCTACTACTTTTCCTCCCTTTTTTCTGGAGCAAAGGGTCTGTTGCGCATAGGCAGTGATCTCTTTTTTGGTGGCAAGATCTAACAAAAATCCGCCTTCATTTAATTTTTCAGGGGGATAGAATCGGATCGGTTTGACCTCTTTAAATAGCTCTGCCAAGAAAGAGAGATCTAATCCTTTGGGATCAAAAATAGTGCCTGACACATCGGTGATCGCCACGAGTTTGGCTGTTTTTGGGAAAAAGCGGTAAAGATTCAAAATCTGATTGCCTGCCACATCGCCATCAGGGCCGCCCGAAATTTTAATAGTGAACGGTTCTTTGTAGGGATCGATTTTTAAGTAGTGCAGCACCTCTTCCATGTACACATTCACGCCATAGGAGGTGACGCCATATTCTTTGTGGTTGATGCCGGTGCCCGGTTTGCTTGTGATAAAACTGCCGCCCGGTTTGTAATTTTCTGCTTTGCTATAATTGGCAATCCACTCGATCATCGCATTGTGCATATTCTCATCGGGGCCTAAATAGATATACTCCGGCTTTTTCCAGTAGTCGATAATCTGTTTGGCGCGCAAGGTGCCATCGGGTTCACAGTTGATGAGGGTAAGAAAACATTCGATATAAGTGCGCTGGGCATGGTACAGATATTCTAATTTCTGCTCTGTGTGGAATGTTTTTAGCCGATTGTCTATATCAGTGCTGCTGACGCCCCCTTCTTGTAATTCCTGCCTGAAAATATCTGCCTCATAATGGAGCCGTTCATAAGGCTCTAAAAAGATCACTGCTTTGGCGCCGCCTTCGGGAATGTCTTTATTTTTCTTATGTTGTGTGTAGGCGAGTTGGTAGCATTCTGAAAAGACATTATTGCTCTCAGAGAGCATCTGCTCAAATTTCTGGGTGAACACAGTCCTTAGGCCGCCGCGCGCCAGATCTTTAAAACGGATATGGAAGCCGATATAGTACATACCATGCATGAAAAAGATAGCAAAAGGCAGTGCTGGGAATTTCTCCGATCTATCGTAAGGGATAAAATTTAGATAATCAGGATCTAGTCGAAAGGAAAAAGCGGTCTTATTATTGCGATAAAAATTGGTCTTGAGCAGATGGTCCACAAAATTCATCGCCTGATACAAGATGTTTTTGCGCCGCATATCATTGAACTCATTGCCTGTATCAAGATCATCAACTGAAGCTAGGTAGCTCTCTTTCAATTTTTCAAATGCTTTTAGATCATGGTTTTTTGGGTGAAATTTGTACTCAAATGCTTGGGCCAATTGAACGATAAGCTCTGGATGTCTACAGATGCCCTCAGTAATATTGGCAAGCGAATACATGTTCAGATCGGCATGCACTAAGGTCTGATGTGCAAAATGGGTGATCGATTTGATCAGATTGCCAATATTCCCACGCACAAAACCGGAATCGACAAAGACAGACTCGATCGCTTCCAATCCTTCAAAATATTTTAGAGTGACTAGCTCTTTGAGAAAATCGTCGATGTCTGATTCTTCCCAGGCCGCTTTTCCTTTGCTTCCATGAAGCCCAATCGACATGAGTAGGATCGAATCTTTGCTATAGGGTTTAATGTATGTGGCATTGACGCGCCGCATGGTCAAACCATGGCGGAATACTGTTTTTGCGAGTTTATAAAGAAAATGGTGCTTAGGAACATTGCGCCAGGCAAACACAATTTGCATAGAAGGAATATCTTTTTCCTTCCAGTCTTCATTGTAGCGCACTTCATATTGGCAATGGTCCCGTATTTTGGCCCTAAATACCATATCTAGCGCAGCGACAAGTCTGTCTTGGGTCACCCCGCGCAAAAAACGTGCGCCCAGGCCGCTGAGCAGATTGTGAAACTCTTCATCTGTCAGCTCAGGGTTGCGTGTTTTGGCAAGAGAGCGGATCTCTTCTTTTTTATCTTTGGAGAAGGGCTCTTCTTTGCCCTCATTTTCTGGAAATTGGGTGAAAAATAGAGTGGCAATTCGAAGAGGCGCTTTAATCTCTACAAAAGGAGGCGGCGCATTGGAAATAAAGGTACGGTAATTTTTAATCCCATAGCCCTGGAACTGCTTTAAAATGTTTAAATCTGCTTCATTGCTATCTAAACAGAGCACAATCGCCCGGTTTTTTAGATGGATGACAGCAAAATAGTTCTGCAGATTAAAGCCCATGAGACTGTGGGCCACAAGCAAGATATCGTCCTCGGTCAACTCTTCAAAAAAACTGGGCGGCATGTGCTTGTCCAGCCATAGACAGCACTCCTCGCATTTACGGCTCTCTTTCTTGACAGCATCTTCAATATGAAGTCGAAAACTCTTATTGCCTCGGTTCTCTTTGCCCATAATTAGAGGATAGGAATTCTTTCATTTTAAACGCAACAGATCAAAAAAAATTATGAAGTATGAATTATGAATTATGAATTCTTAATTTTTTTTGAGGAGGCGAAGACTGTTAAGGCCCACAAGGACTGTGCCTCCTTCATGGAGGATAACGCCTAACCATAAAGGGATGAGTCCCAAAAGAGCTGTCACACTGGCGCCGACAATTACTAAAAGGGAAAAGAACAGGTTTTGTTTTATGATCTGTAATGTGGAGTCGGCTTTTTTGACTAGCCAAGGAATGAGGATGAGATTTTCCTGAAGAAGTACAATATCGGAGGCGTCAATGGCAGCGCCACTGCCTATCTTGCCCATGGAAATGCCTACAGAAGAGCGGGCTAGTGCAGGCGCATCGTTCATGCCATCTCCCACCATGATGAGTCCTCCCTCTTTTTGAGAGAAGGTCTCAATCAGCTTGAGTTTGTCCTCAGGGCGCATATTAAAGTAGATCTCTTCGATCCCTAATGTTTTGGCTACAAGTTTAGCATTTTCGCTATGGTCGCCAGTGATCATGATCGGATGAAAACGTGTTTTTAGATGGGTGAGTGCATGTTCCGATTGGGGACGGAGCTCATCTTTAAAATGAAAAAGAAATAGAGCATCTTTGATAAGCAGCAATGTGGTCGGGTTTTGAAGAGCAGAAAGGCTTCCCTTGATCTTTTGCCACTCTTCATTTAGATGAGCAGGAATTTTTTCTCCTACATAATCAGGATGGCCAATACATACTGCATGCTGTTCCTCTTGAATCTTAGCTAAGCCCTCTAATCCAAATCCCGCTTTGGAACAGAACTGCTCAATAAGTGCTGGGGCTACTTTTTGCGCTGTGGCATGGGAGAGAATGGCATGGCTAATGGGGTGCAAAGAGAATTTTTCTAGGCCTGCGGCAATGCCTAAAGCCGATTCATGAGATACCATCGAGTTAGGAATCAAAGATTCGATATGGACACATTCTAATTTTCCAGTGGTCAACGTGCCTGTTTTATCAAAGGCGATCAGTTTGCATTTGGAAAGTTTATCTAAGATGGCGCCTCCTTTGAGCAAAATACCTTTGCGCGCACAGCTGCTGATAGCACTCAAATAGGCCATAGGAGTCGCAATAATGAGTGCGCAAGGAGAGGCGGTGACTAGGAAAGTGAGTGCGCGATAGATAGAACCAGAGACGCCTCCATAGCCCATCTCTGTAAACCAGGGGAGACATAGAGCAAAAAAACCTGTTAATCCGATCACTAGTGGGGCATACCATTTTCCAAAGCGATCAATCAAATTTTCCAGTAGAGGTTTTGATTCTTGCGCCTGCAAAATCAGCTGTACAATGCGCTGCAATGTAGATTCTTGAGAAGTTTTAGTCACTTGAAGGGTCAATGTCCCTTCTAAATTTTTGGCGCCCGCAGGCACTTCATCCTCCAACTTTTTTAAGATCGGGGCGCTTTCCCCTGTGAGGTGGACTAAATTGACAAAAGAGCTGCCCGAGATGACCACGCCATCGAGAGGGACAATTTCACCTGCTTTAATCAACAGATGGTCTTTGAGTTGAATGTCATGGATGCTGCGCTCGATCACTTGGCCTGCAGCATCGACCAGATAGGCCGATTTAGGCGCGATATTTTTTAAATGAATCAGTGCCTGCTTTGTTTTTTGTGAGATGGCCTCTTCCATACTGCCAGAAAGTTCAAAGAGCACCAGCAGCAAGGCGCCTTCTAAAGCATTGCCAATGAAAATGGAAAAAAAGGCGGCTAGCGTCATCAGAAGATCGATATTCAGTTCAAACTTTTTTAAATCTTCCAACGTTCCAATCAGTGCAGGTGTGCCCGAAAGAAAAAAGACACCGATCAGGAAAAAGGGAACTAGCACAGGTTGTACAAAAGAGCAGATAAAAGCAGCTCCCAGTAGACCGGCAGAGAGCAGCGCGCTTTTTAAAGAGAGGTGGCGGCCCCATTTTTTGGAGCGGGGTGTTAAAAAGGGGCTGCTGCTCTCCTCTTTTCCAGAAGCGAAAAAATCATCAAAAAAGTAGGAAGAAGGGGATTGTTTCATGAGGTCAAAGCCAACTTAGCAAGAAAATAGACTCCGGTGCCTGCAAAACAGGCGATCGATAGATTCCAGATCAGAGCAGGAAGCAGCGCATTGCCTTCCAGTTTTGCTGTCGTAAGGGAAGAAAGGCCCACAAGAAGAAGCGCGGTGCAAGGAAAGGCGAAACTCGGTAAGAAATAAAATGTGATTAGCAACAGTAGACAGGCGAGCAGCGTTCCAGCAAAAGCGCCAAAACTCTGTTTTAACGGATGTTCATAGGTTTCTAAGGAAAGGCCTAGCTCTTCTTCGAGCATGATGGTCAATAGGCGGTTATCGTCGGCCATCAAAACATCGACCACATCTTCTAGGAGTTTTCCTTGAAAGCCTTTGGCGCGGTAGAGTTCGGTCAATTCTGCTTTTTCTTGCGCGCGGTGATGTTGGATCTCATAGCGCTCTTGTTCCATCACACGGTGGACTCTTTCAAGACGTGCCCAACCGAGAAGCGCGCTGCGTCCCGTTTTCCAAATCAGCCATCCCAAAGAAAAAGCGGCTAAAAGAAGCCAAGAAAAGGTGTGCGCAAGTCCGCTTTGTGATAGCAGGGCCCAAAGAATTAAAAGAGCGATCGCGCTGTCTTTGCTGCTATCTGCGAGTGCAGTGAGGTGGCCAGGGATTTCGGCGCCATGCACCTCTGCGCTTGCTAAGGCTCCCCGTGTGCGCGCTTCTTTCAGATGATCTGGAATTGTTTTTCCTTGAAAATGGTCCATTTAAGAATCCTGTAAAAATTGGGTTAAAAGGGTACAGAGATCATAGTAGTCTTGGCAGGCCATCACTTCCCGTGTCGCATGCATGGAAAGTTGTGGGCAGCCGATATCGACCGTGGTAATGCCTTGTTGCGCTGCAAAAATCGGCCCGACAGTCGAGCCAGAACCGATATCGGAACGGTTCACATAAGATTGGTAGTTGAGGTTGAGTTTTTGGCAGAGCAAAATCACCGCAGCGGCGCCTTGCGCATGGGACACATACTTTTTTCCTGCATGGTACTTAATCACAACGCCTTTTCCCACTAGAGCATGATGTTCTGGATCGTAGCGCTCTTTGTAATTGGGATTAAATGCTTGGGCCATATCTACAGAGAGGCAAAGAGCGTTATGTTTGAGCAGATAGAGCTCTTCTTTGTCCATTTTGTAGCTGAGCGCAATGCGGTCTAAAATTTCAGAAAAGAAGGGCGATTCAGCGCCTGT
Organism: uncultured bacterium; assembly: GCA_964569185.1. Lineage (GTDB taxonomy): Bacteria > Chlamydiota > Chlamydiia > Chlamydiales > Rhabdochlamydiaceae > DATIJP01. Next base: position 6,398 of record CAZMTP010000019.1, read on the forward strand.
CTCTGTCCTAGAGCCGATCTCTTCATGGTCATAAAAGAGCGCCATTTGCAATAGCGCTGACGCTGTTTTTTTCGGATTGCCAAGGGCGACAAGAGCGGCGTGGGCGCTTGCCAGATTATCTAAACGATAGGAGGCGATCATTTCATTGGAGCCACCGATAAATTTACTCGACTCTAAGGGGACTAAAAAGAGGTCGAAGCTCAACAGTGTATGAAAAGAAAACTGCCGCCGCAGCAACATTTCTAAATAACCTTTCTTAAATCCTTCATCACTGAGCGTGGCAATGGGGATCAGATGGTCCTGTTTGTTGAGAAGCAGCCCTTTCTCATGGCTTTCGCGGTCAAGATGGGGGGCCAAAAAAGGGATGTAGAGAGGCGCATCATCGATAAACACCATTTTTTCGCTGAGATTTTGGTCTGCATCTACAGTGACTACTCTCCCTGCAATGCCTAAATCTCTTCCGAGCCAAGAAGCAAGAATAGGACTGCCATAAGTTTCCACTCCCAATAGAGTCATGTTTTCTTTTTGGATTTCAGGGAGAGGCTTGATTTTGAGTGCAGGGCTGTCAGTATGCGTGGCAATCAGGGCCGCTTTTTTCGGTTTCTGTTTTGGCAATGAAAAACCACACAGAGAACCATCGCGGATCACAAAGTAGCTTTTGCCAGGTTCCAGAGACCATTTTTCTGATTCACTCAGTGGAATAAAGTCCAATATAGCGAGGCGATTGCCCATCTCTTCTACAGCATGCCATGAGGTAGGAGAGTTATCAACAAATGCTCGAAAATCTTCAATTAAATGGGACATAAATCGGGTCTCAATTCTTTCATGCCTCCTAAGTATTTGTGTAGCACAAGAGGGATTTTCACACTGCCATCCTCCTGTTGGTTATTTTCTAGGAGAGCGACCATCAAACGGGAGGTAGCCAGCCCAGAACCGTTGAGAGTGTGCACAAACTCTGGCTTTTCTTCTTTGACTTTATAACGGGTCTGGGAGCGGCGCGCTTGGAAATCGGTGCAATGAGAAATCGAAGAGACTTCATAGTAGCGATTTTGCCCCGGAAGGTAGACCTCAACATCTAATGTTTTCGCAGCCTGAAAGGACATGTCGCCAGTGACTAAATTCATAACCCTGTAATGCAGATTAAGCCCTTGCAAGATCTCTTCAGCGCTGGCAAGCATCTCATCTAATAGTGCATCGCTCTGATCGGGCAATGTGAACGCAAACATCTCCACTTTATTGAACTGGTGCATGCGGATCAGGCCTCTTTCCTCCGCACCCAAAGCGCCCGCTTCTCTACGGAAACAAGGGGTATAGGCAGCATATTTAAGTGGCAGGTCATCGCTATTTAGAATTTCATCATAGTGGAGCCCCATCAAGGCCGCTTCTGCTGTCGGAATGAGGTAGAGATGGTAATCTTCATCATCGATTTTAAAGAGCTGGCTTTCAAATTTAGGCAGGTTGGCAGAGCCATACATAATTTCAGGGCGGACAAGTAGAGGAGGGAGCCAGAATTTAAATCCATTTTCCACATGGATATCGATCATGTAATTTAAAAGGGCCCATTCTAGCAAGGCACCTTTGCCCTGATACGCAGCCCAGTGGCTGCCAGAAATTTTTGCCGCCCTTTTAAAATCAAATAGCTGCAGTTTTTCATTGAGCTCCACATGATTCTTTATCGGAAAAGAAAAGGGGGTTTTTTCGCCAAAAGTTTTGATGCACACATTGTCTTTAGGATCTGGGGATTCCTTCACATCGTCCATGGGGAGATTAGGAAGTAGTGACAGTTGCATCTGTATCTCTTTTTCCTTTTCAGAGAGAAGTTGATCCAATTTGGCAATATCTTCATGGGAATGGCCCACTTTTTGCAGCAGGGATGCGACATCATGCCCCTGCCTTTTTTTCTCTCCAATCTCTTTTGAAAACTGGTTGCGCGTGCTTTTAAGCTCTTCGACACGCACTTTTAGCTTTCGAATTTCTTCATCCAGTTCTAGAATGGAAAAAATATCGGCCTTAGGGTCTTTAGTTTTTATTTTTTCTGAAATGCGCTGCGCCTCTTTGCGCAGCAATTTGATATCAAGCATTTTTTTACCTTAAGAAAGACAGAGGATTATTGTGACAAAACCCATTATAAGAGTCTAACAATAAAAAAGCCGCTACTCTATTGCTAGGGATAGCGGCTTTGAAGAACAACTTTTAAATTTTAACTAATATATTCTTCATCAAAACTACCAACTTCTTCTCCTTTAAGGGTATCAGCATCCTCACGTTTTACATCTGTTCGTTCTTTGCTCTCGGTTAATGGCGGATTTTTTACACTAGCAGAGGAATTGTTGCCATTTGCTTCAGATGATACATGATTAATTTTCTTCTTAATAATGGTAGGTTTTTGTTTTTGAGCGTTGAAAGCCAAGGTAGCTAATGCTTTATGGTCTTTAGTTACTTGATCTAACTTAGCTTTAAGGGCTAGTACATTTTTCCCTTTCTTGGCTAATTGCTCGTTAAGCGTTTTTACCCGCGCTTTTAAAGAGTTGATTGCTTCTCTTTGAGTATTACTATTTTGTAACTGTCCTTCTAATTTTTTTAATCTTTTAGCAAGATCATCGGCTTTTTCTACAGATGCATCTCTCTCATTGTAGGCTTTTGTTAAAATGGGCGAGGCAAGTGCGTGATATTGATTCAATTCCAATAGTTTATTTGTGTGAGCCTCTTTTCTTTTCCATTCATTGTACAGTCCTACTAAAGGTATTAAAAAGAGTCCACCTGTCCCAAGAATAGCAGTAAGAGCAACAAAAGTTATGAGGCCTGTTTTTACGCCAGCCCAGACTTTTGCTTTTGCTGTAGTGAGTTGGTCATTTGCATTTATGAACTGCTCTACCCCTTCAACAACCACAGTAGACCAGTTACGTTGATAGTCAGCTGGTTTAAAAATTTTCGACATTTCTTCGTTTGCTGTTGCTAGTATTGAGGGAACTGATAGAGATAACTGTGAAGAGTGGGGAAAGCGAAGAGAAGAAAATCCTACATCAGAATCTGATTCTGGACGTTTTATATCGTCCGTCGGTTTAGTAGCAGTAATCATAAAATCTCCTGTTAAGTTGTTTAAAATGTGACTATTTAAACAGATAATGGAAATTAAGTTAAACCCTCAAATTTTGATTAGTAAATTTAAAAATGTTAAACAAAAATTAAATTATAGATTTTGTTGTTAATTATCTCTCTGTTATATCTAGGGAAAATATGCTGCTCACACTGGTCTTTACTGTCTTTCTAGATAGCTTAGGTTTTGGACTTGTGTTCCCTATTTTTTCTTCCTTGATCGTCACCGATACATTTTTTTTCTCAGCAGAAAGTTCGTTGGCATTGCGCGGACTTGTTTTGGGCTTGCTCATCTCCTCATTTTGCATCGGTCAATTTTTTGGCGGTCCTATTCTGGGTGCATTATCAGATCGCAAAGGGAGGAAAAAAATTTTGTTGATGACTTTGTGGATGGCCTCTTTTGGTTATCTATTTTCAGGGGTCGGAATTATCTTTAAAAATTTATGGCTGCTTTTTATTGCGCGGATTGTGAATGGGGCGGCGGCGGGCAACTATGCGATTGCACAATCTGTGGTGGCAGACATTAGTCGGGAAAAAGAAAAATCAAAAAACTTTGCTCTACTGGCGATGGCTTGGGGATCAGGATTTGTATTGGGGCCTTATTTGGGTGGCAAACTGTCACTATTAGGATACACCGCTCCCTTTTTACTTTCCGCCGTACTCTGTCTTGGCAATTTGCTGCTTGTTGTATGGAAAATTAAAGAGACAAAAGACTTATTTGCATTTTTGACTCAAAAAAAAGTCTCTATTTTCACTAGCATGCAGCATATCAAAAAAGCGCTCCAATTATCAGAATTCAGGACTATTTTTTTAGTGATGTTTGTATTTAGTTTGGGTTGGGGGTTTTTCACTGAATTTTCACCCGTCTTTCTGATGGGTTATTTTGAACTCAATATAGAACAGATTGCCAATTCTTATGCCTGGCTGGGTCTTTGGATTGCTCTTTCGCAAGGATTTTTTATTAGACCTCTTTTAAAAAAATATGCTTCCGAAACGCTACTTTCCCTTGCTCTATTCTGTCTTGCACTCGTGCTTTTTAGCCTGTTACTTCTAGAGGAGAGCAGCAGCCTTGTCTGGATGATCCCTATGATTGCATTCTCAGTGGCCTTTGTCAGTCCCTCTGCAGCGACCATTGTCTCCAATTTAAGCGCAGAAGAAAACCAGGGAAAGATGTTGGGGATCTACAATTCGGTGCAGCAAGCCGCCATTGGAATTTCCCCCCTATTTTCTGGATCGCTTGTGGCCCTTTATCCACATCTCCCCATCACAGTGGGAGGCATCTGCATGTTTTTTGCTTTCTTGCTCTTATTTTGGGACCTTTGGAAACGCAAATTTTTTATTTCGGAAGAACTCTGAAAATCTAGAAGGTTTTTCAGGTAGATTGATCTTAAGAATATCAGCGACTTCTGGCCTAAATTTTCCTTTTCCCGCAGAGGAAAGCGCCTTTGTAATTGATCCCACCTTTTCTTCTAATTTTTCTATCTTATTTTTTAAAGTGTCGTTCGCAATAGTTAAATCTTTCACTTTCGCTTTTGAAATCGCGATTTTTTCTTGGAATGCAGCCACTTGCCGATCGTATTCTTTTATCGATTTGACTAGAAGGGGAATGCCCACAATAGAGATAAAGGCGATCACAGCAAATAAAACAACAACAAACGCCAAACCAATTTGCCGGCCTGCATTTCTTCCGAGTTCATTTTTTTCATCGCGAATCCAAGAAATGCCTCTCTCGGCAATCTCATTTAATTTTTGATCAAATTGAGCCACCAAACGATTGGGGACGGCCAGTACCGCCATAAATCGAACTCTTTAAATTGAATCTATAATATTAATTTGATTGATCATATAGTGCAGCTGAAATTCTATTAAAAGTTGATTAAAAATAAAATTATACATATTTGAGTGCTGGTCCTTTATTTCTCTTGAATGGCCCTCAAGGTCTATGTTACATTCAGAATTTTGAGGCGTCATTAGATATGTTAAAACAAAACTATCCTGTAGCACAAAATCCTTTAATTTTGCGTTTCCATCGCTTGATGGACGCATTTGCCAAGTCGGATGATGAAAGAGATTTTTACTTAGACCGTGTGGAAGGGTTTCTATTTTTTGTCGATTTAGATAAGGGTCAAGAGGAACTTACTGCTCTAGAAAAGGAGCTTGAGGAGCGTGGGCAGCGCTATTGTTTAGTCCCTAAAATGACTTTTTATGAATCCAAAAAATTCATGGAAGCTTTTGTGAATGAAAAGGTGTACGACATCGACACAAAAGAGCGGCTGCTTGATATTATCCAGTCTAAGGAAGCTAGAGAAAATTTTTTAGAGTTTATTTACGATCAGTTGACCGAGCTGGAGAAATGGCAGCAGTTCTATGTAGAGCGGTCAAGAATTCGGATTATTGAATGGCTCCGGTCACAAGAGATCCTGTTTGTGTTTGAAGAGGATCTAGACATGACCAAAAATTTAATTGAAAAGCTCAAAAAACATCTTTTTGACGCCAAAGTGCCTCGTGAGGTGACCGTAGCACGTGAAGCATTATTTGCAAAGGCAAAGACCTATTATTCTAGTGAAGCATTAAATCCGCGGCCAAAAAGAGGACGTCCTCCAAAGCAGGCGGCCAAAATCGAGCTGGAACCTCAGGTGACGATCGATATTTACACCACGGTGCCCTCGATGGTGCGCCAGTTTCTGTTTATTCCCGATATTACTAGCGCTTCTGCTGTCACTTTTTCTACTCGTTATGAAAGTGAAGCCCAGCTGTTGGCCAATTTGCGAGGAAGTTCTCGTGTGAAAGTGGATGAGAAGCTGCAAGCACTTTCTGAAAGATTAGAATCGTTGAGACATCTCTCTTCCCGTTTGAGCGATTTACATGAAATGGGTGCTGTTGAAGCAGAAGAAAAATTGATGAAAGCGGTGCGCAAGGAGCCTGTGCCTATTGTGCCTATTGAAGAGGTCGAAGTGCCTGTGAAAAAGAAAGGCATTATGGAAGTGATCAAAGGCTTTTTGCCAAGAAAAGAGGCGCCTGCCAAACCTAAAGAGATGGTTCCAGAAGTGGGTGAAGAGTATGAAAAGAAAAAGCGTCGTATGAAAATGGTCACGCCCATTCAAAGAAAAAAAATTAAAAAGAAACCCTTATGAGTTCTACGGTCCAAACAAAACAGTCTTCTCTGTCCCGCCTTTCTTGTTTGAAAGCGCTTGAGATGATGTATTTAACCCGTTTTATAGACGAGAAAATGGCAAAATTGGTGCGCCAAAATAAGGGAGGCACCTTCCATTTATCTCCTGCAGGCCATGAGATGATTGGTGTGCTTTCAGCTTTGGCGCTCACACCAGAAAAAGATTGGGGATTACCTTACTATCGCGATCGTGCCTTTGCAATTGGGATTGGCTCTGATTTAACTGAACTTCTCGCTGCTTTTTTAGCACGTGAAATCCCGCACCATTCGGGTGGCCGGATGATGCCTGATCATTTTTCTCACAAAAAGCTGCGTATTCCTTGTCAGTCTAGCTGCGTCGGCTCACAATTTTTACAAGCAGTGGGCATTGCCAAAGGGATACAGCTTTCAGGAAAAGATGAAGTGGTCTACGTGTCTGCAGGCGATGGGGCCACATCTCAAGGAGATTTTCATGAAGCGCTCAATTTTGCCTGTGTGCATCGTCTGAGTGTGATCTTTGTGATCCAAGACAATGGATATGCGATTTCTGTGCCTATTTCAGAGCAGACCGCAGGAGGCACCATTGTGAAAATGGCGCAAGGATATACCGGTCTTTCTGTCTTTGATGTGGATGGATGTGATTATGAAGAGAGCTCAAGAGCGTTGAAACAGGCAGTAGAAAAGGGACGGGCAAAAGAGGGTCCAAGCCTAATTGTGGCCAAAGTGCCGCGCTTGGGCGCTCATAGTAATAGCGATGATCCTAAAAAATACCGGGATGAGGCATCCCTTGCAGCTGAAAAAGAGCGCGATCCGATTCCCCGTTTTGAATCCTGGCTCCAAGATATGGGACTTGTCTCAGAAAATGAGTTAGAAGAGATGCAGCGTGCCGCTTTTGCGCGCATTGAAGAGGCAGCGGAAGCAGCCGAGAAAATTCCTTTCCCAGATCCAGCAGAATGCACTAAGAATGTGTTTAAAGAAGTGGCGCCTATTGCTTATGAGAAAAATGAAAAAAGCGACACAGAAAATAGCATTGTGATGGTCGATGCATTTAACCATGCTTTAGATGAAGAAATGGAGCGTGATGCGGGCGTTGTTGTTTTTGGGCAAGATGTGGCCCGAGGCAAAGGGGGAGTATTTGGTGTGTCCCGTCATTTAACAGCTAAATATGGAGAGGAGCGCTGTTTTAATACACCGCTAGCAGAATCTTCCATTATCGGAATTGCATTGGGCATGTCTCTTGTAGAACCTTTTAAACCGGTGGCAGAGATCCAATTTGCCGATTATCTCTGGACAGGCATTAATCAACTTTTCAATGAGCTTTCTAGCTTTCATTATAGATCCAATGGAGAGTGGAACTGCCCTGTAGTGATCCGCATGCCTTATGGGGGTTACATTCAGGGAGGGCCTTACCATTCTCAAAGCATTGAGGCATTTTTATCTCATTGTCCCGGATTGAAAGTGGTGATTCCAAGTAATAGCAGCGATGCTAAACGGCTGATGAAGGCGGCCATCCGCGACCCTAACCCTGTCGTGATCTTGGAGCATAAAGCGATCTATCGCCAAAGAGTTTTTTGCGCACGCAAGGAGACCGATAAAGAGGAGCTTCTTCCTTTAGGAAAAGCCAATCTGGTGCGCGCAGGGGATGAGATCAGCGTCATTGCTTGGGGAAAAATGGTCTGCACGGCGGTCGAAGTTGCAGAAAAATTACAGCAAGAAGGGATCTCGATTGAAATTTTGGATTTAAGAACTTTAGTTCCACTTGATGTCGAGGCCATTTCAGAGACAGTGCGTAAAACAGGGAAAGTGGTCATCATTCACGAAGCTGCAGGCAATTGCGGATTTGGGGCCGAAGTGGCGGCAAGAATTGTGGAAAATGATTTTCAATATCTGGATGCGCCCATCGTGCGCGTCACGGGCAAAGATTGCCCTGTGCCTTATTGCAAACAGTTAGAAGATGCTGTATTGCCACAACCAGAAGATCTAGAAAAAGCACTCCGTACACTCGCTGCTTATTAAGCTTATCTTGCTATCCTACATATCCTGCCGCTTTAGCGATCCTGTACATCTTGTTTTCCGAAAAAGAAACAGGATATTAGGATCGCTAAAGCGGCAGGATAAACAGGATGAAAGTAATTAAAGTTCTTGGAGTTTTTTTCTTTTGCGTCTGATCCTGAAGCGTGTTTGCAGCTTACGATGGAGCTGATGAAAATGAACTGCCTTTTCTCTTAACGCTCTTTCTGGAGCCTGTTTTTGGTTTAAAGATTCATCGAGCCTTAAAAGATGTGCCAGCAAGCTTTCTTGTGTTTTTTCGAGCGCGTCTAATTCATGCGCTTCCAATTTTTTTCGAGGCACTTGCCGAAATGCTTTAGCATTTTCAATGAGTTGATCTAAGGTTTGATCCATTTCATGTCGAATGTTCATAATAATCTATGTAAAAAATTTTTTAAAACATGTCAAATAAAATAGTGGCCGGTTAAATTATGAAGCATGATAGGGTTTTGTCCGCTAGCGTCGGGTTCGAAAGGCAACTGCATCTATTTAGGAACAGCGCGCACGAAGATCTTGATTGATGCGGGCATTAGCAGTCGTGTCATTGAACAGCGGCTCAAAGAAATTGGTGTCACTATCAGCGAGATCGATGCCATCTTAGTGACGCACGAACACACTGACCATATCAAAGCGATCCAGACACTTGGTTTCAAACATAAAATTCCGATTTTTGCTAATAGTGATACAGCCAAAGCGATTTATGAAATTTTGGGGGAGTGTCCAAAATTTAAGATCTTTTCCACAGGGGAGAGTTTTGAATTTGGCGATATTGAGGTCCATCCTTTTAGCGTGCAGCATGATGCGCTCGATCCTGTTGCCTTTACGATTCGTTGCGGCCCATTGAAGCTGGGATTTTGTACCGATCTTGGATTTGCCACTTCGCTTGTGGTCAATAAGCTGATTAATTGCGATTACCTTTATCTGGAGGCCAACCATCAGCCTTCTATGGTCCATGCCTCAGCGCGCCCTGAGATTTATAAAAAAAGGGTGCTCAGTAAGCAGGGCCATCTTTCTAATGAAGAGTGTGCCGATCTACTTTCCAAAATAGTCCATACAAAACTCAAGCATGTCTATCTGGCCCATCTATCAGAGGAGTGTAATTCTCCAGAATTGGCGCTCAAAATTGTCCAAGAAAAGCTAAAGAACCAGGCGACTGGTCTCTCGATCGCCTACCAAGACAAACCCAGCTTGCCTATCTATTTTTAAATCGTCACTCACCATAAACATCTTTTCTATTATCGGCTGCTACTATAATCACAATATTATTCTCTTTATCGATCCTATAAATAATGCGGTAAGAACTTACTCGCATACGTCTATGCCCTTTCCAGCTATACTGTAAGGGTTTGCCAAAAGCAATGGGATCAACTTCTAACCTTTCTTCGATAGCGGTCTTGATCATTTGCTGAGCTGATTTAGGCAGAGATTTAAATTGATCAACAACTTCTTGATTTAAGAATTCTACTTTAAACCTAATTCCTTCCATACTTTTTCCGCTGGAATTCTCGCTTTTCCCTTTGATCGCATTTCTGCTTCTTCTGCAATGCGCGAAAGATAAATATCCTCTTGCATTTCTAATGCTTGTTCTACTAACTCCTGAGTGATGTTTGAAAGAGAAGTATCATTTCTTTTTGCCAGTAGGTTAACTGCATGAAGAGTAGAGGGTTTAAAGGTCACATTGATGCGTTTTTGTCTATGTATTTTGCTAATTCTAGGCCTTCTATGTTTAGTTGCCATATATTACCAGTCTTAAAATTTTGATTCTTTATGGTAAGTGTATCAGATGTGTATCCATTTGTCTATTAGATAATTTATTTACATATGGAGTCTAGATGAGGATCAAAAAACAGTGCCAATTCCATGGCATGAGCTATAGAACTCTTTTCTATAACTCAAAATATATATAAAACTTTCTATAAAAAGGAAAAATTTGTGGAATTCGGCAGGTTTTAAAGCGGAATGACCATTCCATCGAAGGCCATTTGGACATTGCAGGGGATTTGACATTCTTTGAGGATCTCTTTGTGCAGCTGGAGTTTCTGCAAAAGCTCTTCGTCAGTGTGATTTGGATCGTGATGGGTCACAATCCACTCTTTAGCATGTACATACTTGGCTAATATGGCTGCATTGGAAATGGAAGAATGGCCCCAGCCGACACGTTTCTGATATTCTAGGGGAGTGTATTGCGCTTCATGAATAAAAAGATGGCATCCCTTGAAAAATTTGATCAGGCTCTCATTGGCCTGAATCAGAGGATGATCCTTATTCAGTGTATTGGGATTGCCATGAAACCCTAAAAACATCTCATTATCTGTAGCGTAACCGATCGCTTTATCTCCCACATGGATTTTGAAACAGAATGTAGCTCCTGGATGGTAAGCATAATGGGACTCAATGGTGATCGAACCCACAGAAACAGGAGACTGATCGCGCAAATCATTAAAAATCAGTTTTGCCTTAATATCATCCAAGCGCACAGGAAAATAGGCATAGGCGAGCATCTCTGTAAATAGTTCTTGCGTCGATTTTTCAAATCCAATGGGCGACCAGATCATCACTTTACAATCGGAATGGTAGAGCGGTTTTAAAAAGGGAAACCCGGTTACATGATCCCAATGGGTATGGCTTAAAAATAGATGGATATTTTTGGCATGGGTGAGTGTCTCTCCTAAAGCACGAATCCCAGTACCTGCATCGATAATGATCTGATCTTTTCCGTGACGTACTTCTAAGCAAGAGGTATTGCCACCAAAGCGAATGTAATTGGCGCCTGAAACTGGGTTGGAGCCGCGCGTGCCCCAAAATTTCAAATAAGACTGTAGTTCTTCTGCTTCGGGAAGATAGGCTTTAGCACTACTTTTTTGCTCTTTTTTAGAAAATTTGTCCGGTTTTAAGGTGGCATTAAAAAAGCGCTCAAAAAGAGTAAAAAGAAAAGGGATCTCAAACGGTTTTTCTAAAAAGTAGTTGGCTCCTTCATTAATCGCTGCTTGGTAATTTTGGATCATCGGATTAGAAGAGGCAATGATCACACCGGTATTTTTTAAATGGGCAGCCGCACGAATATTTTTTAAGATTTCGATGCCATGGATCTCGGAAAGAAGCAGGTCCAGATAGACAAGGTTGGGGCGGAACGCTTCTATTTTTTGTAAGGCTTTAGGACCACTTTCAGCGCTCTCAAAGCGGTACTGCTTGGCTTGGGGCGCTTTTAAGATTTTTTCTATGAGGTCTTTGGACGATTCTGCGATTAAGATCCGCTTTTCATTCATCAGAATCTACCTTATTCAAAAGCACCCGTCTGGGTTTAGCCCCTTCCTGCGGGCTAATCACTCCATGAGTTTCCAATTCATCCATAAGCGATGCGGCACGGGCATAACCAATTTTTAGTTTGCGCTGTAAAAAGGTGGTTGAGGCATTTCCTGTTTCGATCACAATGGCGCGCGCCTCGTCATAAAGGCTATCGCGTGCTGTTTCTTCAGCCTCTGGCAATGCAAATTCTTCTTTGCGCATGCTGTCAAAAGAGGGGATCAGATAGTTTGGGGGCGACTGATTGCAGATAAAAGAGATCACGTTATTGATTTCTTCATCACTAATATAAGCGCCTTGGGCACGAATAAGCTGAGAAGAACCGGGCGGCATAAAGAGCATATCGCCATTGCCTAGCAAACTTTCGGCCCCCACCTCATCCAAAATAATTTGAGAGTTAATGCGGCTGGCCACTTTGAAAGCAATCCGCGTGGGGAAGTTAGCTTTGATCAGTCCTGTAATCACTTCACGCGACGGCCGCTGTGTGGCCAAAATCAGGTGAATGCCGACTGCGCGCGCCATTTGCGCAATCCGTGCAATCGGTGTCTCTAAATCGGAACTAGAGGCCATCATCAGGTCGGCAAACTCATCAATAATGGCCACAATGAGCGGCATCTTTTCTGGGACAGTGAGGCTGAGCGAAGTTTCCAATTCTGTATTGATTTTTCGTGTATTAAAAGCGCCGATATTGCGCAGGCCGAGCTGTTTTAAAATCTCATAGCGATTTTGCATCTCTTTCACTAGCCAATTAAGCGCGGCATAGGCGCCGTGGGCTTCTGTAATCACTGGCGCGATCATATGGGGCAGCTGTGTATAGCTTGTTAATTCTACTTTTTTGGGATCGATCATCAGCAATTTAACTTCATCGGGGCGCGCATTCATCAAGATGGACATCACCACCGTGTTGATACAGACCGATTTTCCAGAGCCTGTGGCGCCTGCAATGATGCAGTGGGGCATTTTCACAAGGTCTACCATCACATTTTCGCCGCTGACTGTTTTTCCCAGCAGCACAGGAATATGTAATTTGCGTCCTTGTTGCTGATAGGCCAAGAGCAGCTCTTTAAAACTGACCTCTTGGGGATAGAGCGAAGGCACTTCGACGCCTACGGCCGCTTTTCCTGGGATGGGCGCGATGATCCGGATCGATTTAGCCTGAAGATTCAGAGCTAAATCATCTTCGAGTGCTTTAATTTTTTGGACTTTGACCCCAATAGGAGGATGCACCTCAAAAGAGGTGATGGTCGGGCCTAAATGGATCTCGCCCACCTTTGCTTCCACACCAAAACTTTTTAGAGCCTCTTCTAAGATTTCAGCTTGACGCCGCAAATCTTTTTTAATGGTCGGTGGATCTGTTTTTTTCGGATTTTTCAAAAGTTCTTCAGGAGGAAACTGGTAACCTGCAAAGTCGCCATTGACCACTTTTTGTGCCGCGATCGCTTTTTCCCGTTTAGTGACGATGCGCATTTTGGATTCTTCTGGAACAGTCGAGGAAGGTTTTTCCTGTTTTTGCGAATAGATGGGCTGGGGAAAATGGATGGTCAACCTTTTTTCAATATCTTCAGGAGAGAGCTTTTGTAGTGGTTCTGGTTTTTCTTCAATAGGGAAAGGCAGCAAAGAGCTTTTGGCTTTTAATAGGAGCCGTTGAACCATTGTAAAAAGTTGTAATACCGGAATTTCAGCAAAAAGTAAGAAAGAGACAATGGCTGTAATGGAAAAAGTAAGGCCAGTGCCCACATTGCTTAAAATATGTTGCAAATTGAGCATAGGAAGATCGCGATAAAGATAGTAAAGGGGAACTCCGCCCAAATTATAGCGCACATGCATTTGAGGATAAGGTACGGAAAATGTGATCGATTCTACATAGATCTTATCTTGGAAAAAACGGCTGGAAAAACCGACCGATTCTGCGAATAGATTTAATAGAATGGAAACCGAAAGAATAAAGAGAGAAAAATAGATATTTTTTGCGCGGCAATTCGGCACTTCTCCATAGGTGAGATATTGCAGACCAAGCCAACCCAAGTAAAACAGAATCAGAAAGCTGGACAGTCCGAAAAGATAATAGAGCGCAAATCCCAATCCGTAGCCGACAAGGCCGAGTAAATTCCCTTGCATGTCGTGGAGATGAAAACTTAAGAGAGAGAGCACTAAAATAAGTGAAGAAACAAGCAGGGCCAGCCCCTTTGCTTCGGGACGGTAAGAATGGGAGCGTTTTTCTTTTTTAGCCATGGAAAAAAAACAGCAACGTTAATGTGCCTATAATAAGACAATACCATGCAAACGGTTTTAACACCCCATTTTCTAACCAGCGCAGAGAAATTCGAATGAAGGTGGTGCCCATGATGAAAGAGGAAAAAAATCCAATGCCACAATGTAGTAGAGAGGTGTCATAGGGCAGCTTCAGATAAAAAAGGCGGAATAGTTCTAAACTGCTGCCACCTAAAATGGTGGGAACAGAGAGCAGAAAAGAGAAATGGACCGCTTCTTTCGGCGACCATCCGAGCAGGCGTGCACAGCAGATGGTGGATGCGCTGCGAGAAATTCCAGGAAAGAGGGCGAGCACTTGCGCCGATCCGATATAGAGTGCATCCCGCAGAGGTTTTCTCTCAGTGGAAGAGGAAGAGCGATGCCCCAAAAACAAAATTGCGCTTGTTACTAGAAGAAAGAGGCCTAAAAAAATAGGAGCGGAACATACTCCTAAAATCGGATGTAAAAGTAGATAGCCAGGGATTAAGGGGAGCAGCGCCAAAATAAAGGGAACCAGTTTTTTTCTTTCAGTAAAAAGAAGAGAAACGATCTCTTTTCGAAAGACAAAGAAAAGGGCAAGTAATGTGCCCAGGTGGCAAACAAGATTAAAGAGCTCATGTTGCCCGCTCTCTTGAATTCCAAAGAGTAATTTAGTCAATTTTAAATGGGCCGAAGAGCTGATAGGAAAAAATTCGGTGGTCCCTTGAACGATTCCAAGTATAAATGCTTCAATCCAGGTCATAGCGTAGTAAATGGGGCGATCGACGGGACTCGAACCCGCGACCACAGGATCCACAATCCCGTGCTCTAACCAACTGAGCTACGACCGCCATGGACTACCATTCTCATCTCTCAAATTGCTTTTGGTCAATGGCTTTTTGTAGCAAGATCCCCAAGATGAGGCAAAACATCAGTGAAATCACCAGCGCTGTAAAAGAAAAATTTTTGACCCGAATAAAGGTGTTAAAAGCGATCGGCGGGTTGCTTGTCAATTCTAGGGCAGCAGAAGTAAGTAAAATATTTAATTTATGAATAAAAGGAAATAGGGGAAACAGAATAAAAGAGATAATCAGCAAAAAGAGCATCAGCGTGGTCAAGAAGGGAAAGAACAGATTATAGACCAGGCTCAACAGAGCCATTTTGTGGAATAAAAAGAGCAGAGCGGGAAGTGAGACTAGGTGGACAGCGATGTTAATGGCTAAAGCTTCTCGGATCCATGAAGCAAATAAGTAGCCATGCTGGTCGATGCGTCCCATGGCAAGCACAGTGTGATAATTTCTTTTGGGCAGAAGAAGAGAAAATAGCTTCAAGCAGGGACGATAAAAGAGAAGAATGGCAGCCGTGCAAAGAAAGGTGAGTTCAAATCCCAAGTTAGTCACAAGTAGAGGATCAAAGATCAGTTCTACGATAAGTCCCATGCCCAATAAATTAAGACCGCTTGAAGAAATTTTTAGAAAGCTGCCCACAAAAAAGAGCAAGACAGCGATATAAGAGCGTTGGACAGAAGGGGAGGGTCCAAGGAAAAAATAGTAGGCTGTTAAAAGCACAAGTAAGATTGAAAAAGTGGTTTTGTAAGGCAAAAAAGGTCTTAAGAAAAATCCAAAAAAGGCAGCGATGAGAGCAAATTGAAATCCGGAAATGGCCAGAACATGCAAGAGACCGATCTGTTTGAATTCAAAATTGAGTGTGCGCTCGGTGATATCTCCTGTCGCAAGGGCCGATAAAAAAGAGAGCGTTTTTGGCTCGGGGGTGTGCTGCTTTAAAAACGTGCGCAACTTTTCTTTTATCTTGTAGCGCCAAAGAGCAAAACTAAAAGTGCCGGCCACTTTTTTCCAGACCATATCTTTGGTTGGTTTTAATACATAGCGACGGTTTCCTTTTTCGATCAGCTCTCCTTCAATTAAGTAGTCGCTACCCGCAGGCACTTCTTTGTCGTGATAAATGGTGCAGGGCAGGTCGTAATAAGATTTCTCTTTAGTCTCAAAGTAATGGATGATGCCCTGATAAGCCAAAGAAGTGCGATGGAAAGGAGACTGATAAGGTTTTACAGCGGAGATGGCGAAATAGGCTTTCCCGTGCACCTGCTGGGGAATCTGCTGATCAGGATAGCGATAGAGCGCATACCCAACACTGAGTACAATCACTATTATTCCTTGCAACACCTTCACAGGCTGTCTGACAAATGGCAGCCAAAGAAGCAATAGCGGCAAACCCAATGCATAGTGAGGATAATAAGCAAAGCCCACTCCCAAGAGCATCTGCAGCCCCAAATAGAAAGCGGGGCGTGCTTCCCAAAACTCACGCAATACTATTAAAAAATTCATAATAGAAGTTTAGCTTTTCGGGCACGGGCACGTTAAAAATGCCTCCCTCATCCTTCATCCTTCATCCTTCTTCTGAGCGTTGTTTGAGTTTGGCCATTTCTTCTTCGATGGAGCGATAGATGAGGCGAACGCCTCGCTGCCCTGTGAGAAAGCAGTAAAACCATTCGACCATCACACCAAAACGATTCCTAAATCCAATCAGATAAACAATATGGATAAAACACCAGGCTAACCATGCAAGAAATCCACCAAATTGTAATTTCTTAAACATCACCACCGCCTTTTTCGTTCCAATAGTGGCCATGCTGCCTTTATCAAAATATTTAAATGGAGGCCGGGTCGCTTTGGCCCACTCTTTTTGAATGATCTTGGCCACATATTTGCCTTGCTGTATGGCTGTGGGCGCAATGCCAGGAAGCGGCTTGCCATCTTTACCAAGCGCGCACGCTGCATCACCAATCACAAAAATCTCAGGATGGCCAGGAACCGAAAGATCGGGCTCTACTTGCACTCTTCCTTGGCGATCTAAAGGCACTTCCAATGTTTTCAATAAAGGCTCTGCCTGGTTGCCTGCAGCCCAGATCACATTTTTGCAAGGAATAAATAGATCTTCGATCTGCACACCCTCTTCTGTGATTTGGGTCACTTTTTTTCCTGTGAGTACACGCACGCCCATGCTTTTTAGATCTCTCTCTGCGCGCAAACTTAATTTTGTGGGATAAACAGGAAGAATATGCGGCAATGCTTCAATAAGATAAATTTTGGATTTTTCAGGTCTAATACGTCGGAAATTTTTAAACATTGTTTTCTGCGCAATCTCAGCAATGGCGCCTGCCATTTCCACTCCAGTAGGACCTCCGCCAATCACCACAAAGTTTAAATATTTCTCTGCGTCGGAAATGCGGTCCATTCGTTCTGCCATCTCAAAAGAGATCAGAATGCGCTGACGGATTTCTAAAGCATCTGCAAGGGTTTTGAGTCCTGGCGCTAAAGGTTCCCATTCATTTTTTCCAAAATAGGAATGTTTGGCGCCGATCGCAATCACTAGATAATCATATTCAATCTGATCGCCATTCAATAAAACGACATGCCGCTTGTCTTTATTGACTTGGACCACATCACCCATAATGACGGAAGCATTTTTTTGGTGACGTAAAATCTCTCGGATCGGAATGCCAATTTCACCTGGAGAGAGGGCTGCTGTGGCCACTTGATAAAGCAGTGGTTGAAAAAGATGATGATTGGTTTTATCAATTAATAGCAGGTCTATTTTTGCATTTTTTAACGCTTTTGCTGTGGTCAATCCGCCAAAACCGCCGCCAATAATGACAACTTTGGTATGATGCATATTGAGTTTTTTCCTTTTAAAAAACAGATGTTTTTACATAAAATTGCACTAGCTCATTTTTTTTGTCATGATTAAAATGTATGGTCCTCCATGGTCCTTGTAGAAGAATTTTTCAAACGCTATCAACATCTCTTAGATCTTAAACAGATCACAGGAGCACAAGGGCTGCAAAGACGTATTAAACGTCCAGAGCTGCAGCGCCCTGGTCTCGTTTTAGCCGGCTACTTTAAAAATTTTGTACGCGAAAGGATGCTGCTTTTTGGAAATATGGAGATTCTTTATTTAAAAGATCTCAATATCAATGTAAGAACAGAACGGCTCAAGGCCATTTTAACAAAAGAGCTTCCTGCTGTGATTGCCGCAGGACGCCACCAGCCTCCTAAAGAACTCATCGCGCTTTGCGAAGAGCGCCATATTCCTCTTTTTCGCACATCAAAACCGACGATGGACGTATTTTCTAAAATGACGATCCTATTGGGCGAAGAATTTTCACCACATACCACATGCCATGGAACATTTATCGAAGCATTTGGTGTGGGTGTTCTCATCCAAGGGGATTCATCCATTGGAAAAAGTGAATCTGCGCTCGGACTTATTGAAAGAGGCCATCGTCTGATTTCTGATGATGTGGTAAGAGTCAAGCTGCGCAAGAACGATTTTCTTGAAGGCTCCGGGCCGGAACTGACCCGCCACATGATGGAAATTCGTGGGATTGGCATCATTAATGTGGCCCATCTATACGGCGCTGTCTGTGTGCGCGATGCCAAACGCCTCGACATCATTGTGAAATTAGAAGAGTGGAATAGTCAGTTTTTTTATGATCGGATTGGACTAGATGAAAAATATTTCTCTTTACTAGGAGTCAATCTTCCTTATTATATTCTGCCCGTTAAACCAGGACGTGATGTGGTGCTACTCATTGAAACGATTGTTTTAAATCATCGGCTTAAAGAAATGGGGTACAATTCAGCTAAAGAGTTTAATGTGAAATTATTGGAAACGATTTCAAAAAAAGTCTCCCCGAGAAAAAGGAACATAAAAAGTGAAACTCCAGCGGAAAGTAAAAATTAAAAATGGATTGGGGTTGCATGCGCGTCCTGCCACTTCCATTGCAAAATTATTACAAAAATTTAAAGCATCTGTCACCTTCACTTATCGTCATGAATCGGTGAATGCGCGCAGCATCATGAGTATTTTAATGCTAGCAGCAAATAAAAATTCACAAATTATTATCACCTGTGATGGGGAAGATGCCCAAGAGGCGATGGATTCTCTTGTAGAAGCTTTTGAAAAGCGTTTTGGAGAGGATCATGTCTCTAAATGAATTTTTATTAGAAGGAGAGTCTGTCAGCGAAGGAATTGCAATTGGCATTGCTTTTTTTTGGCCACTTTCCACAGAGGAAGAGGTACCAGAATTTCCCATCACTATTGGAGAGGTGGATACTGAGATTTCGCGCTACCGCAGAGCCCTTTTTTCTAGTAAAGAAGACCTGCGCCTTTTGCAAAAAAATCTTGAGACGGAAGAAGCGCCTGAAGCGATCACTCTGATTGATACGCATATCCAGATGCTCGATGACCCTCTGATTACCACCCATGTGGAAGATAAGATCCGTGTGATGTTGCAGAATACCGAATCTGTTTTCCGCTCTGTGATTAAAGATTATGAGAAACAGTTTTTTGAACAAAATACCGATTCTTTTTTTCATGAAAGATATGTGGATGTTCTCGATATTTCAAAACGGATTTTAGGCCACCTTGGAAATCGCCCGGAGCTCAATTTTGATATCCCTTCTGGAGCTGTAGTGTTCGCTAGAGAGCTCACACCATCACATACAGCGGCGGCCACATGCAGCAAAAGCCTTGGTTTTGTGACCCACAAAGGGGGCGGAAATTCCCATTCTGCTTTAATTGCCCGTGCCAAAGGGCTTCCTTTTGTTTCTAATATTATGCTCCCTAATGTAGAAGAGGTGCAGGGAAAGTGTGTGATCGTCAATGGATTTACGGGGCAGGTCATTATTAATCCCGATGAAACGACATTAAAAGCGCACCGGACTCTAAGAAAGCAATATTTGACACGTGATAAGAAATTTAAAGAGGAAAACAATCTTCCTCCAGAGACAGAAGACGGCTTTTCCGTGCACCTTTTTTCAAATGTGGGGAATGTAGAAGAATTGGAGGAATTT
The DNA here is from genome assembly GCA_964569185.1 of uncultured bacterium. Classification (GTDB taxonomy): domain Bacteria; phylum Chlamydiota; class Chlamydiia; order Chlamydiales; family Rhabdochlamydiaceae; genus DATIJP01. The sequence continues at coordinate 26,102 of CAZMTP010000019.1, forward strand.
CCCTATGCCACTTCAGGCATTGGGCTGTTTCGTTCTGAATATCTTTTTTTACAAAACGGCTCTTTTTTTCCTTCAGAAGAGCAGCAATATCTTGCCTATAAACAATTAGTGGAAAAAGCCAAAGATTTCCCTATTGTGATTCGGGTCTTTGATATTGGCGGCGATAAAAATCCTGAATTTTTTGTGGGGCAAGAGAAAGAATCCAATCCCGTTCTTGGGTGCCGCGGCATCCGTTTTTTGCTAAAAAATAAACCATTTTTTAAAACGCAATTGCGTGCGCTTTTCCGTATTGCGTTAGAGGGAGAGATCCACATTTTGCTGCCGCTTATTTCTGACTTGGAAGAGGTCAAAGAGTCCAAAAGATTGATTAAAGAGGTGAAACAGGAATTGACAAGGGAAGGAATCGCTTTCAAGAAAAAGATTCCTTTGGGATGTATGATTGAAGTGCCCTCTGCTGTGATGATCTGTGAAGAGATCGCCGCGCAGTGCGATTTTTTATCATTAGGGACCAACGATTTAGTACAGTATACATTGGGAGTGGACCGCAGCAATCCTGCCATGAACCATCTTTGTTATCCTGCCCATCCGAGTGTGTTGCGTATGATTAAAATGGTCGTGGTGGCTGCCGAGCGCCAACAGATCCCCCTGGCGATTTGTGGAGAAATGGCTTCCAATCCACTTTTTACTCCACTTCTTCTAGGGCTAGGATTAAAAGAATTTTCTTGCGCGCTCCGTTATATCCCAATGATCAAAAGAACGATTCGAAAATGCAATATGGTTAAAGTATATGCATTAGCCGAGCGGGCGCTGCAATTGCACGATTCAGCAGAAATTGCACAATTACTTAAGGATTTTAATGATTAGAAGTTCATTCC
>CAZMTP010000020.1:0-26153 GCA_964569185.1 uncultured bacterium
TCCACTGCGCTAGAAAGCGCACGGCCCATTTTGGAAAAATGGTCATTCATATCTGCAATTCTTTTATAAAGCTCGTGGCCCAATTCTCTGACCGCCTCTGCATGGCGTGAAAGATTTTCCTGCTTCCAGCCATAGGCCACAGCACGCAGTAGCGCAATGAGTGTAGTCGGCGTGGCCAAAATCACACTCTGCTCTGCCCCATACTCAATGAGCGAGGGGTCTTGCTCTAAAGCAGCGCTAAAAAAGGTCTCTGCCGGAAGAAAAAGGATCACAAATTCAGGTGTGGGTTGAAAACTTTGATGGTACGATTTCTTGCCCAACTGTTGTATGTGGGCGCGTACCTGCCGCGCATGGTCTTTGAGTTTGCTCTCTTTGTGGATTTCATTATCTGCTTGCATCGCTTCTAAATAGGCTTCCAAAGGCACTTTGGCATCCACAATGACCTGTCTGCCCCCCGCCAGCTTGATAATGAGATCAGGACGCATCCGCGCTTCCTCTAGGGTTTCATGTACCTGCTGGAAAAAATCGCAATGGTTGAGCATGCCGGCAAGTTCGACCACACGTTTAAGCTGGATCTCTCCCCAGCGTCCACGCGCCAGCGGCGTGCGCAGCGCTTTCACTAAGTTAGAAGTCTCTTTGCGCAGCTCTTTTTCCATATCAATGAGCTGTCCGACTTGCTGCTTTAATCCTGCCTGGTCCCCTTTTCTCTCTTTTTCCAGCGTCTGCATGCTGGTATCTAATTTGCCCAGGCTCTCTTTCACCGGCTTGAGAATCTGCTCAATCTGTTGCTGTTTTTTATCGAGATCGCCTTTGGCCCCCTCATGGAGTTTTTCAAAAGCGAGCCCAGCAAGGTCGAGAAAGGAACGGCTATTTTTTTCTAAGCTTTCATAGGAAAGCGCTTTAAAAGTTTCAGAAAGCTTGTCCTGCGTCTCTTTAAAATGGCTCACTTTCTCTTCCGCTAATTTGCATCTAAAAAATAGTTGAGCTGCATAGAGGGCCAAGCAAAAGGAGGTGCCGACAAAAACCCAAATCATCAATCGTCCTGGTCGTCCTGGTCGTCTGGTTCAAAATCTTCTAAAGTTTTCGATTTTTTTCCTGCAATTGCGCGGATGATGGCGATCACCCATCCAATGATCACATAGCTCCAGGAAGCAATCGCTAAAGTGACCGGGAAAAAGTAGAGCACGCCATAGAGCACAAAAAGGGCTAAAATCACAGTGAAAAAGACTAAATAAAATGATTGCACACGGAAATGGAGCGCTTTGGAACTGGGAAATTTAAATCGGCTCACCATAAAGTAGCCCAGGGCAATCATCACACTCGTGAGAATGATCGCTTTAGTAGACAAATTTAAATCAAAATAGTGGTCTGCAAAAGGAGATGCGAGCAATAGATTAGCAGAGACGGCGGCCAGCGCAGCTGCGGGAATCGGCAATCCTGTAAAATGTTTTTTGTGCGCCTCTTCTAGCTTAGGATCGGCCTTGGCTTCATTGGCTTTCACATTGAAACGGACAAGGCGCAGCACCCCGCAGATCGAATAGAGCATCGCCCCTGACACAGCAAATAGGGACAGCCCTGTTCCCTGCTCCAAAGAAAGACTCTTGAGCAAAAGCACAGAAGGCGCCACGCCAAAAGTCACCGCATCGGCAAGCGAATCAAAAAGAAATCCAAATTCGCTCACTGCATGCATCGCACGCGCTACCGCTCCGTCCACCCAATCTGCAAATGAAGCCAGCAAAATTAAAATGGCCGAAGTTTGAAGCACCTGATAGGTCCCCATCCCTGGCTCGATCATGTTCATTTTGAAAATCACAAATAAACCACACGCCAAACCAAAAGCGGTGATAATATTGGGTATGATGTAGACTCTGCGCATGTCTTTAGATTAACAAAATTTGGAACTAATTTTCACCCAAAAAATTTTTTATTTTGTTCAACCTGATGGAGTTAAAAAACAAGATGAAAATTTTTTGTGGACTAAAACTCGAACTACTATATATGGTGTGTTTAAAGCAAATAAACTACTAGATGTGGTAGAATCCCCTCACTTTATATAAGGAGCTCTTCTCATGAAAAAATCTTCTTTTCCTTCTGACACTGTATCCTCTTCAGCCCTCCTGAAAACGCCTAGAGAATTAGACGAAGCTGAAGGCTTTACTGTGGTCAAACGCAATGGAACCTTAGTTCCGTTCAGAAGAAAAAGAATTTTTCAAGCTTTAGAAGCGGCGTTTCGTGATACAAAAAAGATTGCTAAGTCAGATCCGCTTCCAGAAGAGGTCGCTCAAACCATTGATGAGATCACCGATCTGGTCATGAAACAGCTGCTTGTGATGGCCTCCAAAGGAGCTTGCTTAACTGTAGAAGGCATCCAAGACCTAGTTGAAGTGACTTTGATGGATGAAGAGCAGCATGATGTGGCCCGAGACTACATTATCTATCGCGACAAGCATAAAGCGCTCCGTGAAGATTCTCCTCAAAATCTGAAAATTTACCGCAAAGATGGGTCGCTGGTCCGTTTTAATCCGATGAAAATCGCCTCCAGCGTGGAAAAAGCGTTCCGTCTGGCAAGAAACATTGCCGGCCCCTCTCCTCACGATGTGATTGAAGCGGTCAATCTGCTCACCCAAAAAGTGGTGGCGCGCGCTGGCTCTCTATCCAAATCGGGGGCTATTCTAGATGTGACCTTCATCCAAGATGAGATCGAAAACCAGTTGATGCGCGAAGGCTTTTTCAATATTGCCAAACAGCTGATTCTCTACCGCGCCGGTTTTAAAGAAGAAATCGTCCCGCTCCCAGAAAAAGCAGAAGAGATCGCCCCTCCTATTGCAACGCCTAAGAAAAAACAGATCGGCAGCGAAAAAGAGATTAGAGAAAAACTGCTTTTTGCCAGCCGCGGCTACGAGTCGCTTGTTTCAGTAGAAGATCTGGTACATAATACCGTGCTCAATTTTTATGAAGGCATTACAGAGGCGGAAGTCGACCTGGCCATTATTATGGCCACACGGGCCAAAATCGAGAAAGAGCCGGCCTATTCCAAGGTGGCTTCCCGCCTCCTCCTTGATCTGATTTATCAAGAGACGATGGGCATTGCAGCTTCTGATCCTAAACTTAAAGAGCGCCACCGCAAATATTTCAAAGAGTATCTTAAAAAAGCGATCTCTGTAGAACGGGTTCACCCTTCTCTATTGGAGTACAATTTAGATCAATTGGCCGATGCGATGGACCTCCAAAGAGATGACCAATTTTATCTACTTGGCCTGCAAACTCTCTATGACCGCTATTTTATCCATGAAAATCAAAGGCGTTTAGAAACGCCGCAAATTTTCTGGATGCGCGTCGCCATGGGCCTCGCGCTCAATGAAAAAGAGCAAAAAAATGAGCGCGCCATCGAATTTTACAACGTTCTTTCCCGCTTCTTGTTTGTCTCTAGCACACCTACACTATTTAACTCGGGCACTTTAACTCCACAGCTGAGCTCTTGCTATCTTTCTACCGTCATGGACGATCTAAAACATATCTTCAAAGTGATCTCAGATGACGCCCAACTTTCTAAATGGGCCGGCGGTCTTGGAAATGATTGGACCAATGTACGTGCGATTGGCGCCCGCATTAAAGGGACCAACGGCCGCTCACAAGGCGTGATCCCCTTCTTAAAAGTGGCCAACGACACTGCCGTAGCTGTGAACCAGTGCTTCCATCCAGACACACGGATTTTCACTGCAGAAGGCGTCAAAACCATTGCTGAGGTATCCCAGGGAGATCTTGTTCTGGGCATTAGCGGCCTTTATCGCGAAGTAACAAAAAAATTCACCTACAACCAAAAAGATCCGATGGTCTCTATCGAAATCAAACACTCTTTAGAGCCGGTGCGTGTCACCACAGCCCACCCCTTTTATGCGATTCAGGGCGTTCCTTTAGAACAGGCGGGTGAAAGAACTTATGCATGGCTAGATAAAGGCAAAGTGGCCGCTGCTTGGGTAGAGGCAAACAGGCTCAAAACGGGCGATTATGTGGCACAGGTCATTCCTAAAGAGGTTGTCGCTGTTCCTGAATTCACAGAAGAAGATGCCCGTCTCTATGGAATTTTACTCGGCGATGGCCATCTATCAAAAGAAGGCACGCAGTGGGGCGTTTCAGGCAACCCCGCGGTAGATGAACATCTGGCCTTTGTAAGAAGTTATCTGCTCAAGAGAAATGTCCATTTCTGGGAAACAGGGCGCGGCAGCACCTATGTTCAGATCCATTGGGCAAGTGGACGCGGTGTGCTCCAAGATGCCACCACAGGACGTTTTGTATCTGCAGGAGAGCCCACCCTTCCTTTTGAATATGATGATCTCTATGACAATGAAAAATGCAAATCTATTGTTCCCCGTTTTGCTCACCTGCCAAAACCACAAGCACTCGCTCTACTCCAAGGACTTTTGGAAACAAATGGAAATGTGTCCCGAGGCAAAGAGATCACGTTCTGCAACTCTTCACTGCCTCTTGTAGAAGGCGTGCGCTACCAATGCCTCCGTTTTGGCATTCCCACAGCAGGCGCTAAGCGCATAAGAAAAAATAATCATATAGGACATCGCTCCGATGGCTCGATTGCTGAATTCACAGGAGAAACTGAAAGCTACGATCTTCGCATTCCTGCATTCCCAGAGCTTGCAGAAAAAATTGGATGCGAAGCAGTCACCAAACATAATTGGTTGACCACAGATGGCTTTGTGTGGAGCCGTGTCCAATCGGTCCAAAATGTGCCTGAGTCGATGGCTGTTTGTGACCTTGAAGTGGAAGATGATGAGTCTTATATGACCACCTGCGGTCTAGCGCACAATGGCGGGAAGCGCAAAGGGGCGCTCTGCGTCTATCTTGAAACTTGGCACTTGGATATCGAAGACTTCTTAGAGCTGCGCAAAAATACAGGCGATGAAAGACGGCGCACACACGATATCAATACCGCTAACTGGATCCCTGATCTATTTATGAAACGGGTCTCTGAAAATGGCCATTGGACTCTCTTTAGCCCCAGCGATGTGCCTGATCTGCACGATCTTTATGGCAAAGCGTTTGAAACCCGTTATCTGCACTATGAGAAAATGGCCGCCAATGGAGAGATCAAACTCTTCAAAAAAGTGGAAGCGATGCAGCTGTGGCGCAAAATGCTGAGCATGCTCTTTGAAACAGGCCACCCTTGGATCACCTTTAAAGATCCTTCTAATATCCGCTCCCCGCAAAATCATGTGGGCGTGGTCCATAGCTCTAACCTGTGCACAGAGATCCTCCTCAACACCTCTGTAGAAGAGACCGCTGTCTGCAATTTGGGTTCCATTAACCTTGCAGCGCACATGACTGAAAATGGATTAGATGAAGAAAAAATGGCCCAAACGTTGCGCACTGCAGTCCGCATGCTTGATAATGTGATCGATATCAACTACTACCCCACACCCGAGGCGCGCAATGCCAACTTGCGCCATCGCCCCATCGGTCTTGGCTTGATGGGATTCCAAGATGCGCTCTATATGATGAATCTCAGCTATGCCAGCCACGAAGCAGTGAAATTTGCGGATACGAGCATGGAGATGATCTCTTACTACGCCCTCTTGGCCTCTTCAGAACTTGCCAAAGAGCGTGGCACCTACTCGACCTACAAAGGATCTAAATGGGACAAAGGCTACCTCCCTATTGATACACTGGAGCTTCTTGCCCAAGAGCGCGGTTTTTTAGATGTGGACCGCTCCAGCGCCATGGACTGGACCCCTGTGCGTCAATCGATTAAAAAATATGGCATGCGCAATAGCAACACAATGGCGATCGCCCCCACCGCCACCATCTCTAACATTTCAGGCGTCACACAATCTATTGAACCGACCTATAGACACCTCTATGTGAAATCTAACCTCTCAGGAGAGTTCACCACTCCCAATATTTTCCTTGTGAATAAACTGAAAGAGCTGGGCATATGGGACGATCAGTTGGTCGATGATCTAAAATATTTTGATGGTGTGATCACAGAGGTCGAGCGCATTCCAGAGGATGTGAAACGGATCTTCCTCACCGCATTTGAAATCGATCCCGAATGGATCATTGAATGTGGCAGCCGCAGACAGAAATGGATCGATATGGGCGAGTCTTTGAACCTCTATCTTTCTGCCCCCTCTGGAAAAAAATTACACCAAATGTACATGATGGCGTGGAACAAAGGATTAAAAACCACCTACTATCTGCGCACGCTAGCCGCCACACAGATTGAGAAATCGACCACCGATGTGAATGCACGAGGACTGCAGCCGCGATGGATGAAAAACAAATCGGCCTCTAGCAACATCAAAGTAGAGCGGGAAAAAACAAAAGAAGATGAAAGCAAAACAACAAAACCGATGGTCTGCAGCCTAGAAGAAGGATGCGAAAGCTGCCAATAAGGAGAAAGAGATGCTACAAGACAGTAAAAAAACTTCTAAAGCCGATACCAGCAAACGGGTCAAAGTGGGCGAAAAAAAATTGATCAACTGCAATGCGGTCGATGTGAACCAGCTGATGCCCCTAAAGTATAAATGGGCCTGGGAACATTACCTCAACGGCTGCGCCAATAACTGGATGCCGACCGAAGTGCCGATGGCCAAAGACATCGAGCTCTGGAAATCGGGCCAGCTAACTGCCGACGAAAAGCTGGTGATCATGCGCAATCTAGGTTTTTTTAGCACTGCTGAGAGCCTTGTGGGCAATAACATTGTGCTGGCCATTTTCAAACATGTGACCAATCCTGAAGCGCGCCAATATCTGCTACGGCAATCGTTTGAAGAGGCGATCCATACCCACACCTTCCACTACATTGTAGAATCGCTCGCACTCAATGAAGGTGAAGTGTTCAACATGTACAATGAGATCAATTCGATCCATGCCAAAGATGCCTTTGAAATGGAACTGACCGAAGATATTTTGCAGCCCGGATTCACCACAGACACCACAGAAAAAGCCCAAAAATTCCTTGAGAACTTGATCGGCTACTACATCATTATGGAAGGCATTTTCTTCTATAGCGGCTTTGTGATGATCCTCTCCTTCCATCGCCAAAATAAGATGACCGGCATTGGCGAGCAGTTCCAATATATTTTGCGAGATGAATCGGTCCACCTCAATTTTGGCATCGATCTGATCAATGGCATCAAAGAAGAAAATACCCATCTTTGGACCAGCGCCTTCCAAAATCGTATCATTGACCTGATCAAACAGGCAGTGGAACTGGAAATTGCCTATGCCAAAGATTGCCTCCCCAGAGGAATTTTAGGTTTGACAGCGCCGATGTTCCGTGAATATGTGCAACACATTGCTGACCGCAGATTGGAAAGAATTGGCTTAAAACCGCTCTACCAATCGCGCAATCCTTTCCCCTGGATGAGTGAAACGATCGACCTGGGCAAAGAGAAAAACTTTTTCGAAACACGCGTGACAGAGTACCAGTCAGCCTCTAACTTGACCTGGTAGCTGTAAAATGTGGCTTAGAGCCCTAGCCCTAAAACTAAGGAATTATTTTGTGGCGCTCTTTCTTGGCGAGCTTGTTCCCACAAAGTTTGCACAGCAGTTTGTAGAGCTTGATTTGTAGAAACATAGATCTGACCTAATTTGAGAAACGCTTCATATTTTTCTTGAGAATCGATAGCAACCGAAAAAGTTTTTAATGCAGGTACTGTGGAGAGATAAGAAGACACTTTATCTAGTATCCCTTTTTCAATGGCTTTTAGCTTTCCAGCAATTCTAAGTTTTACCTTTTCTCTTGGCAGTTCTAAACTAAAAATAAATTCTTCGATTACTGAATTAAATTTGAAAAACAGCAGTGCGGCTAACGCCCGTTCAAAAAAGGAATAGACTTTTTCTTTGGTTTCATAAGATTCTTCGCGGGCTGTTGTAGCTATACTTTGACTTGTGGTTGCACTATTTTCAGTTTCTCCTGCTATTTCTTGTATTTGCAGACCGATATTTAAAAAACATTGCGCAAAAAAGACTGGTAAAATATCGCCTGGCGAATCTTTTGTTATGTTTTGTATAATAAGATCAAATTTATTTGATAAACGATGATCTAATTTTAAAAAAATGGAATGCACTAAAGCTATTTTAGAAGGTACTTGCAACAATGTGGCAATCCAATTAGAAATTATTGGTTTAAACTGTTGTTCAAAGTCGCGAGCGACCCCTTTTCGAAAAATATTAGAAATCTCCCGGTTTGGCTCTAATGGAGAGGCCGGTTGTCTGATTAAGACAAAACCAACACCTAAAATTTTTGCTATCCTATCTGCATGAAGTTTTGCTATTTGATCAAATGTATTTTGTTTGAAAAGAGCGGCGGATGGCTTTGTTACTTCAGCAAACTTTAACAAAGTAGATCCATCCACAAAAGAGAGGATATGAATCCCTACATCATCTGGTATTCTTTGAATTGGAAATAAACCAGGTTCAACAGTTGAAATTGATGTAATAGCTTTTGTCATATTTTAATCTCAATTATTATTAATAATAGAAATATAATAACAAATTCTATAATTTTTATCTATTATTTAATGTAGGTATTGAAATAATTTGTTTACATTTTTCCTATTTCCTTAAATCTGTGGCTTTTCTACAATATTCCCATGCAAAATAATTTTTTAAATCCAGGGGACAAATATGGCTCTTTTGTCCTCGTCAAAAGAACCCCCCTTCCTGAGCTCCAAGCGACCCTGCGTGAGATCGTGCATACGCCCTCAGGGGCCGAAGTGATGCATATTGAAAATGACGACCCGGAAAATCTATTTTGCCTCTCTTTTAAAACTCTGCCCTATAACTCTAATGGGGCACCACACATCCTAGAGCACACCGTTCTCTGTGGCTCTAGAAAGTATCCTGTCAAAGACCCGTTCTTTTCCATGAATCGGCGCAGCTTAAACACCTTTATGAACGCGCTGACCGGAAACGATTTTACCTGCTATCCAGCCGCCTCTCAAGTCGAAAAAGACTTTTATAATCTATTGGAAGTGTATCTGGACGCTGTGTTCCACCCTCTGCTCAAGGAGCTGAGTTTTTTACAAGAGGGCCATCGGTTTGAATTTGCCCGGCCGGAAGATCCCACATCTGCGCTGAAAATCTTAGGCATTGTCTATAACGAAATGAAGGGAAGCATGTCTTCTGTCGACGCACGGGTCTGGCAGAAGATGATGGAACATCTGTTTCCTGGACTGCCCTATTCCCATAATTCTGGGGGCGATCCTAAAGAGATCCCTTCTTTGACCTATGCGCAACTGATCGAATTCTATGAGACCTACTACCATCCTTCGCGCTGTCTCTTTTTCTTCTATGGCGATCTGCCTCTAAAAAAACATCTGGATTACCTAGAAGAGCATGCGCTCAAAACGGTGCAACAGCTGCCGCCCATTCCGCGCATTGAGAAACAGAAGCGGTACGAAACCCCTTTTAGAAAAGAGTATGCCTATCCCAGCACAGAAAAAAAAGAGCTAGAGAAAAAATCGATTCTTGGCTTTGGGTGGCTCACTGCCCCTCTGATCGATCAAGAAGAGGTGCTGGCTCTAAGTATTCTAGATTCGGTCTTAATGGACACCGATGCCTCTTTACTGAAAAAAACGCTCCTGGCTTCTGGCCTCTGTATAAAAGCAGATAGTGTGGTTGATATTGAAATGAGCGAAGTGCCCTACTTGATTCTCTGCAAAGGATGCCGCAAAGAAGATGCGGAAGCCTTAGAAAAGGTGCTGTTTGACCGTCTGCAAGAGATCGTCTCTGAAGGCATCCCCTATCACCTGATTGAAGCTGCCATCGATCTTTTGGAATTTTCGCGCACAGAAATTATCAAAGATCAGGCTCCTTTTGGCCTGACTCTATTTATGCGCAGCGCTCTTGCAAAACAGCATGGCTGTCCGCCTGAAAATGCATTGACTATGCGTTCGTTATTCCAAAACCTGCTCCAAAAAGCGCGCGATCCTGCATTTTTGACACAGATCTTGCGCAAATATTTCCTCGAAAATCCCCATTTTATCCGCCTCTGTTTTGTCCCCGATCCTTCTCTCGCAAGCAAAGAAGAGCAAGAAGAAAAAGAGTTCTTAAAACAGACGCAAAGTCAACTCAATGAAAAACAGAAAGCCAAGATTTTAGACCAGACAAGAGCACTTGAACAGTACCAGACAGAGATCGAAAATCAGGATCTTGATTGTTTGCCCAAAGTGACCTTAAATGATGTCCCTAAAAAAGCGCGCGATCTGCATCTAGAACAAGAATCGGTCGGTTCGTTGGAACTCTTTCGCCATGACTGTTTCACTAACCATATTCTCTATGCTGATCTAGTGTTTGATTTCCCCAAATTGTCTGAAGAAGATCTATTCTACGTTCAGCTCTTCACACTCTGTTTTTCTGAAGTGGGCGCTGCAAAACGGAGCTATGAAGAGAATCTGGAGCTGATCCATGCCCATACAGGCGGGATTAGAGCGTCTACTAACCTATACGTGTCTGCTCTTGACCCTACGCGGACCATTCCAGCACTACATATCCGCGGCAAAGCGCTCAAAAGAAAGATTCCTCAATTTTTTAAATTGCTGCATGAGATGGTGCTATCGGTCCGTTTTGATGAAAAAAAACGGATCGGTGATCTGATTAATCAGGTGGCCACCTCTTTACAAAGTAATCTCACACGCAATGCGATGAAATATGCTACCTTATTATCGATGAGCAATTTTTCAGAGGCAGGCTATATCAGCGAGCTCTGTTCAGGCCTCACTTTTTACCGCAAAATTAAAGAGATAGCTTCCGACTTAGACAAACAGCTGCCTACAATCATCGATAAATTAAAACAGCTCAAAGAGCAGCTTCTTTGCAGTACGACCCCTCACTTAGTCCTAAGCACAGATCAGGAAATGTATCATGAGCTGAAAAAAAACCATTTCTATGGCCTTTCAGAGCTGCCCATCCAGAAAAAAGAGCCGTGGCAAAATCTCCCTTATCCCAAAAAACTGGTGTCACAAGCACATCCGATTAGCTCTCCTGTCGCCTTCACGGTGGAAACATTCCAGACCATCCATTATGCCCATCCGCAATCTGCCGCGCTCCATGCAGCCACCCTTCTTTTGGAAAATAAGACTCTCCATCCGAAAATAAGAGAAAAAGGGGGTGCTTATGGATCGGGCGCTAGCTTTAATGCGCTCTGGGGAAATTTTAACTTCCACTCATATCGAGATCCGCACATCGCTAGAACGATCCAGACATTTCAGGAAGCAACTCAAACCATTGCCCAAGGCAAATTTGATACCCATGATTTAGAAGAAGCAAAATTGGGCATTATCCAGCAATTAGACCATCCCCTATCCCCAGGGAGTAAAGCATTAGTGACCTATACGTGGTGGAGAGAGGGCATGACCCCCGAAATGCGCCAACACCACCGGGACCAGCTGCTAGCTTTAGACGTCCAAAAAGTGCAAGAAGCAGTTCAGCAGCACCTTTTGGCAAAAAAAGAACAGTCGGTTATTGTGACCTTTGCAGGCAAAGAGCTGATCGAAAAAGAGAATAAAACGCTTCCAAATCAATTAAAAATTATTTTAAATTAACCTCTTCAATTCAATTAGGTTTTACTATAAAATAGTTCCCTATGAATAGAATTGAAAATAGTCCAATTAATTCCATTTTTAATAAGGCACCTGATTATACCCATTTCAGGAATTCAAATTATTTTTATTATACTTCAATTTCCTCTCTCGCTCTCCCTTTTAGGCCCTTTTATTATATCGGGTTGAAAATCTATAACTTTTTTTCCTGGATCCAATTTCTCTTAGATAGGCCTTTTCGTCTGCAAAAAGTATGTGATGCTCTTTACCAAGGAAACCACTATTTCAAACGCCACAGCCAATGGCTGATTCATCAGAGATTTGATATTGTATTCACATTGAAAAAAGAGAAATTACCAGGATTGGAAAATACTAATATAAAGCAGGTTTTATGTTCCTCTTCAGAAGACTTAATGAAATCCGTGACAAATGCACTAGAAGTAGGAAAACGTATATTTGTAGACTGTCCTTCAGCAGAAAGCTATCTCGAAGCGCTTAAAACATTGATAAATAAGGAAGTTGAGCGGCTTGAAGCCCTTGCCCAAACACTAGATTAATATTGGAGTCCCAATTTCTGGAATAGATCTCTTTGATTATAAGGGATTTAAGTCAATTCTTTAATCAAAATTAAAACTAGACAATATTAAAAAAAAATTATATAATAATTATCTCTTTATTTAACAATAGAATATGAGTAGTAATAATATTACGATTACGCCAGTTATCCCTCTATATTATGCGCAGCCTAGCATACCTGCCCTGACTCCTATCTTATCGCAAAGTAACAGTATAATAATAGATGTACCTACACTTAATTCTCGTCTACCTCCGGCACGGCCCTTATCAGAACGCACTGTTGTGCCCTTGCAGCTAAATAGCTCTAATTTCAGCGAATTGTATCTTGTTTTCACAAATTATTATTCCTTAATGGAAAAGAATAATTATCATAAATTTAGAAACGTATGCACAAGGAATATTCCCAAATGTTCAACATATGATATAGGGATTTTTGGTGAATATAAACTTGCTATTGAATTCTATTTCACAACGCGGTCTTATACAATTCTTCCATTTTTAACCCATGTAGATAAAACTGTATTGGATAAATTGATTACTCATTTAATAGGAAAAGGCCTTACAGAAAAAATCATGCAATGGCGTGAGATTGAAGATATTTTCATAGAAGTCTATCGCTTTTTAAGTCACACTGATTCAAATGTCCGCGACAACGAGCGTACGGTACATTTCGGCATCAGTTTATATTCTATTTTTTACCAATTAATAACTGGCAAAAATTTTACAAAACAACCAACAAATAAAATTAGTAAAAACATTATCAACCAATACAAAAAGGCCTTTGCATATTGTATCCATAATTCAATACGTTGTAATAATACTATACTCAAAAAACTAAATTTAAGCACAGTGATTAATTACAAATTAGTGAATGCTCTTATCATTCTTTTTGCCGACAATTTAGATTCCATTAAAACAAATTCTCAATTTAATGATATTACTCCACACAAACGAAAAGCTACAAAAACAAAGAGCCACCCAAAAAAACCTCGAACAAAGACTTCTGAGTTCATACAGGATGACCATTCTCCACAACCTTTATCTGCACCAGCATCCCCTATCCATCATCCTTCAGAACCCCTAAAAAAAAGAGCTCTCGAAATAGTAGCAGATACTGTCTCTTCCCCTATAGTTGCTTCTATCGATTTTTCTGATCCCTTAGCTCCACTTGCTTCGCAATTCAGTAGTCCTGCATTAGAAGATACAAGTTCTTCTTCTGCATCTATTTCTACTGAATCTTTTGATCTCCTAGATCCATTTGATTCGCAATTCAGTAGTCCTGCATTAGAAGATACAAGTTCTTCTTCTGCATCTGTTTCTGCTGAATCTTTTGATCTCCTAGATCCATTTGATTTGCAATTCAGTAGTCCTGCATTAGAAGATATCAGTTCTTCTTCTGCGTCTGTTTTTTTTGATTCCCTTGATAGTTTTGATCACATCGATTCAATTACTTCGCAATTCCCTATTGCCACAAAAGATGCAAGTTCAGTACCAGTCCATAGCAATCATGTTCCTTTTTCTATTTCTTCTGCACCTGCATTCATTGATTCTGTTCGAGACCATTCGCGGGAAAATAGGGCTTTTTACGGTCTTTCAGAGGCCATAAAAAAAAGAGCCCTCGAAAATAGGCAAAAGGCCGAAACGAGATTTAATGAACCAGGACTTGATTTCATACAGGATCTTTTTTCAACTTTTTATAAATCAGAAGAACCTATTTCAGTTGATTCATTTGAAAACCACTGCAAAAAAAAGTCCCAAGAGAAAAATAGACCTTATTCAAAAGAAGAAAAATGCTCTTTTAAAAAGTATAAAACAGCAATAGAAAACTATTTTCTTCGCGGAAAAAAATGCGAAGGTATTGCAAACAGAATGTCTAAAAAAATCCTTCAACAAATCATTGATGATTTTGAAGATAGTCCTCTTCCTCTTTTAGAAACTATAAAAACAAGAATCGATGCAGCAAGCCGTTTCAAACCTGTGTTCAAACGAAAAATAGATGACCATTCGCCACAACATTTATCTGCACCGGCGTCACCTATCCATCCTCTTTCAGAACCCATAAAAAAAAGAGCTCTCGAAGCAGATACCGTCTCTTCCTCTACATTTGCTTCTATCGATTCTTTTGATTCCATCGATTCAATTACTTCGCAATTTCCCATTGGCCCAGAAGATGCAAGTTTAGTACCTATCCATAGCAATCACGTTCCTTTTTCTTCTTCTGTACCTGCGTCCATTGATTCCGCTCAAGACCATTCATTGGATTTTTTAAAAGATTTGTTTGAAACTTATTATAAATCTGCATCAACGTGTAGTTTTAACAGATTGATTGCTGCAAAGTGCGATAAAAGGTTAGATAGCACACAAAAGACCCAACTATTAGATTTTTGTAACTTATATAGAAGAAAATTAGAAGATTATTTTCTAAGCGAAAATAGTGAAGTGCGGCTCCCAGCAGTAATGCGAAAAGACAGCACTTTTGAAGCCCTCATTACTAATTTATCAAATTACGGTCTTTTAGAGGCCATAAAAAAAAGAGCCCTCGAAAATAAGCAAAAAGCCGAATCGAGATTTAAAGAACCAGGACTGCACAGCGCGAATTCTGCTTTCGTACAGAAAGTTTTTTCAACTTTTTATACATCAGAAGAACCTATTTCATTTGATTCATTTAAAAAACATTGCAAAAAAAAGTTAAAAGAGAATAAGGGATCTTATTCAAAGAACACAACAATGCACACTCTTACAATCTATAAAACAGAAATAGAAAACTATTTCCTTCATGGGAAAAAACTCGATGGCACAGCCCTAAAAAAAGCATCTATGACAACTCTTAAAAAAATCATTGCCGATTTAGAAAAATGGCCTTCAGAATTCATAAAAAAAAGAATTGAAGCAGCAAAAAAGCCCAGCCGTCCCTCTATTCCCTCGGCGCCTTCACCTACCGGTTCAATCCCAGACCATTTATAAAACAGTACCTTGAGCTATTTTGAGAAATGCATTATCATAACACTCTAAAAGGAAGTGATATTTATGCGTTCTCTGATTGCCCTCACTAGTATTTTATTAGCCACTGCAGCGCCCGTATATTCTTCCAAGGACAAAGTAACCGCTGCTGTGGTTCCACAAACGGCTAATAAATCTTTTAGTACTGTCGCGAAAAAAGCGATCCCTGCAGTGGTATTTATCAAAGTGACCGGCATGACCGATGAAGAGGGCGCAGCCATTGAAAGCTATCAAAATCCTTTTGATTTTTTCGGAGATGATTTCTTTAATAAGTTTTTTGGTGCCGCTCCCCGTGGGAAAATGCCTAAACAGCCCCAACTCTCCCAGGGGTCTGGATTTATTGTAAGCCCTGACGGCTATATCATGACCAATGCCCATGTGATTAAAGGCGCCGATAAGATCACAGTCATTTTGAATAATGGCAAAGAGATGAATGCCACTTTAGTGGGCATGGACAGCCATACCGATATTGCGATCATTAAAATTGAAGGCAAAGATCTTCCACACATCGCGTTAGGCGATTCTGACGCCATGGAGATTGGAGAATGGGTGGTGGCCATAGGCAGCCCATTCCAACTAGAAGCTTCACTGACGGTAGGAGTAGTTAGCGCTAAAGGGCGTCAGAATCTAAAAATTACCGATTTAGAAGACTTTATTCAAACCGATGCCGCCATTAATCCTGGAAATTCTGGGGGCCCGCTGCTTAATTTAGATAGTGAAGTGATCGGGATCAATACAGCCATTGTCTCTCGTACGGGAGGCTATATGGGGATTGGGTTTGCTGTTCCTAGCAATATGGCCAAACATGTGATGGCCCAAATCATTGACAAAGGCTCTGTGACCCGTGGCTTTTTAGGCGTCTCTTTGCAGCCTGTAGATAAAGATATTGCAGATGCATTTAATTTAGATAAGCCTGAAGGGGCGCTGGTTTCTGAAGTGGTGAAAGATTCCCCTGCAGATAAAGCAGGTCTCCAGCAAGGAGACATCATCGTGGAATATAACGGTATTTCAGTAAAAACATTAGGCTCGTTTAGAAATGATATCTCTTTGATGAGTCCAGGGGCAAGAGTCACCCTCAAAGTCAATCGTAAGGGAAAGCTGGTCACCATTCCAGTGGTATTGGGTTCTGCTTCAGACAGCTTTTCTTCAGATGGTGCGATGCAAAAAATGGGGCTGGAAGTGGATAACCTCACCCCCGATTTAGCCAAACAGCTTGGTTACGTAAAAGGCGAAGAGGGTGTGGTGATCACGAAAATTAAACCGGGCTCTCCTGCAGCAGTTGCGGGGATGCGCCCCGGCTTTCTAATCATGGCAATCAACCATAAAAAAGTGACGAACACTGATGATTTTAATGAAGCGATCAAAGACTCTGAAAATAAAAAGCGGGTGCTCATTTTAGCAAGACAGGGCAACGTGACCCGTTTTTACTCATTGAAAATGGAGTGAGAGGCTTTTTTCGACTTTGAGCGTGTTGGATACTAAGCAATATTTCTCTGCTTGCTGCATTAGGGCCGTTGCTTTTTGCTGGTCTTGTACCCCGTAGAGCGTCATCTCCACATCGATTTTTGAAATGGCAACAGTGCCGCCTACTCTGTCAATGGTCAGATAGGCTTTGGCCTGAATGCGCTCGTAGGCAAATGGTGATTTTTCAGCAAACACTTTAAATGTAGCGATTAAACAGGTGGTCAAAGAAAGGGCCAGTAGATCTTCAGGGGAATAGCCACCGCCTGGTCCATTAAATTGGGATGGAATCGCACACGTAATCGGATCGAAACTCTCTGCGCTCGCTTCCAGTGCCGTTTTAATGCCGGAAACAGACGTAGTAGAGACCTCGAATTTCATCGGATAGGCAATCATAGAGAAAATGTTAACTTAAGTGAAAAAAATGTTCAATAACTATAGTGAAGAAACCTCTTTAGACCTGAATGCTCTTGTGATAGACCATCCTGCAGCCACTTTTTTTATGCGCATGAGCGGCGATGCTCTGCGTGCAGAAGGGATTTTTTCAGGGGATCTTTTGGTAGTGGACCGTTCTCTCACTCCAAAGCAGAATCAGCTTGTAGTCGCTATTGTAGCGGACGAGCTGACTGTGATGCGCTTACAACAAAAAGAAAAAGCTCTTCAAATCTGGGGAGT
Source organism: uncultured bacterium (assembly GCA_964569185.1). GTDB lineage: Bacteria > Chlamydiota > Chlamydiia > Chlamydiales > Rhabdochlamydiaceae > DATIJP01. The sequence goes on from CAZMTP010000020.1 coordinate 17,274, forward strand.
AGTCACCTATGTCATCCGCAAAACCTAGCTTTTTTTTCCTAATCGATTGCAATGCTTTTTTTGTTTCCTGCGAAAAGCTATTTAATCCCGGGCTTTCTCAAAAACCGGTCGTAGTCCTTTCCAATAATGATGGCTGTGTGGTGGCGCGCTCCAAAGAAGCCAAAGCTTTGGGCATTCCGATGGGAGCTCCCGCTTTTAAATATCAGTCCCTTTTTAAAGAAAAGGAGGTGCAGGTGTTTTCCTCTAACTTTTCTCTCTACAGTGACATCTCTTATCGCGTGATGCGCGTGCTCTCACAATTTACCTGCGATATGGAAGAGTACTCGGTAGACGAGGCCTTTTTACTTCTTGATTGCCCCCATCCTCGGGAAAAAGCAGCAGAGATTAAACAGCGTGTATTGCAATGGACCGGGATTCCCGTCTCTATTGGCATTGGCAAAACCAAGACGCTGGCTAAAGTGGCCAATGATTTGGCAAAAAAAGAAGAGAAAGCAAACGGTATTTTTTTTCTAGATACACCAGAAAGTATCGATGCCGCACTCAAATGGCTGCCTGTATCAGAAATTTGGGGTATTGGACGCCGCCTAGAAGACTCCTTACATGCTTATGGCATCCATACCGCCCTTGCCTTTAAAAATGCAGCGGATAGCTGGCTTAAAAAACTTTTTTCCGTCACCGTTTATAAAACAGCGCTCGAACTGCGCGGCATCCACTGTTTGTCCCTAGATACTGTAGCTCCTGCTAAGCAGTCGATCACCTGCTCGCGCTCGTTTGCCAAACCTGTTTACACTCTGGACTCTTTAAATGAAGCGCTGGCCACCTTTACTGCCTCTGCAGCAGAAAAGATGCGCGCAGAAGAGTCTTATGCCTCTTTTCTCTCTGTATTTCTCACCACATCGCCTTTTATTCCTAACGCCTATGGAAATTCTGCGCATCTCTCTTTGCCGGAACCGACGAGCTATACCCCGCTTCTGATCTCTTATGCCAAAGAGGCTTTAAAGACCATTTACAAAGAAGATTATGGTTACAAAAAAGTGGGCGTGATTCTCTGCGGCCTTGTGCCTCATAGCTGTTACCAGCGCGATCTTTTTGGGGAAGCGCCTGTACAGACCGAAAAAAAGGTGAAAGCGATGCAGCTTGTAGATTCTGTGAATCATTATTTTGGAGACGACACGCTCCAATTTGCTTCAGAAGGCATAACAAAATCGTGGAGATCCAAAAGAGAGTCTACTTCTCCTAGATATACGACCCATTGGGATGAAATCCCTTCAGTGAAAGGCAGAAATTAACCACAGAGAAGAAGAGAACACAGAGTGAAGAGAAGAGTTATTTTTTCGGTCGGTGAACCCGAAAAAAAAACGACTCTCTCGCCCCTCTTGAACTTCGTTCTGCGCTGTGCGAAAATCCTCTTTTTTCCTCCGTGTCCTCGAGCATTTAATTCCCCATTCGATGCTTTAGCATCGAGAGAAGCGTTTTTTTGGGCTTAGCCCAAAAAAACATCTCCCAACTCTGTGTTCTCTTCTTCTCTGTGGTAAATTTTTTTCTTTTTCTTAAGCGGCGCGTCTGGGGACTTTGGCGCCTTTTTTGCGCGCCTCTGAAAGTCCAATAGCGATCGCCTGCTGTCTGCTTCTCACTCTTGCGCCTGTGCGTCCACTTTTTAGCTTTCCCTCTTTATATTTATGCAGTGCGGTGCGCACCATCTCTTGCGATTTTTTTCCATAACGTGCCATTGAAACCTTCCTCACGCGCTTTTACGTTTTTTCTCTTTGCGCTTTTCTTCTTTAAAAAAATTGGGACGCTCACGATCTTCTAAACTTTCAAACTCTTCTTCCTGTCTATTAAATTTGTCTTTCCGATTCTTTTTGGGATTCTCTTGCCACTCACGTCTGTTCTTGGACATAGACACTCCTACTCTAAGGATGTAATTAATTTTTTTAAATTTAGTTGTCAATCTGTTCTTGCTTCTCTGAAAGGCAAAGTCTCTGTTATAAAAGAGGAATCGTGATTTGAAATTGGATTTTTCATGCTGCTTCGATGGCCGCAAAACCATATTGAACCACAACATCTGAACCACTGGATCAGTTCGTCAATACAAGATGAGACATTTCTCGAGCAGACCATTGCCCTGCTTGATGAGTGGAATGAGATTTGGATCTCTGAAGAAGAATGCACTCACTTGAAAACATTGCTCCTGCGCGGCGAGGTCGATCTTGTCTATCGCTATCTCGATCTGCAACTCAGCTATCGTCTTGCGAAGGACAAAGACATCCTCCATGACTCCATTGAATTGGAGAAACAGCTGAGTCTTTATCTGACAAATCCCCACAAAAGCCATTTTCTTTTAGAGGTGGGCATCCGCTGTATCCAACACACACTTTATTCTTGGTTCGATCTTCTTAACGTGGAATCGCCTTCCGAATTTAAAAATCTGAAAGAGGCCGATCTAAGCAAAAAAATCCAGAGGATCTTAAAAAACATCCTGAAGGAGCAGAGCTTTTCTCTCACAGTACAAGATAAACTCTTCTTAGAAGATTTTCTTAAGCAGTTGCAAAACAGTGACGATGAACTGGAATACTTAAATCGTTTCTGCAGCTGTATTGAACAGCTAAATTTGTGGGAACAGACCCTGTGCGAAATCGAGGCCGATCTTCAAGAGATCGCCTCCAATAAAGACCGCTCTGGTCCTTTGTCTTTACAATGTGACTTCTTTGAAAGGGAGCTGTCAAATTTTCATAAATATTTAGGAAAAGCGCTTTCAAGCTCTATCTTTCCAATTCTTACTGAGACGCAGCGCGCCATTGTGATTGGCAAGTTCCGAAAAAATTTCCAAAAAATCAACGATGCCTATGGAGCGCTTAGAAGCAAACTCTTCGATGAGCCGCAAAGCGTCCACCTCTGCTGCATGTGCCATTTTGCAGAGAATATCAATGAGTTTTGGCCGGTGAATAACCGGGTGATCGACCTCCAGGAAGAAGCAGTTCCTCCTTCTAAAAATCAGTTGTCTAATAATCCTTCTCTTCTGATCTTTACTTGCGGCGGCGGCAAAGGCCATTTAAGCACGGCCAAAGCGATGGCAGAGTATACAAACCGCCACTGTCACATTTTAGTGGCTAGCACACTAGAAGAGACGCTTGCCTCTTCCGACCTGCTGAAAAAAATGCTCTTAGATTTTTCTCAGGAAAAGCTATACAACCGGCTGCTCAAAAATGAAGAATTTGAATGGCTGAAGCTGATGTATTCGGTCGGGCCCTTTTTTATCATGATGCAGCAAGAAAATATCGAGCGACTCATCCGTTTAGAAGTGTTGAAGCAAAATCCTGATATGATCATCTCCTGCTTCCCCATTATGAATGCGATGTTTTTAAATGTGGCCAAGGAGCTGGACCTGCCCGTCCTTTTTGTGACTACCGATTTAGATACCCGCTTCTTCATTAAAAACATGGACAAGATGACCTGCGATTTAAATTATCCGCGCTACCGGATGACACTGGCCTATGAAGATCCAGAAATGCGCCACATCATGGAAAAAACCATCCCGCGCGAAAAGACCCATGTGAGCGGATTTCCTGTACGCGCCTCGTTCTACCATAGCAATCCAGAGCAGCTGATCCGAAAACAGTTTAAAATTGCAGAAGACGCCCAAGTGATATTGATCATGATGGGAGGCAATGCAGGACTGGCGATTAAAAAATATGCCGCCATTTTAGCCGAGTTTAAAGAAGAAGATCTGCAACAGCTCAATGGAGGACTTTATCCGATCCATGTGCTCTGTCTTTGTGGAGATCAGTCCAACAATGAAAATCAGAAAATGTCAGAGCAGGTCAACCAGCTTAAGCCGGTCAGCAAGCAGGTGACGATTCAAGGGATCCCGGCAACCGAGCAGGTAGCCGATTTGATGAGCATTGCTTCCGTGCTGATCACAAAGCCGGGTGGCTGCACCACCAATGAAGCGCTTTCCAAAAAACTGCCTATGATTTTCCATGCGCCCTTTGCGCTCATGACTTGGGAAGTGTTCAATATGAAGTTCTGCATCAAAATGGAGATGGGCTTCCGCTTTAAAATCTCGGGCAGAGGGCTCTTTAAAAACAGCCTCAAACGCAACAAAGATAGGCTGCTTCCCTTGCTTAAAAAAGCGTTTGAGCGTCGCCATTCACTGAAAAACGCCCCGCTTCCCTTTGAAAAGAAAGAGTTTCAAAAAGAGTTCCTTTATCTCATCGATAACCTTTTAAATAAGAGTTAAAATTATAACAGAAAGTACTGCTTTATTAAATGTGCTTTTGCCAAACTAAACAGGATGAAAAGGATCGCTAAAGCGGCAGGATAAGCAGGATCAAACAGACACCTTATTCTTTTATCCTACGCATCTTGCCGCTTTAGCGATCTTCTTTATCCTGTTGGATTCGAATTATTCTTTGTGGTGTTTCAGGAAGGCCTGGAAGTGCGCGTCCCCGCGGATAGGATCGAAGATCTTGTCCTGCATCACTTTGCCTAGATGATTCAACCCTTCCTGAAAGGCAGTTTCTAACCAGCCGACAGCGGCGCGTGCTTCAGCAAGCGACGCATGGGCATGGGCATTGCGCAGCGCCACCTCTGCCGAGGGCATTGTTTGAAAACAGCTGCCTGCTAGTTTTGCCACTGTTACATAATCTTTGGTCTCATAAGCGACGCGATGGAGCAGACAGAGCGCCTCCGGCGATAGTTCCTCGCGGATAGATTGTAACAGTGTGTATGCTGTCTTCAGATCGCCCTGATCATATTTTAAAAAGGCCAGATATTGCGTGGCCAAACTATACAACATCCCTTGTTTGGCTTCTGTGCGGATCCGTTCAAACTCCTGCGCCGCCTGCTCTTTTCTCCCTGCTTGAAGATCTACTTCTGCTTTCTCAAATTCTCCTTTTAAATCTTCGCTGCGGTCCTTATCTGAAAGATGGCGGGTGGAGCGCCAGATATCATAACTTTGAAAAGCGAAAAGAAAAAAGAGCGCTCCAATGAGAAAATTTTGAAAGAGAAAAAAACCAAGGCTCAAGATGCCTGCGATGGCCGTGCCGATCACCAGTGCATACTTAAAGCCTTTTAACCCAAAAATCCCCTCAAGTAATATGCGCAGTAGCTGCCCGCCATCTAAAGGCATGACCGGCACCAAGTTCAGAATGGTCCAGACCAAATTGACCCAATAAAAATAGTAGGTCATCTTCCCTATGGTCCCATCCGTGAACTGGGGAAATTGCATCAGCGCATAAGCGATCAAAAAAAGAAAAAATCCAAAAAGCGGGCCATTTAAAACGATAAAAAACTGTTTCCAAAAGGGAAGTTTATCTCCTTTGTGATAGGTCAATCCTCCCAGGGCTACCAGTTCAATGCGCGGGTTCAATCCAAAGAGCACTGCAGTGAGCGCATGGCCCATTTCATGCACTAAGACAGAAATCAGGATCACAAACATCCAGATCAGTGTGCCTGTAAAGGTGAGGCTATTGAAAAATCCGATCATGGCAGCGACGAGCCAGAAGGCGGGATGGATAATAATCGGAATTCTTCCTGGAATGCGGATCATTTTACTTTTCCTTTCTCATGGCAGATTGCATCGCTTTTCCCATCTCTGCGGGCGACTCGGCAATGGTGACGCCTGCTTTTTTCAAGGCGTGGATTTTTTCTTCTGCTGTTCCTTTGCCGCCAGAGATAATCGCTCCTGCATGGCCCATTCTTTTTCCAGGCGGGGCTGTCCTACCTGCAATAAAAGCAGCCACAGGTTTCGTTCCCTTTTTTTTGATCCACTCTGCGGCCTCTTCTTCTGCATTTCCTCCAATCTCTCCAATCAGCAAAATGGCCTCAGTCTGTTTATCTTTTTCAAATAGCTCTAACACATCGATAAAATTGGTGCCATTGAGTGGATCGCCGCCAATACCGACGCAAGTTGTCTGCCCAAGGCCCAACTGCGATGTTTGCCACACCGCCTCATAGGTGAGTGTTCCCGATTTAGACACGATGCCCACTTTGCCTTTCTTGTGAATATAACCAGGCATAATCCCAATTTTGCATTCGCCCACTGTAATGATTCCGGGGCAATTGGGGCCAATCAGACGGCTGGTTTTGCTAGTGCGCATCACTCGGCTCACTTCCAACATATCGCGGATCGGAATGCCCTCAGTGATGCATACAATGAGCGGAATCGCAGAATCTTCGGCCTCTAAAATCGCATCGGCTGCGTAAGGAGCAGGCACAAAAATCACACTCGCATCGGGCTGGACCGCTTTTTTGGCTTCATAAACAGTATCAAAGACAGGAAGATCCAACACTTTGTCGCCTCCTTTGCCTGGAGTCACGCCGCCCACAAATTTAGAGCCATATTCTAGACACTGCTCTGTATGAAAGCGTCCTGCCTGCCCTGTAATGCCTTGCGTGATTACGCGTGTATTTTTTCCAATTAAGATTGCCATCTATTATTTCCTAATAAAGCTGACCACCTTTTCTGCACCATCTGCCAAACTCTCTGCATTGATAATGGCAAGTCCTGAATCTTTGAGCAGTTTTCTTCCTTGATCCACATTGGTCCCTTCCATTCTGACCACAAGAGCCACTTTAATGCCCCCTTCTTTTGCTGCCGCAATGATCCCTTCTGCAAGCACAGCGCAGTTCATGATCCCGCCAAAAATATTGACTAAGATCGCTTTTACTTTTGGATCGGATAAAATGATCTTAAATCCTTCGGCCACTTTTTCTTTGGAAGCGCCGCCGCCCACATCTAAAAAGTTGGCAGGTTTACCCCCATAATGCTGGATGATATCCATTGTGGCCATGGCAAGGCCAGCGCCATTGACCATGCAGCCGATAGTGCCATCAAGAGCAATATAGGCAAGATCAAACTGTTTGGCTGCCACTTCGCTTGGGCTTTGCTGGCCCGGATCATAAAATTGAGCAATTTCTGGCTGACGAAAGAGCGCGTTGTCGTCCACACTAAGTTTTGCATCCAGCGCTAAAAGCTCTCCTTTAGGCGTTTCAATGAGCGGATTAATCTCCAAAAGAGAGCCATCCACATCGATGAAAGCTCTAGCCAGTCCTGCAGCAATCTGCCGTCCCACTTTCGCTTTATCTTCTTTCCATCCCATAAAATTGGTTAGCCGGAGCAGATGGTACGATTTCATTTTTCCATCGAGGCCAATCGGAAGCGTGAGGATTTTTTCTGGAGTTTTAGCCGCCACCTCTTCGATATCTACGCCGCCTTCTGGAGAGGCAATCAGCACAGGGCGTGCCTTTTCTCGATCAATAATAGCCCCGATATAATATTCTTTTTTGATGTCTGCAGGGACAGAAATAAGCACTTTATCGGCCACAACGCCTAGCGGGCCTGTCTGGTTATTGACCATTTTCATGCCGATAAGTTTATCGGCAATTTCCACAATTTCTTTGGGGCTTTTAGCAAATTTGACCCCGCCGGCCTTCCCTCTCCCGCCCGCATGGACCTGAATTTTAATCACCGCCTCTTTGAGTTTCAAACGCTCAATGACAGCGCGCACCTCATGTTCGTTGGAGGCCACACCAAATTCAGGGATCGGTATTCCATACTTTTTTAAGATCTCTTTCGCCTGATATTCATGAGTGTTCATAAAGTTCTTATATGATAGAATAGAATTTATATGTTACGTTTTATTCAAAATAGTTATCAAAAGATCAAAAATGCGCTGTTTAAAACACAATCGTTTTTAAGTGGCCGCCTAAAAGCTCTTTTTAAAGGCCCCCGCGATGACTCTATTTTCGAAGAGTTAGAAAAAATTCTATATGAAGCCGATCTGGGTAGTACGCTCTCCAATCAACTCGTGGAAAGTGTCCGCCGCCTCTTAAAGCAAAAACCGGATGCCTCTATGGGAGAAATTCTAGACTGCTTTAAGAAAAAAGCATTAGAAATTCTGCAGCAGCCTAGCAAAGCAATAACAAAAGCGACTCCTCCTCATGAGCCGCATGTGATCTTAATTGTGGGAGTTAATGGTAGCGGCAAGACCACCTCCATTGCAAAATTAGCAAGGCAGATGCAAAAAGAAGGAAAAAAGGTGCTGCTGGCCGCCGGCGACACATTCCGTGCTGCAGCCATTGATCAATTGGCTTTATGGGCCAGTCGCATTTCCATTGAGATTGTGAAATCAAAACCGGGCAGCGATCCCTCAGCTGTGGCTTTCGATGCGCTCACAGCAGCCAAAGCGCGCGGCAATGATCTTGTGATCATTGATACAGCGGGGCGTTTGCAAAATAAAGAAGACTTAATGCATGAGCTGCAAAAAATCCAGCGTGTCTGCGCTAAAGTGGTTCCTTCTAGTCCTCATGAAACGCTGCTTGTGCTTGATGCCACTTCAGGACAAAATGCGGTCGATCAAGCCCTGATTTTCAATCAATACACGCCGCTATCAGGAATTATTTTGGCGAAACTGGACGGCACTGCCAAAGGAGGCGTGATCCTTCCCATTTACGACAAATTAAAAATCCCCGTTAAATGGATCGGGGTGGGCGAAGAAATCGACGATCTGATGCCCTTTGATCCCGAAGCCTACACCGCTGCTTTATTCTCAGACGAAAATTAATCTCTTGACTTAGATTTCTGTTTTCTAGTACTTGTCTACAACATAGCAACCTCCCAACTAATAGGATAAAAACCATGGCTCCAACGTCACGTTCCTCCGTTTATTTGTATTCTCCATTTTCCATGCGCACTGTGGGCGAAGAACAAAATAAAGCACTTTTATTACAATTCATTTTGACAGAACTATTAAATGCGAAAGATGCCACTGCAACAGATGACCCTCTGGAATTTGTTCTTTCTTCCCCTGCCTGTTTTTTTCCTTTTGACTGGTCTTATGAAGTGGGCTGCTTAAACAAAATCCACGAGCACGCGAT
>CAZMTP010000021.1:0-25127 GCA_964569185.1 uncultured bacterium
ATCGATTTTTTTGCTTGCCTCATTGTAGGCCGCTTTAATGAGATCTTCTAACCCTTCAATGTCACTCGGATCGACGCATTCTGGTTTGATTTGAATCTTTTTCATCTCTTTTTCACCATTTAAAGTGACGGTGACAAGCCCATTGCCGCTGCTGCCCACAGCTTCTGTATTTTTCATGTCTTCGCGCATTTTTGCATACTGTTCTTGCATGGCGCGCGCCTGTTTTTTCATTTTTGAAAATCCACTTCCCATTTTTTAACTCCTATTATTAATAGTGCCTTCCAATTCTACCGCTGCAAAACGCACAAGCGTATCATAGCGACTTGGATGCATTTTTTCTTCTTGAGCTGCCTCTGCTTTTAAGTCGTAGCGTTCGACCTTCTTTTCTACAATTGGAGGCGTTTCCACTTTTTTTGTTTCTATTGGGGGTTTCCCTTCTAATTCGCAAAGCCGTTTCACTAAACTATCTAAAGAGGCGCGATGACGGCTACGGATCAGATGGGAGAGCACCATTTCTAACGTGATCTGTTTAGAACTATTTTTGGTAAAATAGCCCTGCCATTCTATGAGAACATCTAAAATATAAAGACAGTGTTCCTGGGTATAATTCTCTGCACTTTTCACATAATTCTCCCTTAACTCTTCAGGCAAAAAGAAGGGTGCTTTTCCTAATTTCAGAAGCAGCAGATGGCGGAAATGTTCCAATAATGCATCCATAAAAACAGAGAAATCTTTTCCAGAATCATAGATCTTTTGGGCGCAATCAAATGCAAAATTGAGTCTACCTTCTAAAATTGCAAGATCGAGTGCAAAAAGATCATGATGGGAGGGGAGGCCAAAACAGTTTTGTACTAATTGCAAAGAGATCGGATTTTGCCCATAGCTGATCAATTGATCCAGTAGAGATTCTGCATCGCGCAATGAGCCTTCTGCCCGCTCGGCCAAACAGTGGAGGGCCCCTGGTTCCATTTGGATGCCGATACTTTCTAGTACTTGACCAATTTTCTCTTTGATTGCAGATAGACTAAGGCGGCACAAATCAAATCTCTGGCAGCGGCTGACAATAGTGGAGAGCACTTTATGAGGTTCCGTTGTCGCAAAGAAAAATTTGGCGTGTTTAGGTGGTTCTTCTAACGTTTTCAAAAGGGCATTAAACGCCTCTTTTGTGAGCATATGAACTTCATCAATAATAATAATTTTATGTTTACCTGACGTAGGGGCATAACCGACTGTTTCATTGAGTTTGCGGATATCATCGATGCCACGATTCGAAGCGCCATCGATCTCCATCACATCCATAGAACGAGAAGCGGTGATGTCAAGGCAGGAGGTGCACTGATTGCAGGGCTCGCAGTCACCATTCGGTTGTGTGCAATTGAGCGCTTTTGCCAGAATACGAGCTAAGGTAGTCTTGCCCGTTCCTTTGGGGCCGCAAAAAAGATAAGCCTGTGCGGTACGACCCGATTTTAAGCCATTGGTCAAGGTCTGGACGATGGCAGTTTGCCCGACGACTTCACTAAAACGTTTGGGGCGGTACTTTCTAGAAATAATTTGATAGTCACCCATGGACCCAATTATAAACTAATGGTATTTTTAACGGAATTCAGAATTGGGCAAGGGTAAGGGTAAGGGCAGGGGCAAGGGATGGAATGCGCTATCACTGTTAAGAGGCTTTTGCTATGATTGCAATATGTACATGACGTCAGGTCCATCTTCAAAGGCAAGTTGGAAGAATTGGCTCGGAGAGGGTCAATTTGGAAGACGGCTGCTGATCGCCTTCATGTTCTTTGTTGCCCTTTCATTTTTTCTCCATTTTCGCCAAGTGCGCATGGAAATGCTCGATCTCAATAGCATTGCGGAACGGTATCTGATTGCTCAGGTCGATTTTGAATTTCCTGATGAACAGGCCACTTTCATCTTAAAACAGCAGTCACTACGCGATATTGGAAAAATTTTTCGTTTAGATGAAAAACAGGTCAACCAGGTCCGTTTTGATTTTGAAAGCTATCTGCTCACTCATCAGGAATGGCGCGATCAGCTAGAACATAGTACTTTTGAAGAGATGTATAAGGGAGCAGATGCCCTCGAGGAGGCTCTATTACAGGCCCGATTTACTAATAATAGAACATTACAAAAAATCAGAGATTATCAGCTGAACCGTTTGGAAGATTTCTCTTTGACTCCTCCAAATCCTGAGCAGGCTCTATTATTGCCTGAAGCGTTTTGGGCCAAAATCTCTCAAAAAATATTCCAGACTAAATACCATGTAGAATCGGCACAATTTATTCTCAATGCGTTTCAAAAGCAGCAGTGGCAATTGAAAGAAGATTTGACAGGGGAGAGAAGTTTAAGACAGATTGTCCAAGATAGCATTCCCCACCAATATACCCAAGTCAAGGCAGGCACGCGGATCATCGATCCGGGTGAACGGGTCACCACGCGCCATTTAGCGATGCTGCAAGCGATGAAAGAAGCGGTCAGCAAGGAGCGAGATCTATGGGCCCCTCGAACCATCATTGGAAGCATTTTGCTCTCGCTGCTTTTTTCAGTGCTTAGCATTGTCTATTTCCGGATCAACCATCGCGACATGCTCAATTCTCTGCAGAAGATCACACTGCTTGTGACCATTGTGACCCTATCGCTGCTTCTTTCCAAAGGTGCCGAATATCTGCTTGTGGACAAAGTCACCTATCTGATCGATATTTTCCGTTATCCTATTTTGATCCCATTTGCTTCTATTTTGATTTATGTGCTTGTGAGCGCGGATATTGCTCTATTTGCCTCCGCTTTTTTGACCATTATTTTAGGGGTGACCCTCGCTTTAGATCATCACCGCTTTCTGATCATTAATTTGATTGCTTCCTGGGTCACCATCATGTTTGCCAAAAAGATGCACAAACGCAAAGAGGTCTTTTCGGTCCTTGCCAAAGTGTGGCTTGTCTGTATGCCTGTGATCTTTGCCCTGAATTTTGCGCAGAATCTTTTCAGTCCGATCCATTTGATGCAAGATTTAGCAAGTTCATTTATTTTTATCAGTTTTATTGCTTTACTCATTGTCGGGCTACTGCCTCTTTTAGAGTCGACTTTCCATGTGATGACCGATATGACACTCATGGAATATATGGACCCCAACAATGAACTGTTGCGTCGACTTAGTACGGAAGCGCCTGGCACCTACCAGCATTCCCTTGTTGTGGGAAATTTATCTGAAAGTGCAGCGCGCGCTATTGGTGCCAATGGTCTTTTATGCCGCGTGGCGACTTTATATCACGATATTGGCAAACTGTTTAATCCCCAATATTTCACTGAAAACCAGATGGCCGCCTTTAATATCCACCAGCTTCTCACGCCTTTAGAATCGACTCAAGTGATCGTGGCCCATATCCCTGAAGGGGAGGCGCTCGCACGAAAACATCACCTGCCGCAATGCTTTATCGATATTATTAGCCAGCACCATGGCACGACATTGGTTTATTACTTTTATCGCAAACAGATGCAGCTGCTCCCAGAAAAAGAAAAGGTAGAGGAAAAATTGTTCCGCTATCCCGGCCCCAAACCACACACACGGGAATCTGCATTGATCATGCTGGCAGATACCATTGAAGCTGCCTCACGCTGTTTGGAAGAGATCAATGAAAGGACACTTACAGAACTTGTCGATACCCTGGTCGCGGAAAAGCTAGAAGATGGCCAGTTGGACGAGTGCCAGCTCACTTTTGAAGAGCTGGGGCTGGCGAAAAAAAGCTTTGTGAGAACTTTATCTGTTACAGGCCATTTGCGTGTCAAATACCCTGAAAAGGCTCAAGAAGAGCGCAAATGCCGCCAACCCATGCTTTATTAATTATAACTCCTTTATTTTCAGTTAGTTATGTAACTTGAATTTAATTATTATAAATAGTATAATAATAGTTACTTTTTTAATAAAAATAAGGAGATAAATATGTCAAATTCAATAAACCCAATTTCTACTACTTCTTCATCAGAAGAGGGCTCATCAAGACCTATAAGCCCTATTACTTCTAGCCCTTCGCAACCTGTAACAGATGTAGCAAAGGCAGCACTACGTCAACAAATAGAAGAATTAAGGGTGCTGGTTCAGAAAGGTAAAATGCTACAAATCCCAGAAGCACGAACACTAAGTATCGATGAATTCGAAGACGACTTAGAAAACTTAGAAAACCCTGACTCTGAAATTTCAGCAAAAGACTTAGGGATGCTCTTATCAACCTCCATTTGGCTAGTAAAATCGAACATGCCTGCTGTTGATAAAAGCGATTCAAAGTCAGATACACCTGATGCAGATGACTCAGTTTCTGTTTAGGATGTTTTTTTGCAGTACAGATTGGACGTACCGTATTGGAAACAAACGGGAAATGTAAATCATCAAGTGAGTGCGCCAGTCAAAGACTCTTAAAGGGATCTGTTTTTCGATCTGGTCCCAGAGCATTTTGACCGCCTTTTCTTTAGAAATGGCCATCTTGCTAATGACCCCTGATCCTTCTTCTTTTTTTGATGCACTCTCACGGAATTTTGTATTGACCTGTCCAGGGCAGGCGCAAAGAATCCGTATTCCTAGAGGGGCCATTTCAAAATCAAATGCTTGTGAAAACTCTTTCACAAACGCTTTAGAAGCAGCGTAAACGCTAAAAGCAGGAAATGGGAAAAAAGCCGCAGCCGAGGCGATATTGAGTATGGTCCCTTTTCTTTTTTGCGCCGCCAAGGCACGCGCTGCTTCAATGGAAATTTCCAAAAGAGCGTTAGCGTTGACCTCTAAAATATCAAGTTGTTGCTGTGTGGAATAATCTAACACATTTCCATAAAGTCCAAATCCTGCATCATTGATCACCAGATCAGGGGCCTGCTCCTGGATCACTCGGGTGAGTTTTTTTCTTTCATCTGGACGGGCAAGATCGACAGGAACTGTGATGCAATCTTTAAATGTGGCGGCAAGCTCTGCTAATTTTTTTTCATCTCGCCCTGAAATAATTAGCGGGATTCCCTTGTCATTTAAAACATAGCAAAGCGCTTCTCCCATGCCTGAAGTAGCCCCTGTCACAAGCGCTTTTTTATAATGCATCATGAATCTATCCAAGTAAAATAAACCGTTCAAAAAGCATGTTTTTCATTTTAGTTGGATAGATTCAAGCATGGCCTTTAAAAGCTGGTCTAATGTTTGGTCGGCCTTTGTAATTCCCTCTTGCAAAGAAGAAAAAGATTTGAGGCGCACTCCTGCATAAATTTTCAATTTGGGTTCTGTCCCCGAAGGGCGGACCACCAATTTGCTCTCATCGCTCAAGTGAAATAGCAGCACATCAGAAGGGGGCAGTCCATTAAAACCATGCAGATAGTCTTCTATAGCGGTCACATTTTTATTTAAAATCTGCTTGGGCGGATGAGTTCTTAATTTTTGCATTGTCTGGTTCATCTTTTCATGCGCATCGGGGAAGTCGATTGTCAGCTGTTTTTCTCTAAAAATGCCATATTTTTTATAAAGATCGTAAAGAAAATCGAGGAGTGTTTTGCCTTCGATTTTCATAAAGAGGGCAATCTCCGCTAGAAGACAGGCAGACACAACCGCATCTTTATCCCGAGAATGGGTGCCAATCAGATAGCCATAAGATTCTTCAGCTCCAAAAAGAAATTGGTGCTCTTTGGAAAGCTCCCACTTATGGATGCACTCGCCAATATATTTAAAACCGGTCAGCACTTCGATACAGCTACAGCCATACTCTTTACAAATGGCCCGAAGCATGTCTGTAGAGACAATGGTGGTCACTACAGCCCCATTTTTGGGCATTTTGCTTTTTTCTTTTAATTTCTGGCAGATATATTCCACGCAAATGGAGGCGATCTCATTGCCATTAAGGATAATGGGTTTTCCATGATGGACTGCAGCCACTGCCACACGGTCTGCATCGGGATCGGTGGCAAGCAAAATATCAGAGCTGGTGGCCATCAGCTGCTCGATGCCTAATTGTAGTGTTTCTGCATATTCCGGATTGGGCACTTTTACTGTAGGAAAATTCCCATCAGGAACGCTCTGCGCACCCACTAAACTAATGGTTGTAAATCCCCAATCTTTTAGCGCACGCGGCACCAGTTTCAGTCCTGTCCCATGTACAGGGGTGTACACAATTTTTAAAGAGTGGCCGACCCGTTTATTTTCTTGAGGATCTAGCTGTACCTTCCGGATCGCCGCAATATAGTCTAAATCTAAAGTGAGAGGAACCTTCGTAATTAGCGGACTTTCAGGTGCATATTTTACATGGCCCAAATCAGGAATCGCATGGACCTCAGCAATGATGCCCTTGTCATGGGGCGGGACCACTTGCCCTCCATCACTCCAATAAACTTTGTAGCCATTGTATTCTTTAGGGTTATGGGACGCAGTAATCATGATTCCCGCAATGCAGCCTTCATGGCGCAATCCAAACGAAACGTAGGGTGTGGGGCGGATTTCTGAGGTGAGATGCACTCCAATGCCATTGCCTGCCAACACAGCGGCCGCTTCGTGCGCAAATAACTCTGAAAAGTGGCGCGAATCATAGCTGATGAAAACCGCCTGTTTTTTTTCGCTTTTGCTCTGTTTGATAATATAGTTGGCAAGTCCTTGCGTGGCGATACGCACTGTATAAATATTCATCCGTGTGGTACCAGGTCCCATCAGGCCGCGCATGCCTCCTGTGCCAAAGGCCAGCGTTGAAGAAAAAGCATCTAAAAGTTGTTTAGAGTCATATTGGAGAAGCGCCTGTACAGCTTGCTGCGTCGCCAAATCGAAAGGAGGCGCAAGCCACTGCCGGATACGTTCTTGAACATCAGGCGGAAAATTGTCTAATTTAGTCATCTAAAATTTTGAGCTGCCTTTCAATTTCAGAAAGAGGAATTACAGGCGCATGTTCGTGGTTGATGCCTTCACAGCGCTTGGATGTCTCTTCCCAATTTTCCTTAGATTCTACATTTTCTGGCCAAAAGGGGAAAGTGCGGCATTGTTTGGGCCGCGATCCATAGAGGAGACACTGTTTGCCTCTCAGAAAAATACAGTCGTAGCTTTTAGGAAATTCTTTTAGGGAAAGCCGTCCATTGACTTGCCGCGTATAGGTGCGGATAAATTCTTCTTTAGTAATTCTTAAAAAGGTGGCCATCTCCAGAATTTCTTCTTCGCTCACCCAAACATACCCAGGAGCGCCGGTGCAACATTTTCCGCATTGCGTGCATGCAAAACGAAGCCCATCTTTGTACCAAGGTTTTACCATTTAAATTGATGCTCTTGAAAAAGTTTCCATTCCTCGTCCCATTTGAACATTTCCAAATGGCAGCCTGCAGAATCGATCTGAAGAATATGACAGCCTCCTTTCGTACGATGGCAGGTGCTGCCTGGATCTAAAATAATAGGCAGATGGCTAACACGTAAATCGGCTACGCAGAAACGGTGGGTATGCCCATGCAGATAGAGACGGATGTTGGGGTGCTCGACAAAAAGCCGTTTCATGGCGTCGCCGCGAATGAGCCGTTTTCGTAAATTTTCATGCTGGAAAAAGGGAAAATGGTTGGCCAGAATAATATTTTGTCCTTTCAGTGAAGAGAGCGCCTCTTCCAGATGTTTTTCTAAAGCAGGCGAGAAGTGACCTTGCGAAGCTAGTAGGGTAGGCAAACAGGTAGTGTCCAGTGCAATGAGCTGCCAGTTGTTCCTTAAGTTTTTAATCGTTAGTCCATGGTCTTTTAAATTGTAAGCAGATGCTGCTTCAAAAGAGGCATCGAAATAGTGGTAGAACAGCTTTTTCTTATAAGCCCTTTTTGTGTAATGGTCATGGTTGCCCGGGATCGTGAACACTTCAAAACCTTCTTTGGTGAGCTCTTCAACAAAGCTTTTTCCAATCAGAAATTCCTCTTTATGCGATGTAGTAGAAATATCCCCAGAAATGAGCACATGAGAAATCTGCTGCTTTTTAAAAAGATTTTTTAAATCTGAAAGCCGCTCATGGGAAAAGTGGCTCTTGCGGAAGAGAACAGAATTTAAATTGCCTAGCCATCGTTTTGAAAAAATCTGTGCAGGATTGAGCGACGGGGTGCTAAAATGGAGGTCGGAAATATGTGCTAGTTTGATCGGGGCCATCTATTGCTTATCATAAACGGAATCCCCCTTTTTGGGGTATATCTCTTCATAAACGTGCCCGTGCCCGAGTCCGAGGTCCATTAACTCCAAACAGGATAAAGAGGATCGCTAGCGCGGCAGGATGATAGGATAAGAAATTTTTAAAGTCTTATTTTTTCTTTGAAAGTCGTTTTGTTAAAGATTTATTTCGAGCCACATTCTGTAATTTGAGATTTTTATTCCAGCGTGTTGATTCTTTATGCACGTGGGCAGGGGCGGCATCGCGGCCTTCGACTTGTCCAGGCGTGGTCCTTTTGGAATGGGTATGATAAGAGACAGTATCCACCTTCTTTTTAATCTTCATATTTTTGAGTTCAGAATCGAGCAGCCGTTTATCTGCCTGTCGCAATTTAGGGGGATATTTTTTCAAAAGATCGTTTGGGGTAAGCTGATCTGAGGTGAGCGGGGGTTGTCTTTTTGCAAAAGCGCTCTGTCCTGTGTACACATTTTTGTTCACTTTTTTGCGCACACTGGCATCTAGAGGCTGTCTATTCTTGTTCATCCTACTTTCAAAATAAGGTTAGCTGAAATAGTTTGCAACTTTTTTGGAAGAAATTAAAGACCGCCAAAAACGTTCTCTGATTTTACTAGGAACCCAAGCAGGCGGGGTGACAACTGCGCCCAAAAGCCAGCCGGGGCGCCACAGAGCAAGAAGGTGAGGGTTATCTGCAATGACCAGAGTCGGAATCTGTAAATTAGAGGCCAGATGACCTAGTAAGGAGTCATTGCCAATCAGACCACCCGACTCAAAAAGAAAGGCAGCTAAAGCATCCAAGCGGTCAAACGCTTGGAGTTCGAAAGATAAAAAGTCCCACGCTTTTTTTTCTTCCATACTCACTGCAAAGACCGGTTCATATCCCTTTCTTTTTAAATGGGCCGCTACTTTCAGGAATTTAACGGGTGACCAATTTTTCGAAGGCAGACTACTTGTGGGATGAAGGACGATCCGTTTTTGATATTTGCGGTGTGTTAAATGGTTGGGAGCGCACAGTCCATTCTCTTTAGAAGGAGAACCGCCCAGCAGCCGGCTTATACTTGCTGCAATATTATCAGCCATGGGCTGCGCTGCGTTAAAGACCTGGTCTAACTTGAAAAGCGGAGCATGTTTGTAGCTATGATAGCTGGGATAAAAAATGGAGAGCGGTGCTCTTGCTTTTTCAATTAGTGAGGAGATAAAAGGGGAATTATCATTTTGTGCGATAATCAGTTCATAGTGTCCTGTCTCTAGCGTCTCTTTTTTTGCAAAGCGATGGCCCACAAACCAGTCTTGTAGCTCTTTTAGCTTTTCATGGAAAGTGGTCACCTCATAGCCGTGAAGAAGCAGCTGATGCGAGGCGATCATCATTAGAAGGGCATCACCGATGCCCTTCGAAGGAATTACGGCCACCTGTCTATTTTTCATCTTCAGGTGCATTTCCGATGAGTGCTTCAGAGAGCAGCACAACGCCTGCGGCCGAGGCAGCAAATTGGAGGCTGTTTTTGACCACTTTCAGTGGGTCCATCACGCCACACTTTTGCAGGTCTTCCATCTGTTCTGAAAGCACATTAAAGCCAAAGGTCTCTTTTTGAGAGAGCACCATTTCTAAATAGACAGAAGGATCAAAGCCGCTATTAGCAACAAGTTGTTTGAAAGGGGCTTCGCACGCTTTTAAAACGGTGGCAGCGCCAATCATCTCTTCCCGGCTAAGTTTTAATTTTTCAACAGTGCGGCTGGCTCTTAAAAGGGCCATGCCTCCGCCAGGAACGATCCCTTCTTCAATGGCAGCGCGTGTGGAATTCAAACTATCTTCAAACATCTGCTTATTCTGTTTCATGGCAGGCTCTGTGGGAGCGCCGACACGGATGACAGCCACGCCACCGGTCAATTTTGCTTTGCGCTCGTCCAATTTCTCTTTGTCATAAGAACTGGTGCTAGCCTTGCTTTCATTTTCGAGCTGTTTAATCCGTTGTGCAATGGCCTCTTTTGTTCCTTTTCCATTGACGATGGTGGTATGCTCTTTAGTGATCAGAATTTTTTCGGCACTACCTAAATAGGAGTTATCCGCATCTTTCAGCGTTGTGCCCGTATCTTCGGACACTAAAGTGGCCCCTGTGAGAATCGCAATATCTTGCAATAGCGCTTTTCTGCGGTCTCCAAAGCCAGGCGCTTTCACGGCGCACACTTTTAAAGTCCCGCGCAGTTTATTGACCACTAATGTAGAGAGCGCATCCCCTTCAATATCATCGGCAATGATTAAAAGGGCGCGGCCCGCTGCTGAAGTGGCTTGTAAGATAGGCAATAGTTCTTGAATCGAAGAGATTTTTTTATCCGTCACCAACACAAGCGGCTCGTCCATCTGAACGGAGAGTGTTTCGGCATGAGTGCAAAAATAGGCGCTTGTATAACCACGATCAAATTGCATCCCTTCCACCGTTTCAAGAATTGTTTCGGTGCCTTTGCCTTCTTCTATGGTAATCACGCCCGATTTTCCTACCTTTTTAAAGGCTTCACTAATAAAACGGCCTATCTCCTCATTGCCAGAAGCAGAGGCAGTGGCAATTGTAGCAATAGCCGATTCCTCTTTGACTGGGATCGCCAGCTGATCTAATTGGGCGAGGATCGCATCGACCGCTTTTTCCATTCCCCGCTTAATTTCGATGGGGCTGGAACCAGAGGCGATATTTTTCACCCCATTTTGCACCAGTGCCCTTAGTAGCAAGATGGTGGAGGTGGTGCCATCGCCGCATTTTTCTTTCATTTTTTGGGCCACCTCTTTTCCGATAGAGACGCCCATATTTAGATACTGATCTTTGTATTCCACATCTTTGGCAATGCTATTGCCATCATTGGTGATTTTAGGAGGTCCCCAACTGGAAGAGAGCCCCACAAAGCGGCCTTTGGGGCCTAAGGTGACGCCTACTACATCGGCCAATTTTTCGATTCCCTCGCGCAATTTGATGCGGGCGGCTTCTTCAAAGACAAATTCTTTTGCGTTTGTCATATTAAACTCCTTTCTTTAACTCTTTAACTATTTCGTTTAGCCCTCTTAACGTCAGATCCGGATCAATAAACTCGACCAGTTCTTTGAGGTCTTCAATGAATTCATTGTGCGAGGGATCTGCATGGGCTTCATCGGGCCTTGTTTTTCCCCCAGTGGCAAGAATTTTAATCGAACTCGGGGAAGGCTGCTCTAGTCGCATTTCATCCACAATTCTTTCAATGGCTCCCAGTAACCCCCAGTAAAGCCCGCTTTGGATATGTGTCACCGTTGTTTTAGCGATCGGCTCTGGCGGTTTTTGGACAGGCACTAAGGGCAGTTTATCGGTAAATTCAGCAAGCGCTTTAGCGCCTATTTCAGGTCCTGGATAGATTGCCCCGCCTAAATAGATCCCCTCTTTTTTAATAAAATCAAAAGTGACCGCAGTCCCGATATCGACCACAATGCAATCGTTTTGTGGAAAGTGGTAGAGCGCGCCATAAATGTTGGCAATCCGGTCTAGACCGACCTCTTCAGGTTCATCGACTTCTAGTTTGGCTTTAATTTCTTTAAAGTGAAGCTTTTTAAAAGGCCATTTTTCTTCTGAGAAGAGCGCTTTTACTTTCTCTTCTACTGGCGCATTGACCGAAGCGATCAGCGCATATTTAAAAGGGCGGCTTTTTAGAACTGATTTCAAAGAATCAAATGGTAATTTTTCTACTGGAAAGACAAAACGGCCCACAATATTTTCTTGTTCAAAGAAAGCGCCTTTGACCCGAAAGTTGCCAATATCTATCACTAGATCCGTCATACAGCATGTATTCTAAAGTAAGGAGAAGTAATTTTCAAAGATTCTCAAAAATCAGCAATGTTGATGATACGGTAAAAATAGCGGCTGCTCAAGAGAGCGTCTGAGACCGGGCCTAAATGGATTAAAACAGGAGAAATCCCGAAACCTTTGGGAAGGGCAAGAGAGGCTATTTTGGTTTTCATGGCATCGACCACTTCAAGACCTAATTCACGGCGCCGCATTTTAATTTCACAGATATAAAGAGTATTTGAATGTGTTTGAATCAGATAATCAATTTGACATCCTTTTTTCCGTCCTGCAGCTTTTTGAATATAAGGATTGTCCATGATAATATCTTGAGGTTGAACTCCTAGGGCTTGATAAAGGGAAGATCTGTTTTTGAGCAAAAGATTTTCTAATTGAAACCCTAGCATGGGTTCCCAGCCGGATAAGCTGGAAAGAGGGACCTCTGAAAAAGAGCTCTGTTTAATTTTTGCTAAGTTAGGTCCGATATAGTGAGTGTAAAAACGCAGATAGTTGTCAGAGAGGCGATAAAGGGTTGCTTTCCCAGGTTTGCCCGTTTTTAAAGACCAGTCCGGATGTTTGCTAATAAATCCACAAATTTCGAGAGCTTTCAAATGATTACTTAATGTGCCGCTGGGCGAATAAGCCATTGTTTTTTGCAGTCCTGCTCTATCTTTCATGCCTTGGCTGAGTATTTTAATGATATTTTTATACACATCTCCTCTGGAGCTGAAAAGATCATTAAAAATACGATCAAATTCATGAACTAAGAGGCCGTTTTTTTCAAAACAGAGCCTTTTAATATTTTCCTCCGCGCTTTGATGCGTTTGAATCTGTTCCAAATACCAGGGCACGCCTCCAGTGATGTTAAGAATCTTAAAAAAATCTAGGTCAGATCCTTTGAAGCCTTGCAAAGCTAATAACTTTTTGCATTGTGAAATGGATAATTCGACCAGCTCTAAATAAAGAGAGATGCGGCCAAAAAAAGCAGTGCTATTAATGATGTTTTTGTCAATCCATGTTGAGATAGAGCCGCACAAAATAAGAATAACTGAGGAATGATTTTGCAAAATAAGATCCCACCAAACTTTCAATTTTGAAATAAATGTCGGATCTTTTGAACTCATCCATGAAATTTCATCAAATAAGATAACAGTAGGTTTTTTTGTCAGGTGCCTTGATAGATGAGCAAAAGCGTCGCTCCAATCTGTGAATGTGTAAGGGGGCAGATGAAATAAAGTCGTTATTTGGCGGTCAAAGGCATCGCGCTGGTCTTGAGAGGTGTCTCCTTTAACTGGGGCTAGGCCGCTGAAAGGTAAAAAGATTTTACCTTTTCCAAACTCTTCTGCTAGACGGCTCTTGCCAATTCTGCGTCGTCCTTTAATGACAGCGATACATGCGCGTCCTGATTTAGCAAGATCTTCAAGTCTTTGTAGTTCAGTATCTCTTCCAACGAAAGGTTTTTTCATATAGGTCAATGTTAAGATGAGCAGGATGTTTGTGTCAAACAATTATGCTCAAAACTGACATTTGTCAATTTCGAGCATAATCAAAAAATTAATAATAAATCTCTTTCTTGGGGACGCCGCGCAAGTGGGCAGCCATTTTGATCGCTTCTTTTTTTGATAGCCCAAATGTTTCCTGAAGGTGTCGTACATGCTCTTCAGGGGTCATAGAGAGATCTTGAGGCGCCGACTCTTGGCCCGAAATCAGGAGCACAATTTCTCCTTTAAAAGGAGTAGCGAGAAGTTCACTGGCAGTGCCTCTGCGGCACTCTTCATGAATTTTAGTCAGTTCGCGTGCTACAGCAAGCGGCCGGTCTTGATCTAACTCATTTAAAATAGCCAATGTTTTTTGAACCCTTTGCGCGCTCTCAAAACAGATCGAGGTTCCTGGATAGTGCAAAAGCTGGACAAGTATGTGCTTTAATTCAGAACTTTTTTTAGGCAAAAATCCGACAAATTGGAAAGGGGCAGTCTTAAAACCGGACAGAATGAGCGCGTGGATCGGGGCACAGGGTCCGGGGATTAAGGTATAGGGGATATTTTCTTTTTGACAGGCCAAAACAAGTAGAGCACCCGGATCAGAAATTCCCGGAGTGCCGGCATCAGAAACCAGGGAAATCTGCATTCCTTTTTTCAAATCGTCTAAAATTTTTTCTTGAGTTTTACTCTCATTGAACTGGTGATAGGATTTTAGCGGCTTTTTGATTTCAAAATGGTGAAGTAGGACCTGGCTGCGCCGCGTGTCTTCGCAGAGGATATAGTCGGAGGCGCGCAATGTTTCCAAAGCGCGCAAACTAATATCCGATAAATTACCAATGGGAGTAGCGACCAAATAGAGCATTTTAAAATAAAAAGGTGGCACCCAGATTTGAACTGGGGAATGGAAGCTTTGCAGGCTTCTGCCTTACCGCTTGGCTATGCCACCGACATGGAGTAAATTATGAAGGATGGGCACAAAGAGGTCAACCTTGTCGACATACTTTTCTATGTTGATTTAAAGCGACGCTTGGCTTTGTAGAATAAAAAACTTTAGTTCCGCATTGTTTGCAAACAACCGATTTTGTTTTCTCAGTTGTAGAATCTTGTTCTGCTTGCTTTTTGGCAATCATTTTTAGAAGGGTTTTAACATTTTTTTTCTGCTCAGGGTTCAAAGCTGTTAAAGTTCTTTCGATTGCATCAGGAACCTTTCCAGATCTATCTTTTGCAAATTTTTTAAATTCAGATTTTGTGATGACAATTGTCCCTGTATTGACTGGGTCTGTCATATTTAACTCCGATGCCTAAAAATTCTGGATAATAATAGTCTGATTTCTTTTTAATTTAAATATGAAACGTATCTCTCTCCAAGAAATTGCCCCTAGCCAGAATTCAATAGCGGTGAGTGGTTTTGCCATTGATAGTCGGGCAGTGCAAGAGGGCAATCTCTTTTTTGCTCTTCCAGGTAAAAAGGTGGACGGCCATCAATTTCTATTTGAAGCGGCCCAGAAAAAAGCCAAAGCGGCCATCGTTTCCAAGGACTACCAAGGAGAAAGTTTTGGACTTGAGCTGATTTATGTCGAAGATGTGTGCTGCGCACTGCAGCAGCTAGCAAAAGTTGCCTTTTCCAAGCGCCAAGAAAAAGTCATTGCCATTACAGGATCGGTAGGCAAAACCACCACTAAAGAATTCCTGGCTCATCTCTTAAGCGCAAAGTATAGAGTATTCAAAACAGAGGGCAGTTTTAATTCTCAGCTCAGCTTTCCTTTAACTCTTTTAAATATGGAAGGGGAGTATGATATTCTGGTGTTTGAAATGGGCATGAGTCAGCCCGGCGAATTAACCAAATTGGTGCAGATTGCACCGCCTGATATTGCTGTCATCACACGGATTGCCATTGCTCATGTTGCTTTTTTTTCTGACGGCATCCAAGGCATTGCAAAAGCTAAAGCAGAGATTTTGTCGCATCCCAAAACCAGACTTGCTGTTGTCAGTGAGCAGGCCTACTCTTTTCCCGAAATCGCCCATGCAATTCATTGTGAGAAACAGATTTATTCTCTAAAGAGTTCTTTTCCGCTTCCCTTTTCGGCCACTCATTTGCAGGAGAATTTTTTAGCTGCATACACAGTGTGCCGCTCTCTGGGACTTTCAGATGAAGAGATTTTATTAAGGGCACAAACCTTAAAACCTTTTCCTATGAGATTCGAAATCTTGGAGCGCCATGGGATCACTTTTGTGAAAGACTGCTACAATGCCAATCCGGAGTCGATGCGTGCCGCGCTTTTGAATCTTCCGCAGGCACAAAAAAGACGCATAGGAATATTAGGATCTATGGTAGAGTTGGGGCCATATTCTGAAATCAGCCACCGTCAAATTGGAGAACTTGCATTGCAATGCGTCGATGAGCTTTTATGTTTGGGACCCGATTGTCAGCCCATGATAGAGTTATTTCACAAAGCAGGAAAAAAAGCGGCGTTAATTTCTTCTTTAGAATTATTGAAAATAAAGATGGAAGAGTGCATTCAAAAAGGGGATGTGGTCCTGATTAAGGGATCAAAAGTACACCAGCTATGGAAACTACTCGAGGATTAATGAGAACCTATCCGAATAAAATGAAAAACATGCTTTTTGAACCTTTTTTCATGCCTTTTAGAACTGCTTCTTGCCCTACTTACTCAAGTATGTGCTACGAAGCAGTTCTAAAATCTATGAAAAAATTTACCAAAAATCAAAGTTTTATTTTATTCGGATAGGTTCTTGTGCTTCTTCTTTTTCTAAAATACCTAAGTGAAACGCTCCATTTTAAAGTGCCGGCCGCCTTTTCCTATTCTTCAACACGTATGCTTTTTGCGGCGATTACAACGCTTTGCACGACCATTCTTCTGGGGCCGCTGTTTATTCGAAAGCTTTATGAATTAAAGACAGGACGCAGCATCCGCGTTGAAGATTGTCCTGGACTGGCAAAACTGCATGAAAAGAAAAAAGATACACCGACCATGGGCGGCATTTTTATGCTCTGTTCGATGGTCTTAGCGCTGCTGCTTTGGATGGACTGGACAAGCCCTTTCACCTTTATTCTTCTACTGGTGACCCTTTGGCTGGGACTTGTAGGGGGCTATGATGATTATTTGAAGATGAAATATCAGAATTCGAAAGGCCTCAGCGCCCGAAAGAAATTTCTACTACAGGTAGTTTTGGCAGGACTTATCGGTCTTTATCTATTATGGCCAGCCTTTACAAATAAAACTAAAAGCTGGCTGACACCGCCTTACGCAAAAGAATATGTCGCAGACAAAACGGTCACTCTTTCCACACAAGAATATATGACCCGTTTTTATGTCCCATTTATCAAAGACCCTTTTTTTATTTTGCAGGGAGCGCTGACCATTCTTGCCTGGATGAGCATTATTTTTGTGGTCACAGGCTCTTCTAATGCGGTGAATTTGACCGACGGATTAGATGGACTGGCGGCAGGGAGTTTAGTATTGACGTCTGCTGTTTTAGGAGTATTTGCCTTCTTGTCTAATAATAGTGCGATCTCCCGCTATCTGAATATCCTATATATAGAAGGAAGTGGAGAAATCGCGATCTATTTGTGCGCCTTGATTGGCGCCTGTCTTGGCTTTCTCTGGTATAATGGCCATCCTGCGCAAATTTTTATGGGGGATACCGGATCCCTTGCCCTCGGAGGGATTATCGGCGTCTCTTCTGTGTTATTGCGACGTGAGGCAATTTTGGCCCTTGCAGGCGGCATTTTTGTACTTGAAGCGCTCTCTGTGATTATCCAGGTGGGCAGTTATCGGCTACGTGAGAAAAAGCGGGTGTTTTTATGCGCGCCCTTGCATCACCATTTCGAATATAAAGGGTGGCCCGAAACTAAAGTGGTCCTCCGTTTCTGGATCATCGGGCTCATTTTGGCCTTGATTGCTCTGATTTCTATTAAAATTCAGTAAAAAGAAACTCCGGGTAAGGGCACGTTAAAGAAATAAGAAAAAGCATTTTTTGAATTTATCGTGCCCGTGAGCTTGCCCGTGCCCGTGCCCGAAAAAGAGGAGCGCTTTGCGCTCCCCGCTCTTTCTTAAAAAATTAGAACTCTCTAATATTTGTGCATGCAAAAAGTGTTTGTTTTAGGATTGGGGATCAGTGGTAAGGCCGTCGTGCGCTATTTTCAGGAGAAAGGAGCCTCCATTGTCATTCATGATGATAAAAGCAGTCCTCTTCCCAACATCGAAACCATTGATTTCAATCACTTTGATCTTTTTGTTCCTTCGCCTGGAATTCCCCATACACATCCTGTGTACCAAAAAGCATTGCAATCTAAAGTGGAAATAATAGGCGAAGCGGAACTAGGACTTAAAGAACTCCAAGACCAGATCTGCATCGGCGTGACAGGCACCAATGGAAAAACAACCACCGTTAAACTGATCGAACATCTACTCAACCAGTCAGGACTTTCTGCTAAAAGTGTGGGCAATATCGGAGAGAGTTTGCTAGATTATGCGAAAATAAAAAATCCTGGAACTATTGTAGTAGCAGAGCTAAGCTCCTATCAAATTGAAACAATGACTCACCCCACTTTAGATCTGGGCCTTATTTTAAATATCAGCCCGAATCACCTGGACCGGCACGCCTCCTATGAAGAATATTGCCAAGCCAAATGCCAATTGCAGCGCTGTTTGAAAAAAGAAGGAAAGCTCATTGTATATGAATCGGTCTATGCCCAATGCCCGCACTATTTCGATTCTAAACCCATCTTATATGGGCCATCTTCTGACTATTCTACTGATAAAATTGTAGCTAAAAAAGGAAAGAGTGTTGTCTACTTTTTGCCAGAAGATTATAAAAAGAAAGGAATGCATGAGGCCGAAAATGCACTGGCAGCGTGGCTCGTTGTGGAATCGCTTGGCGTCAACGCCCCGCAGTTTGTAAATGGTTTAAATACTTTTGCAAAACCAGCGCATCGGATAGAATTTGTGGCATCAGTAGCGGATGTTTTCTATTTTAATGACAGTAAATCTTCCAATACCGATGCTACAATGAAAGCGGTTGAGGTGATGGAAGGGCCGGTCATTCTGATTATGGGAGGCAAGGATAAAAATATCGCTTTTGCCCCTTTAAGAAAGTTTAAGGGAAAAATACGCATGATCTTAGCCATTGGATCAAATAAGGAAAAGATTCAGGAAGAGCTAAAGGAAGAGTTTAGTATAGAAAAATTAAGTTCCCTTGAAGAGGCTGTCACTCGGGCAGCAGAGCTTGCCAATGCCGGAGATTCTGTTTTACTCTCTCCAGCATCGAGCAGCTTTGATATGTTCCGGGACTATGTCCATCGGGGAGAAGAATATAAACGTTTTGTTCACCATCTAGAAGAGAGGAGAAAAAATTCATGAGCCGCAAAGATACCATTATCATCGCTATCCTGGTCAATGCCGCCTTGCTCGTGGCTCTTTTTGTGAGCGCACTAAAAAAAGATTCTGCACAGTCCAAAATAGCAGTGGCATCACAACCGGTGATTAAAGAACCGCTGATTGAAAAACCTTTAGAGTTGCCTAAACAAGACACACTGGCCATCAAAGCGTCTAGCGGCGATGAAGTGGATATGGTGCTTAAAGAGTTTGCTCAAAATAGACCGACCGGAACCACGGAATCTGCTCCACTATTTAATACCGACAATGAGATAAAACCTGCGTCTGCATTTTCTTCCGATCCGTTTGCCTCATTTAATCAGCCAACACCCCAGCCTCAGTTCATGGAAGAAAAGAAAGAGTCCAACGCCACTATTATTGAGTGGACTGTGAAAAAGGGGGATGCTTTAGAGAAAATTGCGCGCGCCCATCGCACTTCTGTCGAAGAGATTATGAGACTCAATGGACTTAAAAATAGCTCTTTGCGCATCGGCCAAGTGCTAAAAGTACAATCCTCTAATAAAGTGTCGAATACGACCGCTTCTACTCCTGCGCCTGCGAAGCAAGCCGTTGCGAAATATTACACTGTAAAAACAGGCGATAACCCTTGGACGATCGCAGTGAAAAATCATATGAAAGTAGAAGAGCTTTTAAAGCTGAATAATCTAAATGATGAAAAAGCACGCCGTTTAAAACCTGGTGATGAGCTCCGTATCCGCTAAAAATCTTCTTTCTCACCGCGCCGTGCTTATCTTATTGATCAGCGTGGCGCTTATTTTTTCTATGGGCATCGTGATGGTATTCAATACCACCGCTGCCGAGGTGATCGACCGCACACTTAAGCAAAGCACTCACGAGGCCTGCCTAAAGCAGATCTTTTTTGCGGTCATTGCTTTTTTAGGCGCTCTTTTAGCCTGGTATATTGGCTATGAAAATATACTCAAAATAAGCGGCCCTTTACTCGGTTTTGGAACGCTGCTTCTTATTTTAGTTTTTATCCCTGGGATCGGACAACAGGTCAATGGCGCCCATCGCTGGATCCGCATTTTTGGCAACTCGTTGCAACCTTCAGAATTTGCTAAAATTTTAATCCCGCTCTACTACATCCATTTTGTCACAAAAATCAAAAAGATCGATTTTTATACCTTTTTGAAACTGGTGGCTCTTTTAGCTGTTCCTATTGGATTGATTTTGCTAGAGCCTGACAACGGAACAGCGGCCATTTTACTGATGACCCTTCTTGTCTTATTTGTATTAACAAAAATTAAATGGACCTATTGGCTGATTCCTTTTATTGCTTTTGTCTTTTGCGGCGCGCTAGTTGCCTCGCAAATGAAACATGTTCCCGAACGGATCCGGATCTATCTGAATCCTGAACTGGATTTAAAGGGGAAAGGCCACCAACCGCACCAGGCAAAAATTGCTGCAGGCTCGGGGGGCGTCTTTGGTAGAGGCATTGGGGAGAGCATGCAAAAATTGAACTATCTTCCCGAATCGCGCAACGATTACATTGCTGCCATTTATGCCGAAGAGTGCGGTTTTGCAGGTATTTTAGGGCTGATTCTTCTTTATGTGATTGTGGGCGGCATCGGATTTTATTTAGCTTCTTTAATCCAAGAAAATAGAGGCTACTATCTTGTGGCCATCACCACCTTTATTATCTGTTTTCAAGCTTTTTTAAATTTGGGCGTGGTCTCAGGATTGCTGCCCAGCAAAGGGACCAATCTGCCCTTCTTTAGCCAAGGAGGCACCTCTCTTTTAGTGAATTTTATTGCGTTAAGCCTCATGTTGAGCGTAGTGAGGAAAGCTTATGTCAAACCCTAAAAAATCAAAAATTTTACTCGCTGTCGGAGGAACTGGAGGCCATCTATTTCCTGCGCAGGCGCTAGCACGAGAGTTAACAGAGGTCGATCTGCTCTTTGCTGGTTCGGGACTGTCCAAGAACCGCTACTTTCAGAAAGAGCTCTTTTCTTATAGAGAAATTCATAGCGGTACTTTTCTGACCTCCAATCTAAAACGCAATCTCAAAGGAGTGGGAGCGCTCACACAAGGCTTTTATCAAAGTTTTCAACTCTTTAAAGAATTTGCCCCTGATCTAGTGATTGGATTTGGAAGTTATCATATTTTTCCTCTTCTACTGGCAGCGCGCTTAAAAAAAATTCCGATCATTCTTTTTGCTTCTGATGCGATTCCGGGAAAGGTGATCCGCTTTTTTTCTAAAAAAGCACTCATTTCTGCTGTGCAATTTGAAGAGGCCAAGAACTATCTTAAAGGCCGCTCTGCTGTGGTCAATATGCCCTTTTGGAGCAGCGGCGATCCCTACCTTTCTAAAAGCGAAGCAAAAGCCTATTACCAATTAGACCCAACGCTATTCACCCTGCTGATTTTTGGAGGCTCGCAAGGCGCTTTGGCCCTCAATCAGATCGCAGCCCAGATTTCTCTTAAGAAACCGTTTCAGGTGCTCCATTTTGTTGGCCATGAAAAAAATAAAGAAGAGATCGAAAAGATTTATCAGGAGCGCCGCATCAAAGCCTGCGTCAAAGCGTTTGAGGATAAAATGCATTATGCATGGAAAGCGGCAGATCTTGCTCTCTGCAGAGCGGGGGCTGCCACACTTTCAGAAATGCTTTTTTATGAAGTGCCTGCTATCTTAGTCCCTTATCCTTATGCGGCTGATGACCATCAAAAAAGAAATGCCCAGATCTTTGAAAAAAAGATCGGGGGCGCGAAAATGGTGCTAGAAAAAGAGTTAACCCCAGAAACACTCTCTCAGCTCATTGAGGAGCTCCCTTTTTTAAAAATGAGAGAAAATTTGGCACTTTTTAAACAAAACGAAAAAAAAGAAAGTTTATCAACTTTAATTAAAACCTACTTAAACCTATGAACCTATCCTAATAAAATGAAAAACATGCTTTTTGCGTCTTTTTTCATATTTTTTAAAACTACTTCTTGCCCTACTTGCTCAAGTATGTGCTGCGAAGTAGTTTTAAAAACTCTGAAAAAATCCTCTAAAAATCAAAGTTTTATTTTATTAGGAATAGGTTCATGAAACATTATCACTTTATTGGCATTGGTGGGATCGGAATGAGCGCTTTGGCCCGTATTTTGCTCAGTCGCGGACAAAAGGTGAGCGGCAGCGATCTGGCTCTTTCTCCCATTGTACAGCAGCTCAAAGAAGAAGGCGCAGAAATTTTTATTGGGCACCAGCCGCAAAATTTAAAGACGGCCGATCTTGTGGTCTATACCAGTGATATTTCAATGAAAAATCCGGAGTTTCTTGAGGCCAAGGAAAGAAAAATCCCGGTGCTTCACCGTTCCGATCTGCTGGCCGATATGATGGAAGGCTATGCGCCGCTTTTAGTGACAGGAACACATGGAAAAACTACCACCTCCTCTTTGTTAGCCCATCTGCTCTGTAAATGTGAACTGGACCCTTCCTATGCGGTCGGTGGGATTGTCCGCAGTTTAGGCTCCAATGCGCGCCATGGTAAAGGGATCTACTTCACAGCAGAAGCTGACGAGAGCGACGGCACTTTTTTGCGCTATCCCTGTTTTGGCGCCATCATCACCAATTTAGATAATGATCATTTGGATTTCTGGAAATCCACGACCGATTTGCAAAAAGCATTTGCGCAATTTGCCCGCCAAGTCGGTTCTTTTCATCACCTATTTTGGTGTAAAGATGATGTGCGCTTAGAATCTCTTAATCTCAAAGGCTATAGCTATGGATTTTCAGAAGATGCTGACCTTGTCATTGATAATTTTCAGCAACTAGGTTGGAAAAACTATTTTGATCTGACTTTTGCAGGCCACCATTTTAAAGAAATTGAGATCCCTCTTGTGGGTGCCCATAATGTGCTCAATGCAGCAGCCGTATTTGGCCTGGGCATCAAATTGGATCTACCTGAAGAACGAATCCGTAAAGCGCTCAGCAGTTTTGAAGGGGTGGGCCGCCGCCTAGAAAAGAAAGGCTCTTATGAGACGATCGATATCTATGACGATTATGCACACCATCCCACTGAAGTGTTTGCCACCTTGCGTGCCGTAAAAGCAGCCACACATGGGCGACGGGTAGTGGTGGCCTTTCAGCCGCACCGCTATTCGCGCACCCGCGACTGCATGGAAGAGTTCCCCGAGGCATTTGATTATGCTGATGAACTGATTTTGACCGATATTTATGAACCCAAGCAAGAAAATATCATTCCCACAGTCACCGCAGAGGATCTAGTCAAAAAAATCCAGAAAAAAGGTTCAGTTTCTGCCCGTTATATCAAAAAAGAACAATTGGTGGATTACATCGTAAAATTCTTAAAAAAAGATGATGTGTTTGTCACCATGGGAGCAGGGGACATCACCCATTTCGGCCCTAAAGTGCTAGAGCGTTTGAAAAACAGATGAATGCTAATCGACGATTGCCTCTTGCAAAAGCGCTCAGCTGGATCGGACTATCTGCGCTCTGTATTAACGGCGCCTGTTATCTTGCCCTCCAAGGCTACTTTCTCTGGCGAGACCAAAAACAGCGGTTAAACCAGTCGTTCTTAAGCGCCATCGTGCAGACAGGGCCGCAAAAAGAGGCCTTAAAAACCGATTATCTGGCGCAACTGTTGGGACTTTCCAAAGACCGCCCTCAAAAAATTGAAACGTTTGATCTGAAAGAGGCAGAAAAAAAGTTGCGCGCTTCACCTGTGATCAAAGAGGCCGAATTAAAAGCATTAGATTGGGGCACACTTTATATCAATTACACCGTCCGCCAGCCAATCGCGCTGCTGGCTGATTTCGAGAACCGAGCCATAGATGAAGAGCGCGCACTTTTTCCACTGATTCCTTTTTTCCCTCCTAAAAATCTGCCGGAACTCTATCTGGGGATTGCTACGATTGCCGAGCTCAAATCGGATAAAGTGGAGCTGGCTTTAAATATTTTGAAACTGATTAATGAACCTCAGGCCAAACCAGAGCTCAACGTGCGCCGGATTGATGTGTCCAAAGCATTTGAAAAAAGCTGCGGCAGGCAAGAGGTGGTCTTGCTGATAGAAGATGAGATTATTTCTAAATTCGAGCAGCGCCAAATCCACTATTTTCTGCCCCAATATTTGCGCTTGAGCCGAAAAAATTATGCCCAAGAGCTGGGCAACTATTTGAAGCTGCGCGAGGAACTACTCAAAAAAGAAGAACAGCGTCTGGTAGTTCCAGAAGGGAATCAGACCCAGGTGCGGCTAAAGTATAAAGTGATCGATCTCAGACTAGAACAATTAGCCTTTATCAATGAATAAATTTGTCTATATTAATTGGACCTGCCGTGATTTGGAAGAGGCACGTAAAATTGCGCGTGCGCTCCTTGAAAAAAAACTCATTGCCTGTGCTAATATTATCCCACAAATGGAGTCGCTCTATAGTTGGAAAGGCAAGATCGAAACAGACCATGAGGTTAAAGTGATCTTTAAAACACGCGATACTCACTTTAGCGCCATTAAAGATTATATTGAGAAGAATGGATCTTATGAAGTTCCCGAAATCTCCAAAATCTATCTCGATGAAATAAATGATTCTTATCTCCAGTGGCTCACGAGTATCTTGCCTTAACGTGCCCATGGATGTTAAAAATCTCTTATCCTGTCATCCTGCCGCGCCAGCGATCCTCTTATCCTGTTATTATTTTGAGGAAAGTGATTGTGAAAAAGCAGTCGGACATTTACAATTTCTTAACTAATACCTTTTCAAAAGGAGTAAAATATGTCTGATGTAATACATCTTCATACTCATACAATAGAGACTCAGTTGCGTTCTTTTATGTTCACAACGACTGCATTAGCTAAAGATCCTGAGGATTTTGGCAATTTAGTAAAAAAAGTAGATGAATTCATTACAGCACAAAGAACATGTGCTACTAGTTTAACAAATTTTCAAGCTGTTCCACAGCAAAGTCCTCGGTTAGCCCTCTTCAAGTTCTTATCAAATTCATTTAAGACATTTTTAAAAGCTATAAAAGATTTAGACAATAGAGTTGTAAAAATCGAATATCTACCGACTCAAACATCAGTGACCTCAGGCGATGACCTATTTACATGTAAGTTAATTGCTGAAAATGTGAAGACAATGAACATGAATGCTACTGCAGAAGCTCTCTCTAAAATATTCCGTTTGAATGTAATTTATCAACCAGGTGTTGTTACCTGTATCAAGAGCCTTATTGCGCGGTACAATAGTGAATTAGCCGGAGCTTTCGAAGCAAGAGCCAAATCCGCACCACCTAAAAGTCGTCCCGTTGAAGATGATTGGAAAGATCAGGGGCGGGTAAGGCAGCCTAGCGCGAGCCTCAAATAA
>CAZMTP010000022.1:0-24867 GCA_964569185.1 uncultured bacterium
ATAGAACAACTGTTTGATGAAATTTTCCTTGCTGAAGCGCGCGAGGCAAATCAAACGGGACAATATTTTAAAGCAAGTGAGGCGCTTTCTAAAGTGGGCTGTACGCTCGCTGATTCGACAATTGTAAAAGAATTAGTGGAACGATCCCTTGAGAGAAACGATGTGAGGAGCGCAATTAAGTGTCTATCTAAAATTAGTTTTACAGATAAATGGAAAATGGAATTACAGGTCGGATTATGCATTCTCAAGCAACCTGAAATTGCGGATGATTTAATGGAACAACTTTTGACATTCATAAAGAAAATATATCCTAATGATACAGACTCTTCTTTGGTAAAGGGCATTATCGAAAGGTGCCTTAAGGAAAAAAGATATTATAAAATCGCTATTGAAGCGGCAGGATGGCTTTGTTGCCTTGAGCCATTTGCTTATGTTCATGAGCAAGTTGAGATCTTGACACGCATTGCAGAAAGTTGTCTGGAAAATCAAGATTTAGAGGCTGCTTATGAAGCGTACGGTAAGATGTATTTTAGACATCCTCCTCCATCCCTACCTCTTCAAGAAAAAATAGCAGAAGGTCTTATAAAGAAGGGAGAGTACGAGAAGGCGCGCGTCATCGCTGAACGTATGCCTAAGGATTCCATCAAAGCACAGGGTTTGTTGCTAAAAGTGTATTGCAAATTGGAAAATTTGGAAAAGGTTTTGGAAATAATAAAGAAGATGCCGCGTGAGCTTGTGAAGGATCAATTTCGTGATGTAGCTAGGACACTTTTTTATGTCTTTAAAACGGAGAAAAGATATAAAAATGCTCTAGATGTCGCGGCTTTTATCAATGATGAAGAGAAAATAAGACATCTCCTGCGATATTTGTCCTGGGATATTCGTGGCACCCCAGAGTTGTCAAAAAGAGCTTTAAATCTGGCTTTTAGAATCAACGAGACGACAACCTAGCGGGTTGTTAATTGCTTAAGAGTGATTTCGAGGAAGTTTCCCTCTTTGTAGCGATGGATAATGGTTTTGTACTGTTTTAGGTAATCTTTTTTAAGGTTAAGCGTTTCAGGATCATTAGGAATCACTCTAAACCCAGGCAAAGTCATCAGGAGTGGATTGAAATCTAAAATATCGCCTTCAGTAAATGATTGGAGCTGACCATCTATGTTTTTATCTAAAGAAAATTGATGGAATAGCCAGGCATTATTTCTCCCATATCCCAGTAAAGTCCCTAGAAGACCAGCATGATGATGCAAAACCTCATGAATATTTTCCTGTTGGCATCTTTGCAAGATTTCTTCAGCTGTGATCTGATCTCCTAAAATGGTGCGAAAATCCTCTATATGATCTCTGATTTTTTGCAGAAAGTGTTCTTTATGGATCATCACAATTTCTACCCAATCGTATTGGGGGGTGTAAGGATATTTTCTAATTGTCATCACAAATGTATTGGAGGGAAAAAGGTCTTTGTATTTTTCCCAAGTTTCCCACCCTTTTCTTAGTCGTAGATTATCTATATGCAATGGATCCAAAAAATAAATCCAAGAATACCTAAATGGCTGGACACCGCTGGTCGATTTTGTATCTAAAAAGCAACAGGTCGCCATCGGCTTGTTGCCAAAGAGCACATAAGAAAAATCTCCATTTAAATAATAAAAAAACCATTCCAGAGATTTACGATCTCTTTCAGGTATATGCCCAATTTTTTGGGACAACTTATGAGTTTTTTGGTCATTTCTCAGAAATAAGAAAAGACATAAAAAGCTAATTAGGCATCCACAAAATGACCAGAATATCTTTTTCATTTTCTTATATTATCAATAAAAAAGGAAAAATGGCAAAATTGGATATTTTTATTTTCTGCTAGGGCAATCTTTATTTTTACAGTAGCTATCCAATATACCATTTATTCGTCCACAGAAAGGGCATTGCCAAGTGAGAGTGAATTCATCCGCGCGTACGTTATTAAAATAACAGCCTTGTACATCTGTATGGATGCTTTCAGTTTGGACCCAATTGTTGTTTACATTAATAAATAAACCTTCTTCCCCAATGTAAATTTGGTTGGGACCAATATATGTCTTTTCACATGAGAAAAATTTTGTTTTTTCAGAGGTGTGCCCTGCAGGGTTATCTACAAAAAATATCAATAGAGAAAATGCAACTAGAAATTTCATAATATTTTCCTTGTTGTTAGATCTAGAAAAGATATAAATTAAATGTTTATTTGATTTTCAGCAAATATATATTTTAATCTACGAAAAAAATGCAACTCTTTTTCCCAATATGCTATCCTAATCTATCAAAAAATATGAGGTGTTATGTCTGATGCTTCGATTTCAGGTTATTTTTCATTGGATCATGTTCCGGGTAAATCCTACGAGATGATGACGATAGAAGGTAAAAAACTTGCTCTGCTCATTGGTTCTTAATAGGGATTAAAAACGTGGTATCTCACAGTTCTGAAATTCAGTTTGAAACAAAAGGAAAATCGTTAAAAGATATAGTGGAAGTTGTTGAGAAAGGATGCGATGCAAAACTCAACATTTTCTCAGTGCATGGATTTTTTACCAGAATTTGGAATGTTTTTCTTAGATTTTTGGTCAGATGCGGTTTTAAAAGCTACACACCTCAAATAGATAAAATTCATCAAATTGCAACAGAAATCCGAGCTGCTGAAAATTTTAAATTGTATTCAGAACTCTCGCCTACAGGCCACAGTCTGTTTTTCTTTAAAAAACAGGTAGAAGTCATTATTGATTTTTTCAAGGAATTGTCGGAAGGTCAAAGGGCAGTTTTTGGTGTTTTAGAACAACACCTAGATAAAAATAATCTTTCCACAATTCCAGCCTGTATCGATAGAGCAGAAGCGCTTCAAACTTGTTTTGAAACATATGAAACAGAATATGACAAAATCAATCCCCATCACACAGTGTCTGCTGCTGGAAAAGCATATGAATGTCCGCTGTTTGGCAAAGAAAAATTGCGTATTATATGGGAATTTGATGACATTTTCTATATCGTGGCAAGGGGAGCTTATTTAGAAAATGATCTGCCTAAAGCTGCTGAGGCGCTTTCTAAAGTCAAATATATTCCTGGTCGTGATGCTGCAGCTGCAAAATTTGTTTCTGATTTGATTGATGGCTGTCTTGAAAAACAGGATACAGCAAATGCACTGCTCGCTCTCAAGAAAGTGTTTTTAATTAAATGGAAAGAGCAGTTAAAGGTGGGATTAGCGATTCTTAATAGTCCTACCGTTACAGAAGAAGGGATTAAAACAGTTTTTGGACTTGCTGAACAGGTGCGATATGAAGATCAAGAATCGATATTGGTAAACCTCATTATTGAAAAATGTCTTAAAGAAAAGCGCTATTACAATCTCGCTGTTGAAGCTGTAGAATTTTATTATTTTGACTCTCCTAGAGGAGGGCGGCGTCATCACGAGATGCACAAGGCGCTAGAAAAAATTGCTTATGCTTGTCTTGAGCAGGGGGACTTAGCCATTGCTAAACAGGCCCACGACAAGATGCAATCTGATAAAACGCCTGTTGCGCTTCGAGAGAAATTAGCCGAAGCTTTTGTTGCTAAAAAGGATTATACAACTGCGGGTAGAATCGCTGTTAAAATCGGCTGCGATGTGATACAAGACCGTCCGAGGGCAAATTACTGGATGTATCGCATTGCGCAAGAATATGTTGCTTTAAGTAATTTTAAAGATGCTGCAGAAGTGTTCCGTTTCATGTTTAGAAGTGCTATTCTGCCTGAATATTGTAAATTCGCTAGACATGTTTTTAGTAGCTGTTTCCAAGCCAAAGACTATAGTAGTGCAATAAGCGCCGCCAACTTCATTTATAGTGAAGAGGAGACAAGCAAAACTTTGCTTCAGATTGCAAACAATTGTCTTAATAACAAAGATTTTGACACTGCGCGCTCTGCTTTGTTTTTTGCCACGCATGGAAAATGTAAAGAAGAACACGAAAAGCTGTCAAAACAGCTTCAACAGCAAAGTGCAGGACCTGCAACAAAGTAATCGCGTGCATTGTGCCTGATCTGGTATTGTGCTTGCCGGTAAAATATGCATACGGCTGTTTTTAGCGGACTAGCACTCGGTGACGGGCTGATCGCCATGGTGCTGGCCCATAATCTTTTCCTCAATGGACACAAAGTGGTTCTATTCCACCGCTTCTTGGGGGAATTGCAATCCTGGTTTCCGCATATTCCGATCCAGCCCTATCCACCCGACCTTAAGAATTTTGAGCGGTTTTTTCTCATCTGTGAAAATACGTCCTGGATGCAGGAACTGTTGCAAACTGTTTTAACTAAGCATCGAGACAAGACCACGGTGCTTAATCCGATTGCAACGCCTAATACCGACTACCGTTTTTGGGAGGAGGGCCGCTTCAATGGCAGTAAGCCTTTTGCTGAGAATTTATATCTTTTCTGCCGCAATGTACTAGAACTGTCTCATGCGGTCCGGGAAAATGGGATTGTGGTGCCCCAAGAGGTGACGCCGAAAAAATACCCGCACAGAATTGTTCTCCATCCGATGAGTTCGCGTGCCACAAAAAATTGGCCCAAAGAGAAATTTCTGAAATTGCGCCAGCTATTGCAGCTGCAAGGTTATGATCCCTGCTTTATTGTTGCACCGCATGAAAAAGAGGGATGGGAGGAGGCGTACTGTTTAAATAGTCTTTCAGAGCTGGCCTCTTTTATCTGCGAATCGGGATACATGATCGGCAATGATTCGGGTATTGGCCATCTTGCCTCTTGTTTGGGAGTGCCGACGCTCACGATTTGCCGCAATGCGCGTCTGGCCCATTTCTGGCGGCCTTCTTGGGCTCAAGGAGAGCTCTGTCTGCCTTCCAAATGGTTGCCCAATCTTAAAGGGCTCCGTTTGCGTGACCGCTTCTGGCAAAAGGCGGTCTCTGTAGACAAGGTGTTGCATGCATTTGAAGGCTTAAGATGAAAAAAATGGTCTGGGCAGCATTTCTTTTTGTAGGGTTGTTCTTTGTGGGACGCTCGCTCTGGTTTGCCTATCATAAATCGCCCGGTTTCTCTGTCAGTAAAATGAAAGCTTCCATTACCCCTCGGAAAGAATGGGAAGTGCCGCGTCCCGAAGGGGCGCAAGAAGAGGAGCTGCGCGAGATTTTTAAACAAAAATTCTATTTTCTCTCTGCCGGCTACCAAAGTTATGCATTTATCAGTGAAGATGAGCGGACCATCATTAAATTTTTTCGTATGAAGCGGCTTTCGCATGCCTCCACCGATGCCCTTTTTCATCCGAAAAAAGTGGAAACACATAAAAAAAATTTATCTCTTATTTTTAACGCCTATAAGCTGGCCTATGATGAGTTCAAAGAAGACTCTGGATTGATCTATATCCATCTGAATAAAACAGATTTTTTAAATGCGATGCTGTCTATTACAGATCAGAGCGGTAGGGAAGCTCTGGTCGATCTGGACGGGCTCCATTTTGTGATCCAGGAGAAGGCCGAATCGCTTTTCCCTTATTTGCATAAGTTCATAGAAAAGAAGGACAAAGAGGGCTTTGACAGGGCTGTAGCCGCGCTTTTGGCGCTCATTCAGAGGCGGCATGAAAAGGGGATCGCAGATGAGGACAAGGGCATTGCAGAAAACTATGGGTTTATTGAGGATCGGCCGATCCAATTTGATATTGGGCGCATCTATAAAGGAAAAATTGAAGGGGAATATGAAGAGATCTTGCGCCGCCTTCACTGGTGGATGCAATTAAACCCGATATAGTGGTATCCTTTCCCTATGAAAGGATTATTTGGACTCACAGAAAGTGAAATAAAAAGTTGGGTGGTCGAGAAGGGCGAAAAGCCTTTCCGGGCGACTCAGATTTTTGAATGGATCTACCAGAAGCAGGCGCTCTCTTGGGAAGAGATGACCAATCTTTCCAAATCATTTCGCGACACGCTCGCGCAATCTTTTACTCTCCATGCGCTTAAACTGGTCCGGGCGGTCGATTCGGCCGATGGGGAAACCACCAAATTTTTGTGGCAGCTTGCCGATGGCAAATTAGTAGAGTCAGTACTCATTTATGCACCTGGAAGACGCACAGTCTGTGTCTCCTCTCAGGTAGGATGCCCAGCGCGGTGCGCTTTTTGCGCCTCTGGAAAACAGGGACTCAAGCGAAATCTTTCTGTGGAAGAAATTGTGGAACAGGTGGTTTTAATCGACCAGCAATTGCACCAAAAAGGGGAGCGGGTCTGTCATGTGGTCTTTATGGGCATGGGAGAGCCATTTGAGAATTATGAGAATGTATTGCGCGCTATCTTATTGCTGAATGATCCCAAAGGCTTAAACATTTCTCAGAGAAAGATCACTGTCTCTACAGTAGGCATTGTAGAGAATATTGTCCGTTTTGCTGATGAGGGGCTGCAGGTGAATCTAGCGCTTTCGCTGCACGCGCCCAATCAACGCATCCGCCAAAAAATCATCCCGTACGCGCGCAAATATGCGCTAGAAGATCTTCTCAATGCGATGCTCTATTTTACCAAGAAGACTAAGCGAGACATCACTTATGAATATACGCTGCTTGCGGGCATTAATGATTCCAAAGAGCAGGCGCAGGAGCTGGCACGCCTTTTAAAAGGCCATCCCTGCACAGTCAATTTAATCCCCTATAACCCGATCGATGGCATTCGACTCAATCGCCCTGAAAAAGAGCAGATCGAACTATTTCGTCATGTATTAGACGAAGCCAAAATCCCTAATACTTGCCGCTATACTAAAGGGAAAGATATTGCGGCAGCCTGTGGTCAACTCGCTCTAAAAGAAGAATCTCCTTTAAATAGCTAGAAAATATGTCTTATATGACATAAAAATCAGTGATTTTTATGTCTTTTGTGCTATATTTAAATTAAAAAGCATGAAACGTTTTATTTCTTCTGAAAAGCTTCTCATTGAGGAACTTGCGCATGCAGCGAAAAAAGCAAAAGAAGTTTCTAGAGGACTTTCTTTAAATTCTTTAATCAAAATGATCCGAATTCAATTAGGGATGTCCCAAAAAGTTTTAAGCAAACGATCGGGTATTCCTCAGGCTGCTATTTCTCGGATTGAAAAAGGTAAAAAAAATGTTGCCATAGACACTTTAAATAAAATTTTAAAGGCTTTATATTGCGACCTCGTTATGGTTCCTTTGCTTTTGGAACCCATTGATTCTATTCGGAAAAAGCAAGCCAAGAAAAAAGCAGAAAAGCACATTCATTATTTAAAAGGGACGATGAATTTAGAAGTTCAGCAACCTGATTCTCGGTTAGTTGAAGAACTATTAAAGCAGGAAGAAGACCGTTTACTAAAAAAGCCGGGTTCAGAGCTTTGGGAAGAGTGATAAAATATGCAGTTTGAATTTCCAGAAGGGGCAACTCCGATACCAGATGTTAGTGATCTTCTGATTCCTTGGGTCCAAAATATGAGCGATCTTAATCGCGTAGAAGCTGAAAATATTTCCTATGCTCAAAGCAAATATCTTCGCGCCACTCCTAATATTTCTTGGTTTCAATACAAAAAGTTGCAAACCATTCATCGCACTATGTTTGAAAAGGTGTGGTCCTGGGCGGGAAAACAAAGAAAATCAGTGACTTCAATCGGTGTAGCGCCAGGTTTAGTTGCTTTATATATGGCAGAACTTTGTAAAGAAGTTGCCTCATGGGGCATTGAACCTGTAGAACTTACTTTTTTAGAAAAAAGTGCGCGTATTCATCATCGTCTTGTTTATATTCATCCATTTGAGAATGGGAATGGTCGTTTTGCTCGTTTAATTGCAGACCGTTGCCTGCTTGCTTGGAAATGCCCTCATCCTATATGGCCTGACTATCTACACCGCGAAGGACAAGCGCGCAAGCGCTATATTGCAGCATTAAAAGCAGCAGATAAAGGAGATTACGAACCTTTAGTAAGTTTTATGAAAGATCTAGGGGCTGCTGATCCAAGTCTAGACACACTTATTATGGCCCCTGAAAGGGCCACAATAATGGACGTTACTTAGCGTATTTCTCGCTTAATTTGCAAAGAGCTAGAGCGCTCAGGAAAAGACCCAAGTCTCTTAAGGCAATGTCAAAATAGTGGCCAGTAGTCAGAAGATTGATAATAATTAAGAGCAGCCAAAGCGCCACGATACAGGAGAACAGTTTAGGTTTTACGGCAACGCCCACTCCTGCAATGACCTCTACAATGCCCACAAACATCATAAACCCATAGATATGATTTTCAAACATACTACGGAGAATAGGAGATAAATACATCGGCCAGGGCACAAGAAAATTGGTCATGAACACTTTGTCCGCACCCGCCAGAATAGGGGCCACAACAAAAGCGATCTGCAATAAGCGGAACGCTTGAAAACCGGGATCCATCTTAAAAAATGACATAACTC
Source organism: uncultured bacterium (assembly GCA_964569185.1). GTDB lineage: Bacteria > Chlamydiota > Chlamydiia > Chlamydiales > Rhabdochlamydiaceae > DATIJP01. The sequence continues at coordinate 8,393 of CAZMTP010000022.1, forward strand.
TCCTAAAAAAGAGGTTCAAAATTAGTTTACATATAAAGTATCTCTGTTTTAGATGCTACTAAGATTTCGGAGCCACATCCCTACGAAATAAGCGAGAGAGGCGGCAATGGCACCCATCAGAAAGGTTTGAAGGCCAGAGACAAACCACTTGCGATGGATGAAAGGAGCTTTGAGTGCGCCAATGATAAAGAAGCCGATGCCAGTGGCCACTGCACTCCAATAGAAGGCGTCGAAAACTGTGTGTGGAGAGAGCCATTTAAAAATAAAGGGAACAAGTGGAACCAAGCCTGCGATTAAGAAGGCGCTAAACGTAGATAATCCAGATCGTATAGGAGATAAATGGACCATACGGGGAATCTGCTGTTTAAGATATATATCTCTCTCTGTGCGTGCGGCTAAAAAACTGCTGACCCCGATGCTAAAGCCATCGCCCACTAAATTAGCAGCTCCTAGAATCAATACAATGCCCATAGAAAGATCAGCACCTGCCACGCCAGCCACTACAGCAAAAGTAGTCACAGTACCATCTATTGCTCCATAGATAAAATCTTTCAAATAAGCATGTTTCATTCCTTATCGATTAATTAATAAAACAATCTGAGTCAATGAAAAAATATTTAAAATAGTTAGAATGAATGATTTATTTGCAATTATAGATACAGGCCGTTGACATGGAATAAAGCAAGTACTAAAGTAATTAATAGAAGATCCAATGTTTTAATACTAATTTTTCATAGCTATGTTCAAGCGTTTTAAACCTGAACTTTTTTCTGTTTTGCAAGAAGGGTATGGCAAATCTCATCTATTCAAAGATCTGATTGCGGGACTTGTAGTGGGAATTTTAGCGCTTCCGATGGCGATTGCCTTTGCAATTGCTTCAGGCGTACGTCCCGAACAGGGGCTCTATACAGCCATTATCGCCGGTTTTTTTATCTCGCTCTTAGGAGGATCGCGCTATCAAGTTTCTGGCCCTACAGGTGCCTTTGTAGTTCTCATTTATACGATTGTCCAAAAATATGGCTATGATGGCCTTGCAGCCGCCTCAATTTTAGCGGGATGCATGCTTGTGATGATGGCCTTTTTTGGCTTGGGCCGGGTGCTTAAATTTGTTCCCTATCCTGTCACAATAGGTTTTACTGCAGGACTTGCTGTAGTGCTTTTTGTCGGGCAATTGCGCGATTTTTTTGGGCTTCAGATCTCTGTGCTTCCCGCAGAATTTATTCCACGCATTGCTGCCTATTCCCAATATTTTCATACGATTAACCCCTATGCCTGCTCTGTGGGGCTTTTAGGCATGCTGCTTGCCATTTTTTGGCCCCGTCTTGTCACACCAAAAATCCCAGGGGCGATTGTTGCCATTGTGGCTACAACGGCTCTGGTCTATTTTTTAAAGCTGCCCGTAGAAACGATTGCAGACCGGTTCCAATCCGTACCGGATACCTTTCCTGCATTGCGATTTCCCTCTATGAATTGGAATTTAGTCATCGAGATGTTCTTCCCTGCGATTTCCATTGCACTTTTAGCCGGGATCGAATCGCTGCTTTCCGCTGTTGTTGCCGATGGGATGACAGGAAAAAAACATAAATCGGATAAAGAGCTTTTTGCGCAAGGTGTGGGTAATATTCTTTCGATCCTCTTCAATGGCATTCCTGCGACAGGCGCTTTTGCTAGAACAGCCACAAATATCAAAACGGGCGCTGTGAGTCCGCTTGCAGGGATGTTCCATGCAGTGTTTTTACTTGTAGTAGTACTCTTTTTAGGACGCTGGGTCGCACTGATTCCGATGCCTACTTTGGCAGGCATCTTGATTGTGGTCTGCTATAACATGAGCGAGTGGCGCTATTTTGCTAAGCTCTGCTTAAGCCCCAAATATGATATTGCTGTGCTGCTTGTCACCTTTTTCCTCACTGTCTTTGTTGGTCTTGTTCCTGGGATCCAAGCAGGTGTAGTGCTGGCTGCTTTTCTCTTTATGCAGACTATGGCCAACCGCTCCGAGGCACGCTATATTCAGAAAAGCTTAAAAGAAACGGAAAAACAGGACCCTTCAATGCCTGTAGAAAATATCCCTGAAGGGGTAGAAGTGTTTGAGATTTACGGGCCATTCTTTTTTGCTGCTGTAGAAAAATTTAAAACCGCTCTCAGCCGTATCCATTTGGTGCCCAAGGTGCTGATTTTGCGTATGCGTCATGTATTGACGATTGATGCGACAGGGATCCGGGCATTAGAAGATATCCTGGCTAAAGCCAAAAGAGAGGGCACAGTGCTTATTCTTTCGGGTGTCAAGCCCCATGTGCATGAGATCTTAACTAATTATGGCTTTATCAAACATGTGGGAAGCCAGTATATCTTTAGCGATTTCGAGGCGGCGCTCAAATATGCGACCGAGATCGTTCAGCCAGCGGTTCCTGTTCGCGCAACTGAAATTGCTTAAGCCGCTAGTTTTTTAGATCGTTTCTTAAGACTTGCTTTGAGCACTTTTACAAAATCATCAGACTTGGTCGGCTTGATGGCCTTTTTGGGCGCTTTGATCCGTTTGCCTTTGGCCTTAGCTTTGATCACCTTAAACATCTCTTCGCGATAGGTATCTTTGTAGGCTTTAGGATCAAAAGAGGCAGTGAGCTCATCGATCAGCATAAGCGCCATCTCAAGTTCTCGTTTAGAACTTTCCTCTTTGGGAATTTGCAACACTTTATAATCACGGATTTCATGAGAGAAACGGAGCTGGTCTAAAATAATAAACTCTTTGTAAGGCTTGATCGCCCCCAAATGTTCTTGGTTTCTCAAGACAAATTTAGCGATGCCCACTTTGCCCGATTTTTTTAGCGCTTCTCTGAGGAGAGCGTATGCTTTTCCTGCCCCTTTTTGAGGCTCCAAAATATAGGGCTTTTCAAAATAGATCGGATCGATCTCTTCTAGTAGTGTAAAATCCAAAATGTCGATTCTTTTAGTCTGTTCTGGGGCGGCCTGTTCAAAATCTTCATCGGCCATCACGATAATATCTCCATTTTCCAGCTCATATCCCTTCACAATCTCTTCCCAGGGCACCTCTTTGCCTTCTTTTTTGCAAATGCGCGCATAGCGGATGCCCGAGCGGTCTTTTTCATGCAGCAGATGAAATTTCAGCTCTTTCTCTTTTGTCCCGCTGTACAAGTTCACCGGAATGTTGATTAGGCCAAAACTGAGCCAGCCTCTCCAAATAGCTTTCATAATTTCCATAAAAAGCATAAAATCCCCTTTTTTTAAAGGGATATTAAAGGGAGATAGTCATGATCAAAGGCGTGAAACATGTGACCATTTGTGTGCAGGATCAGGACCGCGCGCTCAAATTTTATACAGAAAAGTTAGGATTTAAGCTTTTGATCGATGCCTCTATGGGTGACGGGATGCAGCGCTGGATTGAACTAGAAATTCCAGGAGCGCAGACGCAGGTGGTGCTCTTCACTCCTGAAGGCCATGAGGAGCGTGTCGGAACAAGCTCCAATGTGATTTTCACCACAGATAATGTGGAAAGAACCTACCAAGATCTGAAAACAAAAGGGGTTGTGTTCACTAAAGGTCCTGCCAACGAGCCTTGGGGATCGTATGCGCTATTTCAAGATTCAGAAGGCAACACCTTTTGCCTTTCTTCCTCAAAAAGTATCTAATTGGTCGACCAGCATCAGAATCTCTTTATAGAGAGCTTCCTTAGATTTGTTGCAATCCAGAATATAGAGCACTTTCTGATTATTATAGAAATCTAGTAGGGGGGTCGTCTGTTCTTTGTACGTGGCGATCCTTTTTTTGACCACCTCTTCTTGGTCATCGCTGCGTTGAATCAGTGAACCGCCGCATTTATCGCACACATTCTCTTTTTTGGGGGGCGATAGGACCAAATGGTAAGGCGTTTGGCACTTTTCACAGGTGAGTCGTTTGGAAAGTCTCTCAATGATCACCTGGTCGTCGATTTTAAAATTAAGAACGATCAATCGTCCACTTTTACCGATCAGGTCTCGAAACGCAGTCGCTTGAGACATTGTTCGCGGAAAACCGTCTAAAATATAGCCTTTTTTGCAATCGATCTCTTTGATCCGCTCAAAGGTCATTTTAATGATTAAGCGATCAGGCACCAGCTTGCCCTGGTCCATGTACTCTTTGGCTTCCTTTCCTAAAGGGGTCAGATTTTTCACATGTTCACGCAAAATATCGCCAATAGAAATATGGGGGATCCGGTAGTGCTGCTTCAGTAGCGCAGCTTGGGTTCCTTTACCAGAACCAGGGGGACCAAGTAGGACGATGATCAAAGGAGGTTTCATAGTAGCGAAATTATAGCAAATTTTTCTATTATTCAGACTATGTTTTATTTCATTCTTTTCCTTTTCTTTCCCTGCTTAATCAGCGCCAAAGATTTTTCCGATTTTGATCGCTATCAGAAAAAATTGTCTCGAGAGATAGTCCAAAAGAAAATCGATACCTTTTTAAAAAAAAATGCAGAAATCGATGCTTACTATCAACTGACTGAAAAGGCGCTCATTTTATATAAAACTCCCAAGACAGAGGTGGAATATATCCTCGAACTAGAAGAACAAGCAGTTCCTTCAGAAAATCTCAAAAAAAAGAGTCTTGCGGGCTTAAAAGTCGCCCTTGATCCTGGCCATTTTGGCGGAAACTATGCCTTTTTAGAGGAGCGGTATATTGACATTGAGGAAAATCGATTTGATGAAGGGACATTGACGCTGCTGACTGCCCTCTATTTAAAACAGCTATTGGAAGCCGAAGGGGCCACTGTCTTTTTGACAAAAACAAAAGTAGGCGAAGGGGTTTTTGAGGAGAATTTTTTTGATTGGCTAAAGAAAAATCCGCACTATTGGGTCGATAAGCCGCTCAATAGGATCTTTCGCCTCTACTATAATCCTCTAGATCTTCGGGCCCGCGCAGAAAAAATCAACCAGTTTGGGCCTGACCTGACTCTGATTATCCATTTTAATGCCCATCCGGTCAAAGGAGACCTGCCATCGAATAGCCATTCTACAGAGAGCAATTACAATCTTGTGTTCTTGCCCGGAGCGTTTTGCAAAAAAGAACTTGCCGATTCCGATGCGCGTTATGAATTTTTGCGGCTGATTTGCACTCATGACCTGCAAAACTCTTTGGACTTAAGCCAACATATTTTAGACCGGTTTTCTGCTATTTTAAAAGTGCCCGCCATCCAAGAATCTAGTGAAATTCCCTATCTTAGCAAATGTTGTCTCAAACTGAGTGAAGGTATTTTTGCACGGAATCTCGTCTTAACCCGTCTGATCCATGGCCCTCTCTGCTACGGCGAGACTTTGATCCAGAACAATGTGCAAGAATGTAAGAATTTAAGTAAAAAAGAGTTTGTGATTCAGGGCATCGCCTGCCCATTGCGTTTAAAAGAGGTGGCCGAGGCCTATTTCGAAGGGATCAAAGAGTATTTAAAATAAAAATTTGACCAAAATAACCCCAATTCATATGGTGAGGTTTAAAACCATGCTTATAAATAGGGGGCATTCATGAAATTAGATGCAATTATAGAACTATTGCTTGTTATCGGCGGTCTTAATTTAGGAATTATGGCTGCATTTGATACCAACATGATAGAGATGTTTTTTGGTTATCGTTCGCCGCTCACTTTTATCGTTTACGGACTCATCGGTATCGCCGCTGCAGTGCGTGTAATTAGATTTGTAGCGCGCAAAACCAGATAAGTTTTTGCCATTTTCACCAGGGGTGCTAATTTTATTGGCTGAGAGAGAATTAAAGCTCAACCCTTAAAAAACCTGATCTGTGATAATACCAGCGAAGGAAGAGTGAAAATGGCTCTTTTTCTTCACAGTTTTAATTCTAAGCCGTCATAGGCGATTTCGACTTCCACGCCGCGCTGTTTTGCGAGCGCTTTGATTTTTGCAATCGCTCTTTTTTCTTGGCCTTTAACGATATCAGATCCGCAATGGGTGATAATCATTTTTGGCACATGCTGTTTGCGGCACCAGGTCAGCTGCTGACGGATCATGGCATGGCCAAAGAGCTCTTTTGTTTTTTTATTTCTGCGCACAAGACAGCGTTGAATTGTGGCGCCATCGCCAATATAGACCTGAATCCCTCGAAATGCTTCCTGCATGTCTGGAATCCAAAGCACATCAGGAACATAGAAAAGGGTGGCTTTGCCTGCACGGATGCGATAGCCCACCGCAGGACATAAAATAGAATGCAGCACGGGAAACGGTTCAAATAGAATGCCTCCAATTTTTTTAGGAGTGCGCGGCAGTAAAAGATGTTTCTGTTTTTTTTCAATCGGATAGCGCTTGATGAGGTCCCAGGTCTCTTGGGTGGCCCAGACAGGGCAAGGGGAACCATTTTTAAGTCCCCATGCATGGTCGGGATGGGCATGGGTGAGCACAATATGGTCCGGTTGATATCTTTGAAAGCGGCCCAGCCAATTTTTGCCGCAATCGACCATCACCTTTTTTCCGCGGTAGGAAAAGAGGGTGGCCGTATGCATCCGGTGTCGTCTTGTTTTTGCTTCGATTTCCCCGCGCGTACCAAGAAATTTAATAATCATTTTTGCGCCGTGAATATCCCATAGCGCATGCTTTTAAATTGGTAGCTTGCCCAGAGACGGAATAGAGTTTTTGCAAATATCCGTTCGCCTGCATCTTTGTTTAAGACAAAAGAGCGTAAATGAGCATCAGTTAAAAAAGCCTTCAGCGTTCTTCTAAGAATGATCGACCAGGTTTTTTTTACAGCAGAAGAGAGGTCTTGGAACTGAATGTTTTGAAAGCCTGCTTTTTGCATCATCTGGCGATAATCTTCCTCCGATCCCATGCTGGGTAATCTTCCTTCACGGCAAATCGGTTCTAGAAAAAGAGATGTTTCCCAAGGTTTTGGATTTGTGGCCGAAAGCCAGGCACAGGTCACAAAACGGCCTCCCAGGCGCAGGAGCCGCATGCTTTCAAAGAAAAATTTTTCTTTATCGACCATATGTTCTGAACTTTCGATCGAAATCAGGGCATCAAATGACGCATCAGGTAGGCTATTTTCTAGAAAATCGCAGAGCAGGTAGGTTGGATTTTTAGTAGCAAGGCCCTTATTTTTTGCAAAGCGGAGCTGATTTTCAGAAATGGTCAAAGCTGTGACGTTGGCTTTCCAATGAGAGGCCAAAAGACGTGAAGTGGCCCCATAGCCGCATCCCACATCACACACGTCCGCTTCAGGAAAAAGCTGTGCTTGCTCAGCAACCAGTTCTGTTAGCTGAAATGTGGCCACTTCCACCGATTCACGGCCTGTTTTCCAGTAGCCATGATGCACATGTTCGCCCCAGATGGCGCGGTAAAAGGGGTCTAAGTCATTGTAATGGGCCGAGATCGTCCTGCGATCTTGTCTTGTTTTAGGGTAAATCACAATATTTGCATTAAAACATTTTTAGGGATTTTTTTAATTATAAAATGGTATACTTCTCCAATTATGGAACGGATTTTAGCTGCAGATCTTGTGCGTCACATCGACCGGCCTGTCATGGTCTGGGGATGGATGAATAGCTTTCGGCCTTTAGGAAGGCTTAACTTTCTTATTTTAAGAGACCGCTCAGGGTTCATTCAGATTGTGGTCGAAAACAAAGAGGATGCCAAAAAATTGGCTGGCCTGCAGCCTGGTTCTGTTGTGCGCGTCCAAGGCAAAGCGGTCCGCACAGAACAGGCAGGACTCGGAATTGAAATTATAGAACCGCGTATTGAAATTGAAACGCCCGTTCTAGAACCGCCGCCTGTAGAATATTACAAACCTGAGATGAATTACGAACTGGAATTTATCTTAGACCATCGCTCCATTGCACTTAGAAATCGTAAACTCCAAGCTGTGTTTAAAATCCAGGCAGAATTAACCCATGCTTACCGCACCTACATGCATGATCACATCGGAGCGGTCGAATATTTTTCTCCCAATCTGATCGGCGCCTCTTCTGAGGGCGGAGCCGAATTTTTTAATGTGGACTATTTCGGATATACAGCCACGCTTGCGCAAAGCAGCCAGCTCTACAAGCAGATTATGGTAGGTGTCTATGAGCGTGTCTTTTCACTGGCTCCCTTTTTCCGTGCTGAACCCTCTCATACGCCGCGCCATATTTCTGAGGGCAAGCAGCTAGAGTTTGAAATGGGCTTTTTCCAGCACTGGCACGAAATTTTAGATGTGCAAGAAGGGGCCATTAAAGCAATTTTGAAACATCTACAGAAACAGTGCTATAAAGAACTTGAGATTTTAGAGACGACACTAGCGCGTGCACCAGAAGAGGTTTCCATTCCGCGTATTTCATTTGAAAGAGCGCAAGAGATCTATTTTAAGCGCACAGGGATTGATGAAAGAAAAGAGCCCGATCTTAGTCCTGCCGCAGAAAAAGAGCTTTGCAAATATGCATTTGAGGAGCACGGCACCGATCTGATCTTTATCACCGATTGGAAGCTAGAAAAAAGACCTTTTTATGCTTTTCCCAATGAAAAAAATCCTGCGCTTTCTAACACTTTTGACCTTTTGTGTGCCGGGCTTGAAATTACTTCGGGCGGTCAACGGCGCGACACTTATGATTCGATGATTGAAGGCATCAAGATGAAAGGCATGGATCCGGAGAATTTTGAAGATTATTTGACCATCTTTAAGTATGGCATGCCTCCCCATGGGGGATTTGGAATGGGCTTAGAGCGGCTCACCATGACCTTGCTCCACTTGAAAAATATTCGAGAGGCGTCGCTCTTTCCATCGGATACAAAACGGATTGCAGGCCATCGCATCAAAGCCAAAATTGTGTTTGGCGGAGAAAATATGCGCAATGAGATCATCCGCCACTTAAGGCAGCAGGACATTCCCTTCGAACATTTTGTGCATGAGGAGACAGCCACGTCACAAACAGCGGCAGATATTCGGAAAACGGCTCTAGAAGAGGGAGTCAAATCGCTCATTGTGCGAGGAAAGAGCAGTAAAAAGAACTACCAATTCAATTTACCTGCAAATCTGAAGCTAGATCTTAAAGCTGTTGCTGAAATTGTGGGAGAGAAGTGTGATTTAGAAAACCCTGATGTGATTAAGGAGCGTTATGGCCTTATCATTGGGGGAGTGCCTCCATTTGGCAATCTTCTGAATCTTGAAAACTACTTTGATGAGCGGATATTTAAATCCAACAAAATTGTGTTTAGCTGCGGACTGCGTACCGAATCGATCCAGATGTCCTCTAAAGATCTCAAGAAAGTGGTCGATCCAAAGGTGAGCCACTTTTCAAAAAGTGACTAATAATAAGATTAAGGTGGCTGGAAATAGAAAGTCTGATCCCCGTATGGAAATGGCACAACCTCTCGCAGATGTAGATAAATATGTTGATGGCCAAATTTAGAACGGACAACAATAAGTTTATCATCAACAATATATTCCACAATTCCATAATGATTGACCTTGGACGATGTGCAATAGGCAACAAGAGCTCCTGGAGCTGGTGCATCTAAAGGTCTATAGCCAATGGATTGTAAAATCTCAAATGCTTCTTCGGGTTGGCCCAACAAGTCATTTAGGTATTTATTAACCCAAGGTTCTTTTCCAAAAACATAATTATGGCAAATAAAAGGAATGGTACGCGCATATTTTTTTAAAATCTGAATGCCTTTTATTTTTCCAAGTAAGTTTGCATATTCTCTTTCAGAAAATCTTTCGAATATAACTAGATTGCCTTCGTTGATATCATATGCCCAATTAGTTAGACACTTTTGAAAATAGAGACGGATTAAATTTAGTAATTGCCTTGCGGAGCTGTCTGTTAAAACTGTGGCGCGATTAAGGAGTGGTTTAGTTCTTTTCATCCCTAGATGAACTAAACAATCGGGATCATCGTTGTTAGCACGTTCGATATCCTCAGCTGTTATTTTTCCATAAAAAAAAGAGAGCATTGCAGCAGTATCCATTTTCAAAGGATAACCTACATATTTGCCTATGGTGCTAATCAATGAAGGCGTCAAATAAGGGTCCAGCGCTTTTTCTGTTTCTATAAAAGAAGATAATTCAGGCGGTTCCATGGGGATCGAAGACAATATAGAAGGGATCGCTGACATATGATGTTCAAATCACTAAAATACCAGTGCCATTGATTTTTCCCATCTTGAACTCTTGAAGGGCTTGATTAGCCTGTTCTAAGGGATAGGAAACTATACTTGTTTGGATTGGGATTTTAGCTGCTATTGTGAGTAGCTCTTCTCCATCTTTCCGTGTGAGATTAGAAACTGATTTAATTTCCTTTTCGCCCCAAAGAAGTGCATAGGGAAAAGAGGGAATAGCGCTCATGTGGATGCCGGCGCAAATCAGTGTGCCGCCTTTGTGCAATGCTTTGAGTGCAATGGGCACAAGCTCTCCTACAGGAGCAAAAAGAATGGCTGCATCCAGAAGTTCTGGCGGCAACGTTTCAGAATCTCCTGTCCAATAGGCGCCTGCCTCTTTTGCCTGCTCTTCATTTTTTGTGTTGCCTTTGCGTGAAAAGGTGAACACTTTGCGTTTTTCATAGCGTGCAATTTGGATCAAAATATGGGCAGAGGAACCAAATCCATAAAAACCAATATTAGGCCCTTTTTTTGCCATGCGATAAGCGCGGTAACCAATAAATCCGGCGCAAAGCAATGGGGCAACATGCAGATCTGAAAGAGAAGAAGTCAATGGAAAGACAAACTCTTCATGGGCAATGCAGTAGTCTGCATAGCCGCCATTGAGTTGATAGCCAGTAAATAGTGCATTGTCGCATAGATTTTCTTGATGCGCTTTGCAAAAGGGACAATGGCCGCAGCTTTTTCCAAGCCAGGCAACGCCTACCCGATCGCCGACTTTAAAACGGTGCGCGCCGCTGCCTAAGGCTTCGACTTTGCCTACAATCTGATGGCCTGGGATGAGCGGCAATTTGGGATGGGGCAGATCGCCTTCAATCACATGTAGATCAGTGCGGCAAATGCCACAGCAGCTCACTTTAATGAGAAGTTCATTTTTTTGCGGAGAGGGTCTTGGAAGATCTCGCAGTTTTAGGGGCGATCCGATCTTCTCTAGCACCATAGCGCGCATAGGCAGCTACATGCTGGAGGGAAAGTCACGTTCCATCACCGTTTTGCGCCCTTCTCTTTTGGCATTTTCAACCGCCTTCAGGCAGGCATCTTGCACGATTTTACTTAAGATCGGCATCACAGAGGCCGATGTATTCATTTCAGAATGCTTTTTGATAAATCCTTTCACTTTACTCACCACCACTAATGTTTCACTCATGTTTTCCTCCACTAATTATTGTTAATTTACTATATAATAAAAAATAAACGGAAATGTCCATTACTTTAGGTAAGCTACATGGGGAAAATATTTAAACGGGGCTTAATTGCGATCGCTCCTCTGGCGCTTGCCATCGTGATCGTGGTCTGGCTGCTCGGCACTTTAGAGCATGCCTTTAGACCACCCCTCAAAGCCATCCTTGGTGAGAAGCTTTACGTTCCTGGCATGGGCATTTTAGTGGCGCTCATCTTAATTTTCATGGTGGGTTCAGTGATCAATACCTTTATCATTCAGAAAATTAGTAAATGGGCCGATAGATTGCTAGCGCGATTGCCCTTTTTTAAGATTTTCTATAATTCCATTGGCGACATGATGAACTATTTTCGTCCCAAAGATCGAGAGCATGGGAAGATGGTCATTGTGGAGATTGAAGGGACGCGGCGGATTGGGATTGTGACACGAGAAGATTTTGTAGGAGTGGCCAAGGGGATTGAAAAGGAAGGGGAGATCGCTGTCTTTATTCCGATGAGCTATCAGATTGGCGGTTTTACCATTTTAGTCCACAAATCCAAAGTGGAACCGATTGCAATGTCTGTAGAAGAGGGCATGCGCTTTATTATTACTGGTGGCGTGCTCGGCCATAAAAAATGAAATTATTCTTCTTTTTTGTCGGCTGGCTCTGTTATCGATCGCTCTAATATTGCCATGTGCGTTTTAAATAAGGCCTATCTTCTGCCATCTTCTAATTCATGTTTAAGGGTTACTTTGGCAACCGTTAGTTTACGGATCTCTTCCCGGATTGTCAGGTATTCTTGAAGCATCACATCTGCGGCATTGTTATAATATACTATGAGTGTATCACTAAGCTCTCTTTCTTTAGCCAAAGTAGTTCCATCGAAAAAAGCCTCTACATGCCGGCGAATATGCTGAACGCACTTAAGATTAAAATCGCATTCTAAATTTAAAATTCGAGCTCGCACATCGTACATAATACTACGATCACTCAAGTTATTCGCTAATTCATTTAATTTTTGTATTTCTGTCTCTAGTTCACAAATCTCATGTTTTTTTTTGGCGGTTTCCATAAGACCAGGATTTATCCTGCCATATTCTCGCGAACCAATTACTATAAATAAATTAGATGTCATGTGAAGAATTATATCAATTTAGTAATTAAAATATAATAATTTTTTATTAAAAATAAACTTTATTAATATTGTCCACAAATCCAAAGTTAAGTTTTTAGCGTGCCCCTTGCCCTTGCCCGGTTTTTTATCAACCACCGCGAACGTAGTGAGCGGGTGGTTAAATTATTTTTACCTCGAATACGTAAATGCATAAAGGTTATGCAACACACACCCTTGCCCGAAAGGTCTTTGTATTTAGCTATTTAACCCTTCATTCTTTAGGTTTTAGGCGTATGTGCTTGGATATAAGAAATAAGTTCTTCTAAAAGACCTATTCTTGCATTTATTATTTTGTACCGATTGCATTGGATGTCGTATTTTCTCTTATAATATTTTAGGAAGGCCTGATCCATTTCTTTGGCTTTAGCTAAAGTCGTTCCATTGTAGAACGCTTTTAGGTGAAAAAAAGCGCGTATTAAACAGGTCATGCAAGAATATACTGGAAGATTGGCATAGCGCATTTCTATATGTAAAGAATACAAACTATGTTCAGTGATGTACATATCATTTTCACATTTTTCTAATTTTATTTTTAAATTAGAAATTTCTTGTTGAATTTCATTATTGGATGCATTTTCTGATAGGGCACAATTTATTAATGCATATGCTCTAATGGTATCAAAAGGAATTTCATACATCATATTTTTAACCTTTCATTACGTATTTAGGTTTTAGACGGGCGACTTTATCGGCCAGGCGGGCTTCTTCTACAATATCGACGACCATGTCCACATCTTTATAGGCATCAGGCATCTCTTCAGCGACAGTGCGATAGGAAGAGGCCATCACATCGACTCCTTCTTTTTTCATGTGGTCATAAATATCTATTCCTTTCCATGCTTTGGAAGATTTCACGCGGCTGCGTGCCCGGCCTGCGCCATGGCAAGAGCTACAAAAGGTAAGCGGATTGCTTAAACCGACCATCAGATGGCTGGCACGACCCATATCTCCAGGAACTAAGACAGGCTGCCCTGTTTTTCTAAAAAGAGGAGAGAGTTCTTCGGCCCCTTTTCCGTAGGCGCGTGTGGCCCCTTTACGGTGGATGCACAAACGTCTCTGTTTGCCTCCCACAACATGGGTTTCAAATTTGGCAATATTGTGGCACACATCGTAAATGAGGCGGACATCTTTAGGATTTGTGCCTAACACCTCTTTAAATCCTAAACGGACTCCATGAAGGATCTGTTGCCTATTATTAAAAGCGAAATTAGCAGCCGCTGCCATTCCTTTGAAATAGGTTTTTCCATGCTGGCTTGTGATGGGTGCTGCAACGAGCTGTTTATCGGGTAATCCTTCGGCATAACCGGCTTTCATAAAAACATCTAGCGTGTCTTGACACACCTGATGGCCAAAGCCGCGCGATCCGGAATGGATCAAAATGTAGATCTGTCCTTCTTCGATGCCCCAACTTTTAGCAATGTCAGGCAAATAGATTTTTTGGACCTCGCCGATTTCAACAAAGTGGTTGCCAGAGCCGATTGTTCCCAATTGATCTTTGCCGCGCTCTTTTGCAGTGAGTGAAATGACAGAGGAGTCGGCCCCTTCAATCATTCCATTGCTCTCCATATGATCCAAATCTTCTGCATAACCTAATCCGCGATCAATCGACCATTTGGCTCCTATTTGAAGAAGGTCTGCATAATCTTGGTTGCTTAGGCCTCTGATTTTATGCCGGCCGCGGCCCACTCCAGAAGGCACAAGCTCAAAGATGCATTTGAGGAGTTTTTTTCCTAACTCTTCGCTGATTTTTGCCATTTTCTCGGGCACAACAGCCAGGCGCACGCCACAGTTGATATCATACCCCACTCCTCCAGGACTGATCACGCCCTGCTGCGCATCCATCGCCGCCACGCCGCCAATCGGAAATCCGTAACCCCAATGGATATCGGGCATGGCGATGCTATAGCCGACAATGCCAGGCAGATGGGCCACATTGCGCACCTGCTCAAGCGGTTCTCCTAAATCGGGATCTTGCAGCATCGCTTCGCTAGCAATAATCAGTCCTGGAACTAACATGCCGCCTGTTTTGGCCAATTCATAGGTTGCAGGGGCGATCTGTTTTAAATCAGACATCGACAATCATCTCCCATTCTAAAAGTGTGTCCACTTTTTTTATTTTGGCATGATAGCTAACGGCTTTAAAGGGAATGCCAATATCTGCATCCATCGCGGCCACATTTTTATTTAATAGAGCGACCACCTCCTCAAGGGAAGAGAGAGCGGGCTGAGGCTCAAAATAAGCGATAAAAGAGGGACAGGAAAAAGAGAGTGCCAGCATGGCGTGGATATACAGTTCTTCAAAGGTAGCGCCTCGAATGCAAAAGGCAATGTCAGCAGTATGTTCCAACTCTTCAAAAGGCAGAATAAAAACATGCTGCCAAAGAGAGGGATAGGTTAAATTCCCCACACTTTCATAGAGGTGGAATGCTTTAATGTAGGTGGGAAGTGGCTTAAATGTTTCTTCCCATATCTTTTTGTCGAAAGGAGAGCGTGCCAGGCTCACATGAGAGAGCAGCTCTCTTCGGTCCACCTGATACTCTTGGTCTTCAAGCCAATCCAAAAGCGTCTTGTGAAATTGTACAAGTAGTTCTTCCTTGATTAGCCACTGGATATGGGCAGCAGCTACACGCGCCTCTTTGTCGGGCAAAAAAAGTAGGCGATCGCACACACCCGCAGGGCCTATTATAAAGTCGGGTAATGGCGGGTCAAAAAGCTGTTTTTTGGGGATGACATTGCCTAAAAAAGCGAGTGTGATATGGCGGTAGGGCGCATCGATGACGCGGCCTTTGGGCATTTCTTCTTCCCAGGGAGTGGCTACTTCCATCCCGAAAAATAGCCGTTTGGTCTCATTTTCAATTTTCATTTAATTCTATTTAACTTATCTAAAAGTTTGGGGGAAGGGATGATTCTCATTACAGGCGCCTGCGGCAGAATCGGCATGAATGCCGCGAAACTATTTTCCAAGCAATATCCTGTGGTCGGATTTGATGTTTTTATCCCCAAAGAAAAAATTCCCAATGTGGAATTTTTCATTGTCGATCTATCTTCTGATCAAAGCGTACAAGAAGGCTTTGCAAAAGTCAAAGCCCGCTTTGGCAATCATATCGTGTCGATTATCCATTTAGCTGCCTACTACAATTTTGCTGGCGGCCATTGGGACCAGTACGAAACGATCACTATTAATGGGACACGAAGAATTTTAGAAAGTGCGCGCTCTTTTGAAGTGGAGCAATTTATCTTTTCGAGCACGATGCTCATTTATAAACCGAGTGTGCCTGGCAAAAAAATCCATCTTAATTCTCCAATAGAACCTAAATGGGAATATCCGCTCTCCAAAGTAAAAACAGAGCAGATGATCCATGAAAAAAGAGGATCTATCCCGACAGTGATTTTGCGTATTGCTGGGGTATACGATGATGATTGCCATTCGATCCCGATCTCTCAGCAGATCCAGCGCATTTATGAAAAACAGCTCGAGAGCCATCTTTTTTCAGGCGATCTGTCCCATGGGGCCGCCTATGTGCATATGCATGATTTAATCGATGCGCTTGCGCTTTGCGTCGAGAAACGAAAAACGCTTCCTAAAGAGAGCGTGTTTATCATTAGTGAAGCGGAAACTTTAAGCTATAAAGAGATGCAAAATCAGATCGGGCAGCTACTTTTTGGCAAGCCATGGAAGACTTGGAGTGTTCCCAAATGGTTTGCAAAATTGGGGGCTTGGGCCCAAAACCTGCTTCCTTTTAAAAAGAAATCTTTTATTAAACCGTGGATGATCGATATAGCCGATGACCATTATGAAATGGACATTTCCGATGCGGAAAAGGGCTTAGGGTGGCGGCCCCAAAGATCTGTCCGGGGGACTCTTCCTAAGATCATCCAGCGGCTCAAAAGCGATCCTGCGCAATTTTATCGCGACAATAATTTGCAGTAAAACTTCTCTTTTTTGTATGCTATGTCCTTCATTTCTCTGGGGGCTTAGCTCATTTGGTAGAGCATCAGATTTGCATTCTGAGGGTG
>CAZMTP010000023.1:0-23663 GCA_964569185.1 uncultured bacterium
GCTTTTGCAGGGTGTTTTATACGGGCTAGGTTGAGTTGTATGGAAGCTAGTAGGCAAAAAATGGCCCCTATAATCAGGACAAAGACTGCGCTTGAAGAGGAGCAGAGCAGGGAACCGATACAGGGAGCAATACAGCCGCGCAATCCTGCTGTAAGTACATTGACGCTGCTATAAAGCGAGCTTTCCTCTTTTCCAGAAAAGAGAGGACCTGAAAGATGCCAGCTGAGTTCACTTCCCGCCTGCATCACACCATAAATGATATAGGCAAAATAGATCCAAAATAGCTGGAATTCTGCAAAAAGTAGAAAAAGCGGGAAAAGGCAAGCTAAAAAAGTCACAATAGAGCTTAGGCGATAGAGGCTGATCTTGCCAAAAAGGGTGGCCCAAGGCCTGCTGGTGAGTGTGAATCCGACTCCTTTGCATAACGCGATGGCAATGGCAAATTCTGTATAAGATAGATTAAGAAAATCGACAAAAAAGAGTGGCAGGGCAGGTTGCATGATCATCAGGCCGCCACCTCCCAGCATAAATCCTAATTGAAAACGGGCAAAATCGGGCCTGCTTTTGAGTAATGTCCAGCTATTTTTCCATGGCTTAAAGAGGAGGTTTTTAAAAGGTTCTTTTGGAGGTACAATGCTACTTTTATCGATAGGGATGCGCCACTGGAAAAAAAGACCGCCCAAACTTAAAAGAGCAGTAGCCGGAAAAAGGTAGCGCCATATTTGAATATTGTCATCTAAGAGCTTTCCAAAAAGCAGTGGCAACACCATGCCGATGCCATAAGAGAGTGAAAGTCCGAAAGAAAATACCTTTTCCCGTGTTGTATTTGGGAGATTGATTTTTAAAATTTCCATCCAGGCGGGCTTAATGCCGCGCATAAAGAGCATGTAGAGCGCCCCTGAAAAAATGATAAACCAGGGTTGATCGATCCATGGGAAAAAACAGAAAGGAAAATGGGCCAGAATGCCCGCAAGGATCACATTAGAGCGCAAGCGATCTGGCCGTTTATGGACCAGCGCGCTCCAGTAAATAGAAAAGAGAGAGACAGCGGGTTTCAGTGCAATCAAGATGCCCACTTGAAGTGGTGTGGCATGCAGATCTTTATACAGAATAAAAACAAGCATTCCATAGATGGCCCAGAAAGGCGCATTGAAAAGGCTTGTGAGAAGATAGGCCTGTTTGGTCTTTTTTTGGTCACTCACATCTTTACCATATCGTCTTCATCCAAAAGGGAGAGATCGATGAGCGGTAGCATTGAGGGAGCTTCTTTTTTTTGTTTTTTTGTGTCGGCTAGTTTTAATTTTCTAGGCTCTGGTTCAGGCAGCACCATTTCAAATTTAAAGAGGGCGTGGGCAATTTCAGTTTTCATCCTTTGGCTTAAGTCGGCAAAAAGCTGGAATGCCTCATGTTTAAATTCGAGAAGTGGATCTTTGTTTCCAATAGAGCGCAAATGGATCTCTGTGCGTAAATGGTCGATATAGAGCAGGTGCTCTTGCCAGAGACGATCGATGCTGCGTACTAGAAGATTGCAAATCACCTCATAGACTATGTTAACTGCGATAATCTCTTGTGAAGATTTTAATGCTTTTTTAGCTTTCTCTATTCCTTCAATTTGAAGGGAGATTTTTTTCTTAAATGCAGCAATGATCTTGTCTGCTGTCATTTTTTCAATCTGCTCTACTGTCAAATAGTCATTGTCATATTCGTGTAGATCGAAATTGAGCGGGAAATGGGTCACAAGCCACTGACAATAACCGCGCGGATTCCAGCCTCCTTCAACAGTGCGGCTGACAAAAAATTGGCGGGTGATCGAACTGCATAACCCCTCTAGAATCTCTTCTACAAGGAGAACAGGATTTTGGGTATGAAGCACATCATTGCGGAAAGAGTAGACCTCTGCGCGCTGTTTGTTCATCACATCATCATATTCTAGCGTATGTTTGCGGATAGTGTAATTGCGCTGTTCGACCCGTTTTTGCGCTGTTTCAATCGATTTATTCAACACTTTTGCAGCAATCGGTTCGCCTTCAGGAGGGCGGAAACGTTGTAAAAATGTGGTGATGCGCGGGGATGTGAAAAGACGCATCAGGGCATCTTCGAAAGAGACATAAAATTTCGAAGAGCCTGGATCGCCGAGACGTGCGCTACGGCCACGCAATTGACGGTCGATACGCCGTGATTGGTGGCGCGTGGTGCCGATCACATGCAAGCCGCCACATTCTTTAGCGCCCTCTTTTAATTTAATATCTGTTCCGCGGCCTGCCATATTAGTGGCTACAGTGATCGCTGCTTTTTTGCCTGCTTCTGCAATAATTTCCGCTTCATTGGCATGGTGCCTCGCATTAAGCACAGTATGTTCAAGTTTGTTTTGTCTCAAAATACGCGAGAGTTTTTCAGAGATTTCAACCGATTCCGTTCCGATGAGGATGGGGCGGCCTTTGCCATGGATCTCTTTAATATCTTTAATAAGCGCATTATATTTTTCCCGCTCAGTCATATAGATTTCATCATCGGCGTCTTTGCGGACACAAGCACGATGCGTCGGAATGGCAAGCACATCGATCTTATAGATCTCTTTAAATTCATTGGCCTCTGTCATCGCTGTTCCCGTCATGCCCGAGAGCTTTTTGTACATGCGGAAATAATTCTGCAGCGTGATAGTGGCGTAGGTCTGTGTTTCGCCTTGGATTTTGACCCCTTCTTTTGCTTCGATCGCTTGATGGAGTCCATCAGAGAAACGGCGGCCCGGCTGAGGACGGCCCGTATTCTCGTCGATGATTACAATTTTGCCTTCTTCCACAATGTAATCCACATCTTTTTCCATCAAAAGATGGGCGCGGAACATCTGGCGTAAATTATGCGCTTTTTCTTTCCTTTTGGCGTCTTCTTCGCGGAGGCGCACCTTCTGCTCTAATTTTTCTTTTTCATCGAACTGCTGATTTTCATCGACTTTGGCATATTCATGGCCTAAGTCCATCATCGTAAAATCATTGTCAGAGGTAGAAGAATCAAGGGCACACCAGGTATGGATGCCTTTATCAGTAAGCTCATATTCGTTTGCTCTTTCATCCACAATGATACACAGTTCAGCAAGCGCTTTGAGACGCTCTTCTTTGTTGGGTTCAGCGTAATAATAGGTATCCCATTTTTCAATTTCAGAGCGCAGATCAGGATTTTCACGAATCCGTTTTAGAATCTTATTGCGTGGCGTCCCTTTGTTCACAAGCCAGAATTTGCGATAGGCCTCTTTGACTTCTGCCTCTTCTTCTTTACCAAGTTTTTTCTTTTCAGCCGTCTCTTCTAAACGCTCATATTTTTCTAATACTTTTCTTGCATCTGTCGCTAAGCTATTGCACTCATCTCTTTGCGTGCGCACTAGAGCGGATACAGCTGCTTTAAGAGCATCATACATCTGTTTAGAATCATTGGTCGGACCAGAAATAATGAGCGGCGTTCTCGCTTCATCGATCAAAATCGAGTCCACTTCGTCGATAATGGCAAAGAAATGGCCGCGCTGTACCTGATCAGAAGCGCTTTGGGCCATCGAATTATCACGCAGATAATCAAAGCCAAATTCTGAGGCCGTTCCATAGACAATATCAGATAAATAAAGCTGTTTTTTCAAGTGGGCGGGCGTGCTGTTGGTGAGCGCGCATACGCTTAATCCGAGCCACGTAAAAACAGAGCCGATCCACTCGCAGTCGCGTTGGGCCAGATAGTCGTTAACGGTCACCAGATGGACAGGCTGCCCAGAAAGCGCATTCAGATAGAGGGGCATGGCAGCTGTGAGCGTTTTTCCTTCGCCCGTCTGCATTTCAGCAATTGCGCCATAGTGCATCGCAATTGCACCTAAAATCTGCACGTCATAGGGGATCATGTCCCATTTCTGATTATATCCAGAAACATGGACCTCTGTTCCCCATAGCCGACGGCATGCATTTTTGACCACGCCATACGCTTCTGGTAGCAGCTGGTCTAACGTCTCTCCAGAGCTCAAGCGGGTACGGAATTCCTGCGTCTTCTGCTTAAGTTCTTCGTCGGAAAGCGCTTGAAAACGCTCTTCCCACTGATTGACCTGTTTGACGAGTTTGCTGTATTTACTGAGGAGGCGGCCTTGAGAAGTGCCAAATAATTTCTTTAAAAGTCCAAACATAGTAATAATATCTTTAGGTAGCGTGCATTTTTCTTTAGTCTACCTATTATACTTAAGATTGAAGAAAAAATCAAAATCCCTAAGTATGAGGTTTAGGACAGTATAGGGCATTTGGCTATGAGAAGTCTCTGTTTTTTTCTTCTAATTTCAAATATTTGCTTTGCAGCAGTGCCGCAAGAGCAGGCGCTTGCGAACCCTGCGATGGCGGATGAACTGACTATTTTGGACGGGCTTATTTCGAGGACGCAGAAGCAGCTGGCGACTCAGATGCAGCTGAAAGATTTAATGATTCAATTTAAGGTGCAAAAGCAGCTTTTTACTAAGGGAAATCAGTCGAAAAAGCATGCTTTTGACATGGTCAAAACGGCCAGCAAGATTTTGGATATTCTTTCAAACGAGCAGTTAAAGCATCTTTTTTCCACCGACTATTTAGAGGAGCTTGCCCTATTCAGCTCCATCGCCAACAAAGCAACGCCTGCTAAACCTTAAAAAAAGAATTGGACCCACAGAGAGAGCACAGAGGTCACAGAGATCGGAAAGGGTTAATTTTTTTCTTTTTTGCAAAAAAAGATTGTTTTAACGAAATTTGAAACATATGGAAATCCGTTATATTGACCGGGTAACGAAAAAAGAAGAGATCGAAAAAGTCTACGGAAAGTTCTTTATTCAATTTTTCTATGGCCATCACGCCTTTTCAAAGATATTTGCTTTTGCACTTAATCTCATCTGCAGAATCCCTTTTTTTTCGAGGCTTTATGGACGCATCCAGAAAAATGGGTTTAGTAAGCGGAAAATTAAGCCTTTTATCGAAGAATATCAGGTCGATGCCACAGAATTTTTAGAGCCTGTAAGCAGTTTTAATTCGTTTAACGATTTTTTCGTGCGCAAATTGCGGATGTCGACACGTCCCATGAATGAAGACATCGCTGTGGCAGTGCTGCCCGCAGATGCGCGCTATCGCGTTTATGCAAATATCCATGGGAGCGATGGCTATCTTGTGAAAGGAAAAAAATTCTCCTTAGAAAAACTGCTAGACAATGCCACTTTGGCCCATAAATATCTCTATGGCGCGATGGTGTTTGCACGGCTCTGTCCTGTCGATTATCACCGTTTTCATTTTCCTTGCCACTGCGTGCCAAATGAATCGCGGCTCATCAATGGCGCTTTATTTTCAGTCAACCCCATGGCACTAAAAAGAAATATCGATATTGTCACTGAAAATAAGCGAATGATTACGGAATTGCAGACCAAACATTTTGGCACGGTGCTTTATATTGAAGTGGGCGCTACGTATGTGGGTTCGATCTGTCAAACCTACACGCCAGGGCAGCACTACGCCAAAGGGGACGAGAAGGGGTATTTTGAATTTGGCGGTTCGATGTTGATTCTGATTTTCCCGCCATTTCGCATTCAATTTGATCAAGATCTGCTAGACGCAACGCAAAGAGGGATTGAAGTGAAAGGACTTTTGGGGCAATCACTAGGAAGAGCGCTTAGTAGTCCATAAGCTATGCTCTATCAGACCGGGAAAACTAATGTGAACTTTTTCCTTGTAAAAGCAATCGTAGGAAAATTTTGGTACACTTGATTAAACCAAGGAATTGCTGAAGTTAATCTTTCCCTGTTAGGAAATTCAGGCAATTCGCTGTTGATTTGTCTTGCTCTTTGTTGAAGAAGAGTTTCTGCAATTTGCATTTTATTTAAATAAGAGGCTTGCAATTTTTTGCTCCTGCATTTAAGACATGCCTGAGATAGTTTTGAAATACATAGGATGGCGCAGCCAAGTGTAAAAGCAACTTTTCCTAAAAGAAACACTGCTTCTAATACGTCTCTATCAGTGGATTGGGGACGCATAGCGAGCGTAGAAAATAATAATAAAAAAAGTCCACCATATATTAAAAAAAATCTAGGAGTAGTACATCTGTCTCTAAATTCAGGAAAAAAAACGGGGGTGGTTGTCATCTGTTGTAATAATGCACAACAACTCTCATATGAATTCGCGCGATTGCCCAAATTGATTCGAGGTAAATTTAATTTTCTTGAAAGCTTATACAAATCTTCTCTCAATTTTACTATGTCTGACATAACAAGATATGAGTCTTCAGGTTTCCCAGAAAGTAGGGCCAGTTCGTTACTTTTAAAACTAAGTGTTTGATTTACAGCACGAAATGTCTGACAGACACAAGAAAGTTGAGGATTGAAAACAAATTGTGCGATTAAAAGAGTTGGATCTGTTAGCCGTTCTAATGTGCTTAACGGAGATGTGGGTGCGTGCTTTGCAAAAAGTAAAGAAATGCAACACTTCCTTGAGTTTTTTGGTTTTTTTGTGCGCTCAACCCCGAGAAGAGAAATTGCTTCAGATTCTTTTATTTCATTTATAGAGATTGCATAACTCATATTTTTATTAATGTTTTTTATTTTTTGAGTCTTAATTGTACATCAATTCATATAATTGTACAAATAGGGCACTGTGCGGCTTTATGGCCGCGCGCAGGGCAATACTTGCGGCCGCAGTAGATGATTTGTAGCGCTGTTTTGGCCCAGGAACGTTTGGGAAATAACTTTTTTAGATCTTCTTCAATTTTTTTCACATTTTTACCTGTACTCAGGCCCCACCGTTTAGCCAAGCGATTGATATGGGTATCAATCGGAAAAGCAGGTTGATGGAACGCTTGGGCCATCACAACGGAGGCTGTTTTATGTCCCACTCCAGGAAGAGATTCTAATTCTTCGAAAGTTTTTGGCACTTTGCCCTGATGATGGTCGAGAAGATCTTTCGAGAGCTGCCAGATCGCTTTGGCTTTTTGGGGACTCAGGCCACAGGGTCGGATGATCGCCTGAATTTCTGCGACAGAGAGCTTCACCATCTGCTGCGGCGTTTTGGCTTTTGCAAAAAGATGGGGGGTGACTTTGTTCACTCTTTCATCGGTACAGCGTGCAGAAAGTAGCACAGCAATCAGCAATGTATAGGGACTGGTATGTTTTAAAGGAACTTGAGGATGGGGGAAGAGCTGATTGAGTGTTTTTTGGATTAAGGCTGCTTTTTCTTTGACGTTCATTTTCCCACGCAAAATTTTGAGAAAATAGCAGATAAAATATCTTCGCCAATATCGGTTCCTATAATGGTGCCAAGCTCTCGCAAAGTGTGTCGCATATCAGAGGAAAGAAATTCTGGCGAAATGCCGCTTTTTAATCCATCAATGAGCTGCCTACATGAGTGGATCGCATTTTGCAATGCTTCATAATGCCTCATATTGGTCACCACCAGCTCTTCTTTAGAAAGCGGTTTCCCTTGGGTGAGTTTTTTTTCTATGGCTTCAAGAAGTGTTTCTATTCCTAAATGGCATTTAGCAGAGAGGCGTACTTGCGGTTCAAAAGAAAGTGAAGGAATGGTGTGCGGAAGATCGATTTTATTCCAGATCAGTACTGTTTTTTCTTGCGGCGCTTTTTCCAGTAGAGCCAGATCTTCTTTTTTTAGCGGTTGTGACGCATCCATGACTAAAAGGATCAGGTCTGCGTGCTGCATCGCTGCGACGCTACGGCGGATGCCCTCTTGTTCAATCTGTTCGTCTGTGTGGCGGATGCCGGCTGTGTCAATTAAACGAAAATGGAGTCCGCCCAAACGCAACTCTTCTTCCAAAGTATCGCGCGTTGTTCCGGGAATTTCTGTCACAATGGCCCGCTGTTTTCCTAGAAGAAAATTCATCAGCGAAGATTTTCCCACATTGGGAGTGCCCGCCAAACAGAGGGAGATGCCTGTATGGACCATTTTTCCATAATGAAAAGTTTGGTGCAGTTGCTGCATTTTGGACACAGTAGCCTCTAATGAAGCCACTACCTCTTCAAGAGAGGCAAATTCTAATCCCTCTTCAGGGAAATCGACCCACGCTTCTAGAATGGCTGCAATATCCACAAGCTCTTTTTGAAATTCAGAAATTTTTCGTGATAGCGCCCCTTGGAGCTGTTCCTCGGCAGCTTTTAAGGCAGTGTCGCTTTTTGCTGCGATCAGCTCTTGTACCGCTTCTGCTTGTGCTAGATCAAGCTTTCCATTCATAAAGGCACGAAAGGTAAATTCTCCTGGAAGCGCAGCGCGGGCGCCGGCTTTTAATGCGGTCTCAAGAACTTTTTTTGTGATCAGACTGCCCCCATGGCACTGGATTTCCACTGTATCTTCTCCAGTATAAGTGCGTGGGGCGTGCATTACCACTAAGAGAACTTCATCGATGGTTTCTTTTTGCTCACTTAAGATTTTCCCAAAATGAACTGTGTGGGTGGCATAAGAATCCACTGGGCCAGAAAAAATCTTGTTTGCAATGACCATGGCTTCTTTTCCTGAAAGGCGCACAATAGCGACTGGCCCTTCTCCAGGCGCTGTTGCAATGGCGGCAATAGTGTCATTCGATTGGTCAGGACGGTGGACGAATTTCATCTTGATCTTGAATAACTTCATCCCAATTGAGGTTTCGTTTTGGAAGATGCAGATATTTCTCTACCTTTTGAGTAAAGTCAATTGCTTCTTTCGGATTAAAATCGCGATTATGGTTATCAATCCATTTGGATGAATTCATTTCTATCACATCACAATGCTTCGATCGGTGTGCATCTTTAAGACCTTTATGCAGTGATGCCTCATACGGAATGAGGTGATCTTCGCGAGCGTAGATCACGCAGCGCTTCCCTTTCAATTTTTCAAAAGCTGTTTGGCTGTCCATTTCAATCCCTAGGGGCCAGATTAAAAAAGAAAGCAGCTTCGATAAAAAGGCCGCCACTTCCTTAGTTAATGTGCTAAAAGAACGGTTATGGATCATGGAAATCTTGGCATTTGGATACTGTTGTTGAACAAGAGCTGCCCCCATACTTCCATAGGCAGCACCAAGAGAATGGCCTATTAAAAGGATATTATCTAAATCGATCTTTTTGTTTTTGTGCAGGTATTCATAGGTTGTATAGATATCAAGCGCATGCCCTTGTGAAGAGTGGTACCCTTGGCTAAGTCCTATGCCTCTTGGATTAATGAGTAAAAAAGAGACTTCGGGAAATTGCTTTCGAAGTTGACTGACTTTTTCTTCACAACATTCCCACTGCACCCCATTGCCAAAGGCAAGGATAATTGCCTTCTTCTCTTTACCTTCAAAGAACACAGCATCCAATTTTGCTTTATCAGGTGTTGAAAGTGTGATTCTCTCTCCTCCTGCATGAACCATAGAAACGCCAGCTTTAGGCCATGTATAATCAGGCGCTCCTGGCATTACTGCCCTTCTAAAAATTTGGTCCTGCAAAAGCACAAAAAGTCCCCGCGCTATAAGAATGGGGAAAATAACAATAGAAATCAGATTCCAAAAAAAATGAGCTACTTTCTGAATGGTGCTATTCAAGGCATCAGGCCACTCAGCTTGGAAGGCAACAGGCTCAAGCCCATTTAAGCTAAATGCTCTTGATAAAGCAACGACTGGTGTTTTCATGCCAAAGATTTTATCAAATCAGCGGCTTTTTAGCACAGAGGTAATGATCTCGGAGAGGGAAGGCTCTTTGCCTGCTTTGTCTAAAGAATTTTTTACTGCGTTTTGGGCATCCTTGATGTTATAGCCCAGATGGACAAGCGCTGAGACCGCATCATCAAATGCTATCTGCTGTTTTGTCGGTTTTGTTAAAGAAATATTTTTAAATTTATCGCGCAGTTCGATCACAAGCCTCTCGGCGGTCTTTTGGCCAATGCCAGGCACTCTTGTGAGGGCTTTGGTGTCATTTGTTTGTACTGCTGCGGCGAGTTGTTGAACGTCCAAATGGCCCAGCAAACTGAGGGCCGTTTTTGGTCCAATGCCCGATACTTCATTCAATTTTTCAAAAAGAGTACGCTCTTCACGGCTCAAAAAACCAAAGAGTCTTTGGGAATCTTCGCGGACTACAAAGGAGACAAAGCAGCAGAGAGTCTCGCCAATTTTGGGGAGTTTGGCATAAGTGCTAAGCGAAATTAGGAGGCAGTAGCCCACTCCATTTGTTTCTAATGTGATCCTCACAGGGGAAGATTCGGTCAGTGTGCCTTTAATGTATTCGAACATAGTCGTTTTTTAGTGTATGGGCATGGCAAAGCGCAAGGGCCAGGGCATCGGCTGCATCTTCTGGCTCAGGAAGCGCAGGTAGATGGAGCAGTAGCTGGATCATTTTTTGCACCTGCTCTTTACTTGCAGCGCCATTGCCTACTACTGCCAGTTTAGCTTTTTTTGGGGCATATTCGTAAAGAGAAATTTTACGTTTAGCGGCAGCGAGAATGGCAATCCCGCGCGCCATTCCAAGCTTCATGCTGCTCTGTGCATTTTTGTGCACAAATTGAGTTTCTACAGCGACTGCATCAGGATGGTAAGTATCTAAAAGTTTTTCTATCTCATTAAAAATAATCAGCATTTTTTCAGGAAAACCGGCTTTAGCGGGAGGCCTGATACAGCCAAAATCGAGCGCCTCGTAACCGTTAAATTTCATTTTTATGAGTCCATAGCCGGTCACCTGGGTACCAGGATCGATGCCGAGAATAATGGGCTCTTTTGCTTGCTGCATTCTAGTTTTGGTCGAATCTTATATTATATTTTGTTATCCTAACGTTTTTATGGATCCTCTGCAAGAGACTGAATTTAAAAATATCATTGTGCGCATGCCCAACTGGATTGGCGATCTGGTCATGGCCACACCTATTCTAGCTGATTTAAGAAAGACCTATCCTAAAGCTAAAATCACGGCCATGTGCCGCGCGCCGGTCTGTGATCTGATCAAAGAAGATCCTGAAATCGATGAGCTGTTCTGTTTTAGTAAAACCAGCGGCTTTCCGCGCAAAAGCGACAAAAAAAATGTGATCGAGAAGCTTAAAATGGGTAAATATGATTTGGGAGTTTTATTGACCCATTCTTTTTCTTCTTGTTGGTGGTTTTGGCGTGGCGGAGTGGGCCACCGTTTGGGATATGATTGCAATGGGCGCCGCATTCTATTAACAAAAAGTGTACGCCTGCCGGAAGAGATTGACCAGCAGCATCTGGTCATGACCTACAAAATGTTGCTGCAGCCTCTAGGCATTCCCCTTTCCAATAGCTGTCCCACTCTTTACTTGTCAGAAACAGAGGTGAGTGAGGCCATGATGCTTCTCAAACAACATGGCGTTACTGAAAAAAGCCATTTAGTCGGCATTAATCCTGGGGCGACCTACGGCTCTGCCAAATGCTGGCTTCCTTCCCGTTTTCGAGAAGTGACAGAGAAACTGCTGACCGATCCAGAGATTTATATTGTCTATTTCGGAGATCAAAGCACTGTGGCCCTTGTCAAAGAAATTTGCCAGGGATTGGGCTGCCGCGTGATTAATTTGGCAGGATTGACCTCTCTGCGCGAACTGGCAGCTCTGATTAGTTTGTGCAGCATTTTATTGACCAATGACAGTGGTCCAATGCACATTGCCGATGCTTTGGGAACGCCGATACTAGCTCTTTTTGGGTCGACCAATGAAATTGTGACAGGCCCTTACAGGACTGGGAAAGTGATCCATAAGCATGTGGAATGCTCTCCCTGTTATCAGCGCACCTGTCCGATCGATTTTCGTTGTATGAAAAAAATAGATTCTGAAGAGGTGTATCAAGAGATCTTAAGAATGTTAGATCAAAAAGAAACACACAACAGCTTGAAAGTTTTAAATGTTTAAACAACTCTTTCGCAAAATGGCCCCAAATCCTTTAGACCGGCTATTAAAAAAAGCGCAGAAAAAACAGCAGAAGCGGTTTCTGATTGCTTGGAATCGTGGGTTAGGAGATATCGCTCTCGGACTGTATGCGATCGTGCATCGCATTAGAGAATTTATTCCAGATAGCACGATCACATTTATCGCACGCGAAAATCTAAAGGAAGGGTTTACCCTTCTAGAAGGAGTGGACGTATTGACTGTGCCAAGCTGGAAACGGGGGAAATCGTATACGATTCGCGAAGGGCTTTTGGAAATTGGTCAAGACCCTGCGGCTTATGACGTCTGTATTGAGCATCCCGATCCTACATATTGGGTGAAATGGCAGCGCGGTAGGTTGGTCCCCAAGCTAAAATGGAATCCTGCCTGGGACGCGCTTTGGAAAAAATATGGCTTGAAAGAAGAAGAATTTTATATCGGTGTTCAACCGAATACAGAGACAAATTATGGATTTGGGAGAAACTGGTCTTTGCAGAAATGGCAAACGCTTTTTGATGGCGTGACACAAAAAGAGAAAGTGAAAATTTTACTATTTGGATTTGAAAAAGAGCCTCACTTTTCTGGAGAAGGGATCATCGATTTAAGAGGACAGACCTCCACGTATGAGCTGCTTTCTATTATTAAGAACCGCTGTTTTGCTCTTGTGATGCTCGATTCTGGAATTAGTGCGATGACCTATTTTTTAGAGTGCTCCTTTCCTATAAAATTGGTCTCTTTATGGGGAAATCCAGATATGGGAATTTTAAAACAGAATGTGGCCTCTCCCAATCCACAATTAGCGCATCTCCCCTTGTTGGGTGATGAAGGAAATATTAATCATATTGAAGTGAGCCAAGTAGAACAGGCAATTTTTTCATGACAATTGCAGAACAATTAAAAGAGACACTTTTTGCGCCTAAGGACAAAATTGAAGATTTTGAGCCTCTGCGCACGTTTGATTTTGCAGGCAATCCTCATGATATTACAACTGGTGAGGCTCTGATTGCCGAAGGAAAAGTGGGCTGTCTGATTTTAGCAGGCGGGCAAGGGAGTAGATTGGGTCTTTCCATGCCCAAGGCGCTTATTAACGTTTCCTTTGCGAAATCGAAAAGTTTATTGCAGCTTTTTTGTGAGAAGACGGTGGCCGCTTCCAAAAAAGTGAAGCGTCCTCTGAATCTTGCCCTCATGACCTCTCCGCTCAATCATGCAGAGATCGAATACACTCTGCACAAAAATCACTACTTTGGATTGCAACAGGGGCAGATATCTTTATTTTCTCAAAATATGCTTCCCTTTTTAGACACTTATGGCAATCCCATTTTGCAACCTGCAGGAAATTATGCAGAGGGCCCCGATGGGAACGGCGGCGCGCTGAAGGCCTTTTATGAAAGCGGGATTTGGCAGCAGTGGCAAGAGCAGGGAGTGGAGTATCTGAATCTGGTTTTAATCGATAATCCACTTGCAGATCCTTTTGATCCAAATTTAACAGGCTATCATGCAGGGCGCGATTTAGAAGTGACGATCAAGTCGGTATTACGTGAGAAAGAAGAAGAAAAGGTCGGGATCATTGTGGAGCATCGCAATAAAGTGCGCGTGATCGAATATTCTGATTTTCCAGAAGAGATGAAATATGAAAAAAGTGTGCATGGTTCCTTTGTTTGGAAGCTAGCCAACATTAGTCTTTTCTGTTTTAGCATGGATTTTGCTAAAGCGGCGGCGCAAGTGGAGCTGCCGTGGCACTTTTGCCAGAAAACGGTCGATCTTGAGATTCTGACTGAAAAAGGGTTTTCTAAAGAGCATGTCCTGGTGTGGAAGTGCGAGTCTTACATTTTTGATCTACTTGCTTATGCGCAGGCTGTGAATGTGCTGCTTTACGCACGCAATGAAACCTATAGCGCGCTTAAAAACCTGGAAGGAGAAAATAGTATTGACACAGTGCGCCAAGCGCTGCTTAATCAAGACCGAAGACGTTTTTATCAGATCAGTGGTAGAATGGCAGAGGAGCACTCTTTCGAGCTGGACCAAGCATTCCATTAC
Organism: uncultured bacterium; assembly: GCA_964569185.1. Classification (GTDB taxonomy): domain Bacteria; phylum Chlamydiota; class Chlamydiia; order Chlamydiales; family Rhabdochlamydiaceae; genus DATIJP01. The sequence continues at coordinate 13,884 of CAZMTP010000023.1, forward strand.
CCCACCAAAGAACTTCTTAAAAAATGGAAGGGCAGAGCGCTTCCTAAAACAAATTATATAGAAGGTTAAGGATGAAAATTGGTTACTTAGGAGCAGGGACTTGGGGGTTCTGCCTCGCTTCGCTTTTAGCAGGCAATGGCCATGAGGTGATCTTATGGACGGCCAATCCTGAGTTTGCCAAACTTTTATCAAAAAAACGGGAACATCCTAAACTTCCTCATTATAAAGCGCACGACAAAGTCAAAATCACAAGCGATCTCAGGGAAACGGTAGACGGCGCAGAACTGATTGCAGAATCGGTGACTGCAAGCGGCATACGGCCCACTTTTGAACAGGTGCTTGCGTTGGGAGGCGGCCATTGTCCCATCGTGCTCACTTCAAAAGGGATCGAACAAAATAGCGGCTTGTTGCTTCCAGAGGTGGTGCTGCAAGTGATGGGAAATAGCCATCGGCCTTTTGTGGGCTGTTTGAGCGGCCCTAGCCATGCAGAAGAGGTCATTCAGAAACTGCCCACATCCATTGTCTGTTCTGCATACGAAAAGAAGGTGGTGCATCAGATCCACGATGCATTTTTAACTCCTTTTTTCCGGATCTATCCCAATGCAGACCTTAACGGAGTGGCATTTGGCGGGGCGATGAAGAATATTATTGCGATCGCGTGCGGCGTGTCTGATGGGCTGGGCTTTGGCGATAATACCAAAGCGGCGCTGATGACACGCGGCCTCCACGAAATGCGTAAACTCTCTCCCGTCAAAGGGTGCAGTCCCGAAACATTAAATGGACTTTCTGGCATGGGAGACTTGTGCGTCACTTGTATGTCGAAACTATCGCGCAATTATAAATTTGGACGATTGATTGCAGAAGGATTGAATCCACAAGAGGCCAAAGAAAAAATCGGGATGGTTGTTGAAGGTGTTTATACTTGTGTCTCTGCCCTACAGTTGGGGCAAAAATATCAGATTCCGCTTCCGATCACGCAGGCCATCTATGCCATTCTCTATGAAAATTTAAATCCTAAAGACGCGGTTAAAAATCTGCTTCAGCGAGCAATCAAAGAAGAACATCTATGAATTTCATTCTGCAAGGCAAGCCGGTTGTCACTGCTGAAGAGATGGTGCGCATTGAGAAATTGGCTTATGCTGCAGGCGCCGATGAAACAGAGTTTATGAAAAATGCAGGCCATGCAGTTGCCAAAGCAGTAGAGGCCTATAGTTTATCTCATAAAATAAAGCATGAAATCTATCTGCTTCTGGGAAAAGGAAATAAAGCAGGAGATGCATTTACAGCAGGCGCAGAGCTGTTGAAAGATGGCTACGCTGTGATTGCATATCATTTATATCCCTTAAACGACTGTTCGCCTCTTTGTCAAAAGCAGGGAAAAAAATTCAAACAAGAAGGCGGCATTATCCAACAGATTAAATCTGAGAAAGAGCTTCTATTTAATTCTGGCGGCATCATTATCGATGGGCTTTTGGGAACCGGTTTTCATGGAAAAGCGGAAGGACTTGAAGCCGCTGTGATTGACGCTGCCAATCGTTCTGCCATTCCTATTCTAGCCATTGATATTCCATCGGGGCTTAATGGCTCTACAGGGGAAGTGGGATCTGTAGCCATCCGTGCCACGCAAACGCTCTCTTTGGGACTTCCAAAACTTGGTTTTTTTATTCGTGATGGGTGGAACTATGTGGGCAAACTGGCTTCACTTGATTTTGGACTCGCTTCTTCCTTCATAGAACAGGCGCAGGCTGACTATTATTTAATCAACGATGAAAGGCTATCAAAGGCGCTGCCTATCATGAAGCGCACACGACATAAATATGAAGCGGGCTATGTGATTGCTGTGGCAGGTTCTTCGGGCATGTCTGGAGCGGCACTGATGGCCTGTTTTGCAGCGCTGCGCTCTGGCGCTGGAATTGTGCGGCTTTTTTACCCTTCAGGAATGGAACTCAGTGGCGCGCCTCTAGAACTTTTAAAAGAGGCATGGGATTTAAAAAATGACCAAAAAATTCTGACAGAAAGCAAACGGGCGAAAGCTTTGATGATCGGTCCTGGAATGGGAAGATCCCCAGAGACGAAAACTGCCATAGAAAGATTACTGAAAGAAATTCCTCTCCCTTGTGTGATGGATGCAGATGCGCTCTATTTTTTGGCTGAAAATCCCGCACTATCGCTTCCTGCACACACAGTGCTCACACCACACAAACAGGAGATGCAGCGGCTTTTGGGACATATAGAGCTTTCTCATGCTACTTGCCAGCATTATGTGGAAAAGAAAAAGGTCACTTTAGTGTTAAAAGGAGCGCCCACATTTGTGTTTCATCCGCAAGTGAAGCCACTCATTATTCCTCATGGCGATCCTGGCATGGCGACTGCAGGTACAGGCGATGTGCTCACAGGGATGATCGGTGCATTTTTGGCGCAAGGACTAGATACACGAACAGCGGCCTGCTTAAGCGTGGCCCTTCATGGCCTTGCAGGAGAACAGATTGCCAGCCGTAAAGGTTCTCAAGGCATGATTGCGACAGATCTGATCCAAGCCCTGCCTTCAGTCTTCCAATCTTTAAAAAAGTAATAAAGAAAGAAAAACCTTTTTTCCGTTGCTAATCCCTTCTTTCTTTTTTTTCTTTTTAGGGGGGGAAGCTAAAAAAGAAGATGAGCGATTCCTCTCCGGGATTGCGATGGCCTAAACTAGCATTGGAAATATGATAGAACTGCGCACCGATGCGTGTGCAGTTTTTAAATTGGTAGCTCAGGGCTAACGAGGAGCGGAATTCTAAGGGAAAGCCTAAATCTTTTCCCTTTCCTCTGACATAGATTCCAGGAGCAAAACTCGGAGTCAGGACCAGATCTTTATAAACAAAAATATCGGCGCATGCTCCGGCGCAAAAATAGGTCGAGCGCTGATTGGTAATAAAAAAACTGACAAAAGGCTGGATATAATAAAAAGAGTTTTCCCATTTGTATTCGATCTGGTACTGCGCTGTGCGCTGATGGCGTACTATATTAAATACTCCGACGCCCAGTGAAACAAGGGCCGGCCGTTTGGCATCTGAATAAAGCAAAGAGGAAAAGCAGAGAAACAGGATAACAGTTTTAAACGCCAGCCAATTTCCAATAGGGGTGAGAAAGATCTTTTTCGTATTCGCTTGTGATTTCATTGTAAATTTTTACCGGTTCTAGATTTTCTCCATAGAACGTTTGTAGATAAGGCACAATTTTATTAGGAACAGGTACTTCTATTCCTTCAAAGACGGCTTTCTTCAGTGGAAAAATATAATCGAAAGGCATGGGCTTTGTGAATCTTTTTTCACAAAGTTTAAACTTTTCCGATAGAAAGATATTAAATTCGGCAGAGAGGATTTCAGAAAAAAGTTTTTTTCCTGGATCGATATCGAAAGAATAGATATCGAGCATAGTGCCAGTAGGCTTCACAAGAACACGAATATAAGTATTGGGTTTTTCTCTCCCTGAAAAATCAAATACGGTACAGACAGAGGGGTCTAATTCACGGTTAAGAACATTGAATATATTTTGAAAATCGGGCTCGAGAGTGCCTATATCATAATCAATGTCCCAAGGAATGCAAGCGCCGTAACGGTAAGCTCCCAAACAGGTCCCACAATCGAGCCAAAAAGGGATTTTGTATTTATTTAAAATTGACACAATGGCGGCAAATGTTTTGCGCTCTTCTTTAAGATGATTTTCTGCTTCGGGGCGCCGTTTATGCTTGGGTTTATCGATCATTTCTGCTTTTTCAAAATCGCCGAGCTCAATGCCCATCTGGCGATACAGATCGAGATTGGAAATAAAAGGATAGGAGGTCAGCGCATGGACAATGCGCTCATGGTGCGTGCGCGTCTCTGGAAAAAGATAGGAAAGCACTTTGAGCGGCAGCCCTGCAGCAAGACTAAAGGGAAGTGCAGTCACTGCAGCCGTAGATCTAAAGAAAAAATGAGAACTGTAATTAAATTCTGGTTCTAAGCGGTAGACCAGCTTGTCACTCTCTTCTATAGGAACCGCTTTTTTCCCATCCAAAATATAATGGATGGGGGCGAGTGCAAAATTGGCTATTTTTTCAAGGCCTGACGCATCATCCGCAGCAATATTTAGAAAAGGATTGGTGATGACAAAGTGATACAGACAGATAAAGGGGTTGCCAAGCAAAATAAAGAAGAATTTAACTTTTTCAAGCAGATCCATGTCATTTCGTATAGCACTCTTTTAGATACCAGTCTATAAATAATTTCATGCCTTCCTCTAAGGGAATTTTCGGTTGGAAGCGGAGCGCTTTTTGACTTTTGGAAATATCTGCATAAGTGGTGGGCACTTCTCCTGCTTGTTTCGGTTTGTACTGTTTGAGGGCGTTTTTTTTAGTCTCTTTTTCAATGATAGAGATGAGTGTGGAAACGTCTACTGGAGTGTGATTGCCTAAATTAAAGATCTCAAAAGAGGTATCGTAGTCTAGAGCGGCTGCAGTGCCTTCTATAATATCATCGATATAAGTAAAATCTCGGCGCATTTTGCCATTGTCATAGACAGCGATCGGGTTTCCTTTCATGATCGCATCGGTGAAAAGAAAATAGGCCATATCGGGCCGTCCCCAGGGACCATAGACGGTGAAATAGCGCAGGCCGATCATCGGAATTCCATAGAGATGATGATAAGAGTGGGCAATGGCTTCTCCTGCGATTTTCGTGGCGGCGTAAAAATTGGCCGGGTGCACTACCTGATCGGTTTCAGAGAAAGGAATTTTCTGATTTAGCCCATAGACAGAAGAGGAAGAGGCAAACACACATTTGATGTGCGGCCTTTTTTTTAAAATCTCTAGAATTTGGACAAATCCTTCCAAATTGCTATGCAGATATTTTTCAGGGGCAAGCAGACTGTAGCGTACACCCGCTTGAGCCGCCAGATGGACCATATGAGTAATTTTTTGGTCTTCAATGGCCGCTTCTATTTGAGGTCCATGACAGATATCTGCATCCAGGATGGGGATGCCTAAATCTGCAAGTATTTGGGCACGCTTTCTTTTTAGGTTCGGATCGTAATAGTCATTAAAATTATCGCACCCCATAACGAAATATTTCTTCTGTTTTAAAAATTTCGCTAAATGAAATCCGATGAATCCTGCGATCCCCGTGATAAAAATCCGTTTTGAAGAAATCACCATGAATAATAAACTAGCAAACGTTTTGGTTGGATAGTCTACTCGATGAAACAATTATTTTCCTGGATTCTCTTAGTTTTGCTGAGCTGTTGCACAAATCCTCCTTATCGAGGGGAAGTGTGCGGGCCAGATGAATTTGTGATGGACTCTTATAAGATCCGTGAAGGAAAGCTCTCTATTTTAGAGATGGAAGGCAAAGAGGTGGATCCTTTTTGTTGCGGCTGGTTGGACGAATATAAAGATCTGATCCATGAGGGCGATATTTTACAAGTGGCTGTCTATCATCCTTCGCGTACCGATATTGCCGGCTCTGTGCAAGCGATTGGAGCGACCATTGGTTTTCGGGTGAGCGAAGGGAAAATTCTGCTTCCTGATCTGGCGGCAGTACAGGTGGCGGGGCTGACTCTAGAAGAGGCGCGTGCAGAGATTCAAAAAGAATATTTAAAAAATATCCAAAATATTGAGATATTTTTAGCTTATAAAACCAGAACGGAAAGAAAAGTAGAAATTGCTGGGTTGACAGCCATTTCTTCATTGCCGGTTGATGGCAAAATGCGTCTTTTTGAAGCGCTTTCACTGGCCAAGATTGCGCCTAATATCAATTTATTTAAAAGTTATGTGGTCAGGGAAGACTGTCTTTTACCTGTGGACCTCCACAGATTGGTGAAAGAAGGAGATATGAGCCAAAATATTGTGATGCGCGGCGGCGATAAGATCTATCTTGCCGATGCAGCGGCCTCTGTCTTAGTAGTTCTTGGAGAAGTGAACCGTCCGCGCGTCATCGATCTGCCTAATGGATCGATGACATTGAGTCAGGCCTTAGGAGAAGCAGGAGGCATCCAGATCACCGGCGATAGGCGCTATATTCAAGTGATCCGAGGCAATATTCAGTGCCCCAAAATTTACACACTCAATTGGAACCATGTGATGCACCTTCCTTGTGATAGCATGCTTTTAATTCCAGGCGATATTGTTTATGTTGCCGCCACGCCGCTTACAGAATGGTCCCGTTTCGTGAACCAGATCTTGCCTACCTTAATTGGTATTGATCTTGTGACCAAAGGAGTCAAAAATATAGGAGTGAATGTACCCCCTTGATGCCTGATGAACTCACAATTTATCCCTCACAAATTAGATGGTTATATCGATCTTTAAAAAAGAAGATTTTTATTGTCTTTTTCTTAGGATCGCTCGCCGTTTTATTTTTTCTGCTTACTAGAAATGGGCCTAGTTATTTAGCTGAGGCCACATTTAAACAGTCTCCAAATCGCCACGAAGATTTAAGCCAGCTGCAAACATTTTTGCAAAATATGATGCAGCTGCCCAAAGATTCGAGTGCGATGAGCCTCATGCACTCTAAAAAAGTGCTGCGAAAAGTGGTCGAGAAAATGGGACTGCAAATCGAGCCCCCTGCGCTTGGCTTTTTTTCCAAGATGAGCCGCTATCTGATGGCAGAATCGGGTATTTTTTTTGAGGACCAAGACACATTTCAATTTAGACAGGTGCACTATAGCGGAGAAAAAGCAGCTTCTTTTTATTTGAAATTTATCTCTTCGGACTGCTTTGAACTGCTCAATCCAAAAAAAGAGCTGGTCACAAAGGGGATCATCAATCAAAAGGTGGCTTTTCCACAAGGAGAATGGACACTTGTAAAAGCACCTGCCTCTCTTTCTTTTAACAAACTCTATCCATTTTCCATTCTCCCTTGGACCAGTTCTGTGGGTAAATTAAAGGCTGCGCTGAAAATCAAACCCTCCAAAATTGATAAATGGCTCGTCGAATTAAGTTTTCTTCATGAAAAGCGGCATCTTGCAGCCTCCATTCTCAATCAGGTCATGGAAGAGTTTCAATTCTACTTGTTGGAGGAGCATGAAGAGGTGGCACAAGCGCAGGTCAATTATCTAGAGAAGCGGCAGCAATTTTTAAGTGAACAATTTCAACACTCTCTAGAAACCCATGCCCAGTATCTAGCGCAAAATTTGGATCAAAATGGCTTTTTGGGGCTTTCTCAAGAGATGGAGATGCTGTCGATTCCAAAAGAGAGCTACACGTCGAAACTATTTGATTTAGATCTAGAATGGAAACATTGGGAACAGCTAGAGGAAGGGCGTCAAGATTTTTTTGCCGATAAAAATGAGATCAAATGTCAAAAAGAGCTTGTGTCGCTGAATTTTGCAGCACATCCCTTTTTATCCATAGGAAAAATGGAGACGGCGCAGAATAACCAATTTGAGGCCCAATTTTTGGGGATCGATCTTAAGCAGTTGCAAGAACTCTATAAAGCCTATAGTCAAGAAAGAGAGCTGCTTCAAGCGCAAGTCGATGATTCTGTTTATTTAAAAAAGCAGATGGCGTTGCCACACTTTGAGATCAGCTCGCTTTCCAATTTGCTTAAAGATCCAGTCAGTGTAGACATGATTGCCAAAGCGTCGCATCTGTCATTAGAGCTCCATGATGAAAGCAATCGCAGTCCCAAAGAGCAGGAAAGAATCAAAGAAGCGCTTGATGTAGAGAAAAGATTTATTTCTCACTATTTAAGCCAAAATATCCAACATTTAAAGATGAAATTGCATTTGCTCGATGAGAAGATGGCTTTTCTGCAAAATAAAGCGATCCAGCTGATTCACAATGAAAAAGCACTCATCCATGATAAACTTTCAGATCTTCACCTCCAGATGAAAGATTTCCCCAAAAAATGGTTACTGGAGAATCAGCTCAAAATGAGACGGGATCTGATTTTAAAAATCATTGAGGGGATGACCAAACTTACTGAGTCAAAAGTGGTGAATCACCATCTTTTTCAAGTAGAATCCAAGCCATTAGATGTGGCGCTTGTCCCGCTCATACCGAAACCTCCTCATCTTTTTCTGTTTTCAATTTTAGGCGGACTGTTTATCAGCTTTTTTTATTATTTCTGCCAGTTTGTGCGCCGCTATTTGCGCGGATTCCCTCTGGTGGAGGAATGGTTAGCAGAAAAAAAACTCCATTTTTCTGGCACGCTGACATCTCTCTCAAAAAACCAAGACCTTGAAACATTAAGAAATCTTTGTGGATTCATCACTTCTCCTTCTAAAAAAGTGGTGCTCATCACAGGCGGAGCTTATGGCGATTGCAGCCAGCCGCTGGCGGAACTATTGGCCCATAGAGGGATGAAAATAGCCGTCATAGAAACCAGTTTTGGAGGGCAAGAAGAGACGTTTGGACTTTTGCCCTATCTCTTAGGAAAACAAAAGACAGTTTCTTTCATTCAAAAGAAGGGATTTGATCTCCTTCCCTCAGGAGGTTATACTCCTCATGAAACAGAACTGCTTAATCACCCCAGGTTTGCACAGCTTCTTGCAGATTTAAAAAAACAGTATGACTGTCTACTACTTTTGAGTTCTGCTAAGCAGGATAGCCAAACTGTTTCAAGTTTATTACAGCATGCCGATGGACTGATTGCCCTTGTCCATCAAGAAACTCCCCAAGAAATCGGCCGCTTAATAGAATGGGAAAAAAAGGCCCAAGAGAGTAGGCTCACCTTTGTCAAATTAGCATGAAAAAACAAAAAAGAATTTTAGTGACAGGCGGCGCCGGTTTTTTAGGGTCGCACCTTTGCGAGAGGTTATTGAAAGAAGGCCACTTCGTCTTTTGCTTAGATAATTTTTTTACGGGAAATAAAAATAATTTAAGCTCTTTTTCCAGCCAGCCGCACTTTACACTCATAGAGCAAGATATTTGTGAACCTTTGGATATAGAGGTCGATGAGATTTACAATCTGGCCTGTCCCGCATCGCCGGTCCATTATCAGCATGATCCTGTACAGACCACCAAAACAAGCGTCCTGGGGGCTTTAAACACGCTTTATCTAGCTAAAAAATACCGCGCCAAAATTCTTCAAGCGTCCACAAGTGAAGTATATGGCGATCCTAAAGTGCATCCGCAGAGTGAGCACTATTGGGGCCATGTGAATCCGATCGGCTTGCGCGCCTGTTATGATGAAGGCAAGCGGTGTGCTGAGACGCTTTTTTTAGATTTCCATCGCACGCATGGCGTAAAAATTAAAGTGGCGCGCATCTTCAATACTTATGGGCCTAGAATGCATCCAAACGATGGGCGTGTGGTCTCAAATTTTATTGTGCAAGCATTAAAAGAAGAGCCTCTAACCGTCTATGGCGATGGGCAGCAGACCCGCTCTTTTTGTTATGTGGATGATCTGATTGAAGGGCTTGTCTTGCTCATGCAGTCTGAAGATTCTTTTACTGGCCCTGTGAATTTGGGAAATCCAGAAGAGTATGAGGTGCAAGCGCTGGCCAAGCTCATTCTAAAACTGACAGAGTCTTGCTCCGAAATAAGCTACAAACTGCTGCCCAGCGATGATCCACAAAAGAGAAAACCTGATATCTCCATTGCCAAAGAAGCACTTCATTGGGCGCCTCGGATAAATATCGAAACAGGATTAAAAAAGACGATCGATTATTTTTTAGAAGCTGTACTAAAATCTAGCCTTCAGGCTTAGCTATTTCTGTAACAATGCCCACTTTTAGAAACATTTTAAAATAAAGATTATAACGTTTTTTGGGTGTGTTGCATAACCCCGGCAGATTTTAAGCAGCTAGGTCTTGCCGCTTAAG
>CAZMTP010000024.1:0-22534 GCA_964569185.1 uncultured bacterium
TTTGATTTGCCTCGCGCGCTTCAGCAAGGAAAATTTCATCAAACAGTTGTTCTATATCTCTATAATCTGGACATTCGTGACTTTTTTTTCCTGGGCTTTGATAATGCTTATACAATGTTCCAATAATAGCAAAACAGTCGGTAGTTGTTTCGACCGTTCTCTTCTCCAAAAGAGGACTCCTCTTAAGTCCGTAGAATTGCCGGTCGCGCGCGCTTAATTCACAAAAAAATTTAGTAATGTCAAGAAATTTACTGCTGAGGGCATAAAACTCTTGTCTTGCTTTTGTTACAAGTTCAACTCCTTGAAAAGGGTCGCCTGGTTTTAAAGCTAAATCTGACATAGTTCCCCCTTTTTTAAATTTAAGTCACTAATTAATGACGACTAAGTGTAACGCACTTACAGCCAACTCAAAATCTTCTTTATCGCATGCACGAGCAGCAATGTTAACCAATGCTCGACTGATCTCTTTTTCTTTATTAATTAAAAACGCCACTTTTATTGCATCCCCATACCGCTCTTCTTGTCCCTGGCTCGCATTAAATACCGCTCTCGCAGTGTCACAATATACCGGTTTGTGCACATTGCCAGACATCAAGCCAACAACATAAGCAGCAGTGGAAAAATTTTTCTCTTTCAAATGAATAGCTGCAATCTCATGTTTTAAGGCATCTGCTATCTCTATTTGGTCTTGAGGCATATGGCAGAGCACGGTAATGGCATCTTTGTAATTTTTTTGATTTATAAGATTTTTTGTTAGCTCTACTTGAAGAGGAAATAGATCAGCTGCACTAAATTTGGCGATTGCAAACGCATCCGTGGCTTCAGAAAAGTTGCCTTCTAAACAGGCTTGTTTTGCAACAATGCGGAAAATATTAGCAAACTCAGGCGGAGATATTTTTTCTTGGGCAAAAAGCGAGCAGTCATGTTTTTCTCCTTCAACGGTAATGACATTGTTAGGATTAATGCTGTCGTACATTTTTTCATATCTCACAAAAAGCCCATGAAACATTTTAGCTTGGAGAATGTACCCACTAGTCGTAGTGGGGGAATAATCATAAACTTGCTGTGTAAGTCCCAAAAAATTCTGCTGGTCATCAGGCAATGCCTTCAGATACGCCTTAAGATTTTCGTATTGGCACTTAAAAAATTCGAAAGTACATGTTTCTGATACTTCAAATTCTAAGCTATTTCGAATCTCCTTTGCCACTTGATGAATACTATCGATTTTAGGAGTAATGGTTGTGAATCCACATTTATTAAGTATCCTTAAAAATAGATTCCAAATTTTTCTCACTAGCCCTTGAAGTGATCCCAATAAACCTTGTCCCTCCAGTTTATTTTCACATCCTGTGACAACGGTATCCACAACCTCTTTTAGAGATTTACCTTTGAGGCTAGTAAGATTGATTGCTTTGTGAGCCTCCAAATTCCTTTTCAACTCTGTTAAAAAAGTGAGCGCTGAGGAATCTTTCTCTTTCTTTTCTTCTAATATCCAAGTATGTGGAGCACTAAAGGCAAAATATTTCCCAGTAACAGCAGACATAAACCACCTCTCTAAAAACAAAGTAAAAAAAATTATAACATAAACTCATTTATTTAATCATTCTCTGTTTTTAAAGGATCTTTAATCAAACTCTCTTGACGTCTGTCTGAATGCTTTTTTTTCAGAACGGATCTTTTTGTTAGTGAGCATTTTTTCTTGGGCGCGGCGTGAGCGGCGCCTTTTTTGTCGCCGTTTTTTTTCTATGAGCTGTTGCCGCTCCGTTTTTATTTTTCTGATTTTTTCTTCGAACTGGTCACATAACTCTTTGCGGGCGTAGTAACGATTCAGCTCACGTGAGCGCTCTCTTTGACACTTCACTTCAATCCCTGTAGGGATATGTTTCAGGTAGACACAACTTGAGGTTTTGTTGATTTTCTGGCCGCCGCTTCCTGAGCCTAAAATGAATTTCTCAATGAGATCCTCTTCCTTGATTCCAAGGCGCTCCATTCGCTCAAGCAGGGCATCTTTTTTTTCTGGACCAGCCATGTCCATCAAAATACTCAATTCAATATAAAATGGAAAAAAGAAAAACTTTCTCCCTTACACCAGAGCAACGCAAGAGATTTCAATGATTGCAGGGATATGGCACTGGATCGTCTGTCTCACCGGATACTTTCCTTCTGAGAAATAGCGGGCATAGACCTCATTCATCGCGGCAAAGTCTTTGAGATCGCGCAAAAAGACATCCACACGCACTACCTGATCAAAACTGGAGCCTGCCTCTTTTAGAATTCTTTCAATATTCTCCAAAGTAACACGCGTGGCTTCTCGGATATCATTCTCGACTTTTACTCCTGTCTGCGCATCGACAGGCAGCTGCCCCGAAACAAACAGCAGCTTCCCTTGAGAGAGATCGGCTATCACTCCTGGAGAATAGGGACCAATCGCTTTGGGCCCTGCTTCTGGATAAATGTATTCAAGCCCTTTGACTTTATTCTTTAAAGGCATAGACACCGGGTAATCCTCTATAGTCTTCCTTAAAATCAAGCCCGTAGCCGATCACAAAGCGGTTCTCAATGTCAAACAGCACATAATCGGGTCTGTAATCTGTGGCATGCGGCACATTTTTCATGAGAAGCACCAAACTTTTCAAACTTTTCGGATTTTTCTCTTGCACCTTGGCCACAATCCCTTCCATGGTCGCGCCACTATCGAAAATATCATCGACAACTAGGAGATGTTTCCCTTCCAAATTTAAATGGTCGAGCCCGATGATTTTTAATTCGCCGCGCTGCGCCCCATTCTGCCCATAGCTGCTGGCTTTGATATATTCTAAATGGGTCGTCGCAGGAAGATGACGCAATAAATCGGCACCTACGCAAAGAGCGCCTTTCATGACCAGAAGAACCGTCAATGGCTCATCTGAATATTCTGCAGTGAGTTTCTCTGCGGTTTGTGCAATTTTTTGCGCAATCTCCTCGGGAGAGATCAACAACTCTAAATTCTCAGCGCCAAAACAGAGTGATGAAGCAGATAACAAAGACAATGCCCACTTTTTCATAGTTTTTTCCCCTCAATCTTCAAAATGATTTTCAGAATAAGCGACAAATCCATGAGAGTCAAAATATTTAATTCCATTACTGACAATTTCCGCCTCACCCCGATCAAACAGAGTTCCATTTTTAAAAGAGCTTGGAAAAGCGATCGAAGAAACATTGGCAAATTCGGTCATTTGGATTTCAGCATTCAGTACATTGATGAAAGGTAAAAAAGCGAGAAAAAAATATCTCATAAAATCTCCTCAGAGTAAAGACGGCGCGAGTATAGATCTCTATGCAATATTCAGGAAGGGGAGAAATTATTTTAAAGAATGTATGATGTGGCGGAGTACATAGGGCAAAATACCGCCATGATTGTAATAGTCCACATCGATCTGTGTGTCTAAACGAACGATCAACTGTGCCTGTGAAATGCCTCCATGAGGATATTGGATCTCTAAGGTGACCTCTTGATGCGGTTTGATCTCTTTTTCTAAGCCGCGAACGGAAAAGAGTTCTTTTCCTGTGATATTCAATGTCTCCAAACCGTCACCCTCTTTAAATTGCAAAGGAAGTATTCCCATGCCCACAAGATTACTGCGATGGATTCTTTCTAAGCTTTTTGCCACCACTACACGCACACCGAGCAGCGCAGGCCCTTTGGCAGCCCAATCACGAGAACTGCCCATTCCGTAATCTTTTCCTGCAAACACAATGAGCGGCACTTTTCGCTCTGCATAAATTTCACAGGCATCAAAAATGGCCATTTCCTTGTCTTCAGGCATTAACTTCGTAATGCCTCCCTCTTTTCCTTCCACTATCAGATTACGGATGCGCACGTTGGCAAAGGTGCCGCGCATCATCACATTGTGGTTCCCACGGCGCGAGCCATAACTGTTAAAATCTTCTTCTTTAATTCCTAAAGCGCTTAAATATTTTCCTGCTGGCGTCTGAACCGAGAAAGCGCCTGCTGGAGAGATATGATCTGTTGTGATCGAATCGCCAAAAAAGGCAAGCGCCCGCATGCCTTTAAGCTCTTTTCTTTTGGGTAGCTGTGTCGAAAATCCTACAAAAAAAGGCGGCCTTTGAATGTAGGTGCTACCAGAATCCCAAGCATACTGTGTCCCCTTCTTCACCTGGATCTTCTCCCAAAGAGGATTTTCATCTAATACATGCGCGTACCGTTTTTTAAACATCTCTGGTTTTAATCCCTGCACAGTGGCCTCTAAAATTTCTTGTGCAGTGGGCCAGATCTCTTTTAAGTAAATCGGTTTCCCATCCTTTCCATGGCCCAGCGGTTCTTTGTTCATATCAATGTCCACTTTTCCTGCTAAAGCAAACGCGACTACTAGAGGGGGAGACATGAGAAAATTGGCTTTGACTGCTCCATGGATGCGCGCTTCAAAATTACGATTGCCGCTCAATACACTGGCCACAATGAGATCGTTCTGTTTGATCGCTTTTTCGATCACTTCATCTAGAGGCCCGCTATTGCCAATACAGGTCGTACACCCATAAGCCACCAGTTGGAATCCTAAAGCGTCCAGATATTTTTGCAGTCCTGTTTTTTCTAAATAATCGGTCACAATGCGCGAACCGGGGGCCAAACTTGTTTTCACATGGGAATTGACTTTAAGCCCTTTTTCGACCGCTTTTTTGGCCAGCAACCCGGCTGCAAGCATCACACTGGGATTGCTCGTATTAGTGCAGCTTGTAATGGCAGCAATCACGATCGATCCATGATCTAATACAAGATCGCGCGGATGGTGCTGTAGATAGCCAGGATTCACTACACTGCTTGTAAAGGGACGGTTGATCACCATCTCCACTTCATTGCGTCCTTGGACTGAAGGCCCCAGGGTCTCTTTTCCCCCTGTGATATGTTCTTTTTGCGTATGGAATGCCCCTTCAGAGCGCAGCGGCACCTTTTTAGATTTTTCTGCCGCCGATTTTTCATAGCCGCCCTCCACAATCGGAGCCGAAAGAAGATGTTGGAATTTCTGCTTGAGATCGACAAGGTTAATACGGTCTTGGGGACGTTTCGGCCCCGCTACACATGATTTTACACTCCTTAAATCGAGTGCGATCACTTTGGTATATTCAATCTGATCTTTGCGCGGGATGCCAAACATCTCTTGCGCTTCTAAATACTCTTTAATGAGCCGTATCGCCTTTTCTTCTCTGCCTGTCATCTTTAGATAATCCAGAGTTTTTTCATCGATCGGGAAAAAGCCGCAGGTCGCGCCATATTCGGGCGCCATATTTCCAATGGTGGCACGGTCTGCAACAGTTAAACTGGCAGCACCTTCTCCAAAAAATTCCACAAATTTGCCCACCACATTTTCTTTGCGCAAAAGTTCGGTGATGCGCAACGTTAAATCGGTGGCTGTGATTCCTTCTTCTAACTCCCCTTCCAAATGGACACCGATCACTTGCGGCGTCTGAAAAAAGTAGGGCTGACCTAACATTGCTGCTTCTGCTTCAATCCCGCCGACACCCCCCCCTAGCACGCCCAACCCATTCACCATAGTGGTATGCGAATCAGTTCCCAAAAGGCTTTGAAAATAGGGCACTTTCTCTTTTTACAAAACAACTGTGGAAATATTTTACAAAATGACCTGATGGCAAATGCCAATGCCTGGAGGGACCACTTGAAATGTTTTAAATGCTTGCTGTCCCCAGTTCAAAAATTCATAGCGTTCAATATTGCGATTAAATTCAATCTCTAAATTAAATAAAAAAGCATCGGGAGTACCAGAGCGGTCCACCTGCACAGAATGGTCTACAATGAGATCAACAGGAACACTCGGTTCTATTTTTGCAGCCGCCATTTTCTGCTCTGCCATCGCATCGCGCATTGCTGCTAGGTCCACGAGCAAAGGCACTCCAGTGAAGTCTTGCAACAGCACACGGGACACCACAAAGGGCACATCGCCCTCATCGGGTTTTTTCGCATTCCAGCGTGCCAGCCGCAGCACATCCTCTTCTTTCACCTTCTTTCCATCACAATTACGCAGTAAAGATTCGAGCATGATGCGGATGGAAATGGGAAGTTGATCGATTTTGTTGCCAACTTTTTCTTTTAAAGCAGGGATAGAATAGAACTTTTGCCCCCCTTTTAACGTCTGCTGTGCATTAAAGGGATCAGAGGAATGATTTTTCTTGATCAAAACAGCCTCACGCATGAAACTTGAGTTTTCTTTTAGATATACTTAATTTTTATTTAAAACAATGCAATTTTCAGATGTTGTTGGCCTAGTAGGAGTGGGGATTATTTTGATCGCTTATCTCCTCTTGCAATTTGCAGTGATCAAAATTGAAGACTATTCCTATTCCGTAGTGAATGCGTCAGGTTCTTTGCTGATTTTATATTCGCTATTCTATAACTGGAATTTTTCTGCAGTCGTGATTGAGACCGCCTGGTTCTTCATTAGCCTTTTTGGCATTTTTAATGCCTGGAGAGTGAAAAAAAAGCGAAATCTTCACTGTGAAAAGTAGACACGAAAGCGGTTGACATTTTCATTAAGCGTATCCGGGTCCATTTTCTTTACAGACAAAGCCCCATTGAAAACCTGTTTCCAACTTTCTGAATGAACAGGAAGAAAATGGAAATGGATGTGCGGTTCGCTCTGAAAAGCGCCATTTTTTTGAAGAAGAAGATATTTATCAGTGGCCAAATTTCTTTTAAAAACAGCGGCTATTTTTGGAGTCATGACAGAGAGCTCTTGCCACTCTTCTGATGAGAGTTCATCGGCCCTTAACAGATGTCTTTTCGGAACCAGCAAAAGGTGTCCTGGCACATAAGGCGCATGATCTAGAAGAATAGTAAAATAGCGGCCTTCGAAAACAGACTGCCGCGCGATGACTTTTGGGTCACAAAAAACACAACTCTCACCATAGACAAAGCCAATAGCAGAGCAGAAAAGAACTAGAGTGCAAACAAAAAGCTTTTTCATTTTTTACCTCAACTTAATGGGGAAAGTTCTTCAATATTTTCCCAATCGTAGGCAAGGACCAGCGCGCGGATTTCCGCCACCGATTTTAACCGGTTTAATGTTTGGCGCAACTCCCGCACTCCTTTGCCGCCACGCAAAAACCAGCATCCAATTCTGCGCAAATCACACACTGCCTTATGCTCATCAGGAAAATAGGAGGCAATATGGTCCAAATGTTCTAAGAACGAATCGCGCAAATCCAGCCCTGTCCGCACTAAGGCTGCCTCCCCCGATAAAAAGCGGTAGATATCTTCAATGACCCATGGCTGCCCCATCGCTCCCCGAGCAATCAACACCGCATCACATCCTGTCTCAGAAAAAATCTTCTGCGCACTCGGCCCATCCACCACATCGCCATTCCCGATCACCAAGATCTCTTTGGCAATTTCCTTACATTGGCGGATATAGTCCCAACAGGCTGGCCCCTGATAGGCTTGCACCCGTGTTCTTCCATGGATACAGATCGCTTTGGCCCCTGCCTGCTCTGCAATGCGTGTCACCTCTGGGGCGACAATCTGATCTAAATCCCAGCCGATGCGGATTTTTACAGTCACCGGGATGTTAACCGCAGCCACCATATTGGCCACAATGTCTCCAATGACACTCGGGTTTTTAAGCAGCCCCGAGCCGCTCCCATCTTTGGTTACTTTGTCCACAGGACATCCACAGTTTAAATCGACCACAGCAAATCCCAAATCTTCTACTATTTTTGCGCACGCAGCTGCCAGTTCTGGTTTGCTGCCGCAGAGCTGCGCTCCAATTGGATGCATTGAAGGTTCATAGTCCAATAAGCGAAATGTCCCTGGATGGTTGCGAACAAGCGCATCCATTTTCACCATTTCGCAGTACATCAGCCCTGGTTTATATTTTGCTGTCATGCGACGGAAAGGCACATCAGAACAGCCTGCCAAAGGGGCACACAGAATATTCGAAGGAAGGACCAACGATCCTATCTGAAAATGACGTTTTAACCCCATAGAGACCCAAGCATACCAGAAATTCTTTCCTCTAGGTATCTTATTTTATCTGCAATCGTTATACTTTCTTGGATGAAATATTTTTGGCTATTTTTTCTTTTTGCCGGCGCCCTATGTGCCGAAGTAGATTACGACTGTATTGTGGTGGGAACAAGTCCCACCTCCCTATTTGAGGCCATTTATCAAACCTGCTTAGGCAAAAAAGTGCTGGTTGTGGAAAAGGCAACAGAATGTGGCGGCGCCTGGAAAAGCATCACCATTTGCGGCATCGAGCATGCAGATATGGGCTGCCATGAATTTGGAAATGCAGAAAGGGTAAAAAAATTTTTAGAAGAATATGCCGGCTGCACAATAGTGCCGAATGCCCCAACACATCACTCAGTAAGAGACAATTGGGGATTTTACCCCTCTCGAGGCTGCTACGAACTGATCCACAATCTAGAACTTTTGATGCAAAAACTGGGCACCGTTTTGCTCTTAAATAGCTCTTTAGAATCGGTCTTTATCGACCATGCAAGAAAAATAGCAGAAGTGAGGGTGAATGGGGTTCATCTGACCACATCGAAAATCATCGTGACAAACGGCGCTGAAATTATTTTGGAAAATCCTGAATGTCGAAATTTTTCTTCCTCCCCTAAGAAAACAAGATACCCGCACCTCTATCTTCTGATTTCTGATCCGACAGCTTCCCGCTTTACCTACATTAACACCCCAAATGATAAAGCGTCGCGTGCAATGAATATGACCCGCTTTGTCGGCTTAGAAGGATCGGGGATGCAGCTGATCGTGTTTCAAGTACACAATGAGACTTTTCTTGGGTATGGCGAACATTTTTTATACCAACTCAAACTCAAACAGCTGGTCGATTCCAATGCCAAAATTCTTCAAACAGACCAATACATCTATGAGCAAGCAGTCTTTAATCAAACCTCATTGAACCAGTTTCCATTTGAATTTATTGCAACAGGTCATATCGGGCTCATTGATAATTTTCTTCCTAAATGGAAACGGGTGCTGCGTCCCTGGAAAGAGATCATGGCCACCCCATGATGGACTTCATAGTAGTAGGAGGCGGCGCTGCAGGAATTTTTGCTGCGATCCAGGCCAAAGCAGTCTCTCCCCAGGCCCAAGTTCTTGTTCTAGAAAAAACTGCAGTACTGCTCTCCAAAGTGCGCATTTCAGGTGGCGGCCGGTGTAATGTGACCCATGCCTGTTTCGATCCCCTTTTGCTTGTTAAAAACTATCCGCGAGGCTCCAAAGAGCTGATCGGCCCTTTTCATCAATTTCAACCCAACGATACTGTGCACTGGTTTGAATCTAGAGGGGTTCCTTTAAAAACCGAAGCTGATGGCAGAATATTCCCTGCAAGCAACCGCTCAGAAACAATCATTGAATGTCTCTTATCTGAAGCCCAAAAGTGTGGTGTAGACATTCGATTAAGAGCGCGCGTAGAAACAATCCAAAAAACAGAGCAAGGATTTGAACTGTCTCTAAAAGAGGGCGCAGTACTCAAAACCCGCCATCTTCTTCTGGCTACCGGCAGCAGCCCGGAAGGATTTGCAGCGGCACAGGACCTAGGCCATACAATACAGCCGCCTGTCCCCTCTCTTTTCACTTTTAATGTCCCCAGCTCTCCTTTAAAAGAGCTCAGCGGCCTTTCTGTGGAAGATGCAGAGCTGAAGATCGCCCATTTTACACAGAGAGGCCCCCTTCTCATCACCCATTTTGGCTTTAGCGGGCCTGCTGCACTTAAACTCTCTGCCTGGGGAGCTCGCTATCTACATGAAAAAAATTACCATGTGGATCTAAAGATCAATTGGCTGCCTGCGCTTTCTCAAGAGGCAATCGTTAAAATACTCCTACAATTCAAAGCAGACCATCCACAAAAAACATTCTTTTCAGAATCTCTTTTTGGCCTACCTAAAAATCTATGGAGAACGTTCTTAGAGCCTTTTAAGGATAAGCGGAGCTACGATCTGTCCCAAGCCAATCTCAGAGAGTTAGCTGAACAACTACATGGCAGTACTTATCAAGTCTCAGGAAAAACAACCAACAAAGAAGAGTTTGTGACTTGCGGCGGAATCACACTCAAAGAGGTAAACTTTAAAACAATGGAAAGCAAGCTCTGCCCCGGGCTCTTTTTCGCAGGCGAAATTCTCGATATTGATGGAGTCACCGGTGGTTTCAATTTCCAAAATGCCTGGACTACAGGTTATATTGCAGGGAGTTCCCTTTAACGTGCCCCTGCCGTGCCCGAATTCAATTTATGTTCGATAAAGCGCGGAAGGGCAAATGAAGCTTTATGTACCGCAGGCGTATAATAACGAGTCTCAAGCGCTGCCTTTTCAAAACGTCTTGCCAACTCCTCGATATCAATCTGACGATAGGAAAACTCATCGGTGGACCAGCCAAAAGTCATAAAACCGCCTACATAGGTAGGCACGGGGGCCACAAAAAAACCAGTATCTTTAAAAAGTCCTACACGTCTCTCGTAAGATTGTACTAACTCATCATTCTGCACAAAGGGCACTCCATTTTGGGTCACAAAAATCCCTTTCTCCTTTAACACTTTTTTGCAATTTGCAAAGAACTCTTCAGTAAAAAGAGCGGCTCCAGGACCGATAGGATCTGTCGAATCGCAAATCACCAGATCAAATTTTTTGTCTGTAGTCTTCACAAATTCAGCACCATCTTGAATGACAATCTCTAAGCGCGGGTCGTTATAAGCCCCTTTGGAAAGAGAAGGAAGGTATTCTTTAGCCAATTCGATCACAAAGCGGTCGATCTCTACAAGAGTGATCCGCTGAATATCCTTATGACGCACAAGCTCACGGAGCATGCCGCCATCTCCACCCCCAATGATCAGCACCTCTTTTACGTTTCCATGGGCAAGTACAGGAACATGGGCAAGCATTTCATGATAAACATACTCATCTGCCTCGGTCAACTGCACCACACCATCTAGTGTCAGGACACGGCCCAAAAGCTGATTTTCAAAAATCATCAGATCTTGGTAGTCGGTCTTTTTCTGATAGAGCACCTTGTCAACTTTGATCGTTTGGCGCCAATTGTCAAATAAAGTCTCCGTAAACCACGAGTCAGCTAAAAGAGCTGTAAAAGGCAGTGAAGCTGCCATAAAAGCAAAGAGTAGTTTTCTCATCTTTTTCCCTTATTAAAAAAAAGCGATTTTCCCATGAAAAACAGGAAAAGTCAATCCCAAATATAGTCTGCGACAGGATATTTTTTGAAAAAAAACTTGAAGAAATAAATGAAAGTTGCATATTTTGAAATTAACGTAACCCAAGTTTCAGGAGGAAGTTTCAATGAAGCTATCATTAAGAGTGTTGATTTCAAGTGCATTACTACTATTGGGAAGCATGGTCACACTGGTTGCAGGAGAAGCTGTTGCAGACTGTTGCCCAGAGAAAAAATGTTGCCCTAAACCCTGCTGCCCAAAACAAGAGTGCCCACCCAGAGATTGTTGCCCAAAATGTCCTAGATGTCCGAATAAATGCGAATGCCCAAAACCATGTCCAGAAAAGAAATGCTGCCCACCAAAACAAGAATGCCCAAAATGCTGCCCAAAACCAAAACCATGCTGCCCAAGCGATGGAAATGGAAGTAGCAGTTACAACAACAAATCTAAATAATCATTCTCGATAGGTGTGCCCTTTACCGGCACACCTTTTTTAAATGCGCATGGCCTGTACAAGAGCTTATTTAGGAGAGATAAAATGCATCATTACGTTGTTCTGATAGGACGGATTTTTTATAGCGCTATTTTCATTACTTCTGCGATTGCCCATTTTTCAAAACAGGTGATCGAATATAGCTCTAATCAGGGAGTGCCTCTGGCCCCCATTTTAGTGCCCTTATCGGGCCTTATTGCCATCGCAGGGGGATTGAGTGTTCTTTTGGGATATAAAGCCCGTCTAGGGGCCTGGTTGATTGTGATTTTCCTTGTCCCGACTACTTTGATTATGCACCGATTCTGGGGCGCCAGCGACCCTATGTGGTTGAGCTTGCAGCAGGCAATGTTTATGAAAAATCTGTCAATGCTGGGAGCCGCCCTTTTAATCACCTACTTTGGGTCTGGGCCTTATAGTCTTGATAAATGGAAATAAAAAAAGACCGTGAAGGAAGCGCTCTAAAGAGGTTCTTTCACAGCCTTATTTTTTTTATGAAGAGAGCGGAGCAGAAACTGTTCTTGTCAGCTCTTGTTCACTTTCAACAGGGGAAAGAACCCTAATTTGCATACTTGGAGAGTTAATGTCATCTCTTCCTTCTTCTATTGTATTTAGAGGGTCAGCGCTAGGAGAAGCGATCATACTGCTTCTTTCCTCAGCTTCTGTTATCGCACCTAAATGACTGCTGCTCACAGGAGATGGTACCGATTCTATTGATGAGGGAGAGCTACTAATTCGCTGAATACGGCCAGCAGTGGGCGATTCTATGCTGCTTGAATGCGGTCGTATAAATGATACAGGCGATGCAGATCGCGCTCGTGGCGGCAATAAAGATGCAGATACGCTTCTTGGCCGAGCAGCCTCTTGTCCTAATAAACCATTTTTTGGAGACGGTTTAGGACCATCATAAAGAGCATAGGGAGTGCCCCTTCTATGTCCTACTGAGCTAGGAGTTGAAGGTTGAGAGCTGGAATCATAAAGTGCATAGGGTTTGTCCCTACTATGTCCTATTGAGTTAGGAGTTGAAGGTTGACTTGAAGGCTTTGTAGAACTACTAGGGCTAGGACTAGCGCGTCCGGGAATGTTGCTGCCATTACTGTTTGTCGAAGAAGGCGTGAAATTTATGTAGCCTGTGGTCCTATCATGTGAAGGTGCACCTGCACGAACAAGGCCTTGCTTTTTTAAAAAATTTTGAACATATTTCACTAATTTTTTGTCTTTACTAGGCCCAGTGAGATCATAGGCTTCATCTACATGATAGATTACATAATCTGTACGCCTACCATGTCCTACTACCTTCGGTCCTCCATCAGCGCTTTGAGGACTTGGAGGAATTAATGTCAGTTTACTTGAGGGACCTAACCCTGTAGTCTTAATTTTCAAAGAAGGTTTTTGAGGAGAGTCTGAGGAGGGCGCTTCTTCGCTACCGACTTCTGGATAGGATTGCACAGGTGGATGCGGGCGACGAATCCATAGCTGACCTGCTTTAATCATCGTGCGATGCTGTTCCAATTCTTCTTCAGTCATTGGTTTGTTTAATTCATCCATGAATTTTGCGTTCAAAGTAGGAAGTTCTTTTTTATTTGATCTTTCTAAAGTAGCGTTTGTAGGAGATTTTAAAGATCCTACTGTAGCATCCCCTAAGGAAGAGGCGCTTGAAGGAGAAGAAGCAACTGAATCTGATGCTGATCTTGATATAGACATAGTTTTATTACCTTTTTATTGTTTTATAATAATTATTATAATGATTTATTATTAAAAATCAACATAAATGCATAACTAGTTAATAATCATTACGTTAAGCAATAATTAATCTATTAATATTTGATAATCAATGACTTACATAATATTATTTAAAATAATATTTTAATTCAATATATTGAAATTAGACGATGAGGATTAATTCCAATCTAATTCGTTTTAAAATAAACAACCTAATTAGGGAATTAAACATATGAAAAAATTCATTACAAGATCTATGAGAAAAAGAAGAAGCATGCTCGCGCGCAAAATCAATAGATTATCAATGGATCTGAAAAGATTGTCCCGTCATATAAAACATATCTAAGCCTTAGATTGAGATCGGACCTTTTGGGGTCCGATCTTCTATTTAAACAGGTCGTCAAAACGCTGCTTAGACCCTGAGGGTTTAAAAGGGGCTTTCGTCAAAAGGCCAAAATCTTCACAAAAATTGGCTACGCTCCGATCTGAGATCCAGTCGGTCCCTGGGACCATACAATCATTTGGGGCGCCTGGCTTGTAATATTTGCAATTTTTACAGCAATGGAGTGCTGCTTGGCATTTCTCACATGTCTCTCTGAAGGCAAGTTTCCCCCAAGGAGGATCGGGCAAAGGGGCCCCGCAATTCCAACAGATCATAATTTAAGATCATGGTTTAACTTAGAAATAATCATATCAAAGGCTATGGGCTGCTGCCTATCCCCAAGTATGATCAGATCCGCATACTGCTTGCTAGGCTCTACAAAAAGATCGTGCATCGGTTTGACAGTTTTTAGGTACTGCTCTTGGACACTCTTTAAATCTCTAGAACGCTCCCCGATATCGCGCACTGCGCGCCGCAATATTCTAATATCATCACTTGTATGGTCAAAATTGGTCTTTATCCGCTCCTCTGGGGGCAGAGAAGACAGGCTTTTATAGTAGGCGTCCTGGCTAATAATGACCGAATTTTCAGAGAATACGGCCTGGATCTGGTTAGCTAGGGTGGTTTTTCCTGAGGCGGTCCCGCCAGCAATTCCTACAATGATTGCAGCCTCTGCTGTAAGGCATTGGACAAGAAAACAGCACATTAGAAATATGATTTTAAACATAACAGCTAGAATAACCAGTTTCTTTGAAAACATCCAATGATAAAACACTTCTCCAAAAAACCTAGGTTTTTTATAATCTGGCTTAAGTTAGAGGTGATTATGTCAGAAAAAAAACAACCTAATGAAGGTCTTGTAGGCGGCGGAAAATCGCAACGCAAAAAAAACCAGCAAAATCCAGGTTTTTTTGGAAATAGATCCCAGGACATGGCTTCCCGCAATGCGATGAAACATCAGCGGTCTAAAGGCCATTCCAAAGGCCGTTAAAAGACTCTCCCTGTACAACATTCTTCCAATGGGGTATGTCTGCTTTTAAGGAGATTTCCCCATATGGTCCGTGTGATCACAATAGAAGATTTGCGCCAATTGATCAAAAAAGTCACCTTGAAAACATTCATGCTGCAACTGATTGAGCGGCTAGAAAAGGACTATTCGCGCTGGCATGAATTTGATAAATCTCCCCGCCATGCGACCCACTATCCCCAAGGGGTCATTGAACTGATGCCTATTTCAGATAAAGAATATTACTCCTTTAAATTAGTCAATGGCCATCCCGATAATCCCAAAGAGGGCTATCTCACTGTAGTGGCCATAGGAGTACTTTCGACTGCCTCTAACGGGTACCCTGTGCTAATCTCAGAAATGACCCTTCTTACAGCCATTAGGACAGCAGCCACTTCTGCCCTTGCCTCGAAATGGATGGCAAAAAAGCCAGTGAACCACTTTGGCATTATTGGAACAGGGGCGCAAAGCGAATTTCAGACACTAGCGCACCACTTCAGCTTAGGTGTCAGCGAGATCTTCTATTTTGATTTAGATCCCAAGGCGATGGAAAAATTTGCGAAAAATTTAAAACCTTACAACCTCAAGCTCCATCCCTGTAAAAATGCACAATCTGTGGCGGAACAAAGTGATATTGTGACGACAGCCACTGCAGAAAAAGGGCGCCAAAAAGTGATTCTTGGCAGCTGGGTCAAGCCAGGCACTCATATCAACGGGATTGGGGGAGATTGCCCTGGGAAAACAGAGCTAGACCCTTCGCTTGTGGAAAAAAGCAAAATTGTGATCGAACAGTTCGCACAAAGCAAAATTGAAGGCGAGATCCAACAGCTAGGCGAAGGCCGCGTGTTTACAGAATTATGGGAGGTTGTCACAAAGAAAAAAAAGGTGCGCACCTCGGATCAGGAGATTACCCTATTTGATTCGGTGGGTTTTGCTTTAGAAGATTATAGCACCCTGCGGCTGACCCACCTTTTAGCCAAAGAACATGGTATAGGTCATATGTTAGACATGGTGCCAGACGTTTCAGACCCCAAAAACCTGTTCTCTTTATTCGGATAAGAAACTATTGCTTATCTTTTTCTACTAGGAATCACAGCTACGATGATGCCTACAATGACCAGTATATAGCCGCCCACTCTGAGCTGCCCTGCGAGCTGTTCATATCTGTCTACTTCGGCCTGCCCTGCATTGATCCTACTCTGAGCGGATCCTGTGAATGCTTTGCCTACAGGTTTTGTGGCGCGGCTCATTCCAAAAATAGATTCTGTAGTATCTACCTGTCTTTGCCCTGACGCAATTTCAGCTTTTCCCTCTAAAACACGCGCACTGATGTAGTTAGATGTCAAAATCAACACAGCGCCGCCTATGGCAAGCAAAATCCCTATAATTCTTCTTAAATTCATAACCCCTCATGGTTTAATTCCTTACTTTATTTCTATAGACGTAAGGCCCTTTTTTTTCTAATAAAAAATATATAGTTTAATTTTTAAAAAAGATGTGATTTTAATTGAAATTAAAAACAAATTTTACTATAATATTTATTATAATTTTAATAATGAGGTTAAAAAATATGAGTACAGAAACTAAACGAGGAGAATTTACTCCAGTGCGACAAGATGAACCACTTCAAGCCATTCCAGTTAATATCACTCCCGTCCAAGCTATTCCCTTGCGTGGGATCCCAATTCCTCCTGAAATAACGGGGACTGCAAGACGCGCATTAGAAATATTAAATGAAAGCCCGCTCGCACTTGTAGAAGATGAAGCAGTTGTTGAAGAAAGAAGAGCAAGAAGAGAGAAATATTGTCTGTCTACTATGGTAAGTAGTGTTTTATATGGCGTTTCGGGTGTTTTGTTTTATGCGGGAGCGACACTGGCAGATACTGATGCAAAGCGCATTTTTTGTTACACAGCAGGGTCTGTTATAGCAGTCGGAACCACTATTTTCCTTTGCCACTGTACAGATCGCTATTACCAAACTTAAACAGTCACATCACAGCTATAGTTGCGCTTTGATTTTTAACACGTTTTCCTCAACAGAGTGTGTGTGGGTGTTTATTTCAAGATCATAAGCCACATTTTCATGCACTTTAAAATACTGCCCCCGCGCGCCCCCAAGAAATCTATCCCCTCTTGAACGTTCGCGCTCTTCCAATATATGAAGAGGAGTAATCACACCAACGTACAGAACATCATAATCTTTGAGGACTTTCCGCCACTCTTCCACCTCAATTGCTCCAAAGGCAACATCATCAATAATCAGGTTATAATGTTGTGAGGCAAGAAGAAGTGCGATATCTTTAAGAGTGCGCACGATGCGTTTAGCAAAGGGCCCCGCATGAACATGATAAATGGGATGCCCTGTTGGGTCTTTGGCTGGTTCCCACGAAAAACCCAAAGAAGCACTACCACCCTTCCAGTTGTTGAGCTTCTCAGGCATAAACCCAATCAATTTATCAATCCCAATGCGAAGATAGGGTTCAGAAAGCGCTTCTTGGAGAGCTTTGGCTAAAGTAGTCTTACCAGAACTAGAAGGGCCATTTAGGTAGATAATTTTAGCCATCTGTGCCATCGGAAAAACCTCAAGCTACTGAATTAGCTACCCTATTAACTATATTTCCGAACATCATTAACCTCTTTTTTTACAAGGAAGAGTTTACAAAAAATGTCTAAAAAATGCAATCAAAACCTGCTTAAAATTATATCATCTAAGCGAGGTAAAAATATCCGTTATTTATGTTTCTTCAACCTGTCTCTCACACTCTTTTTAAAAAGAATTGGTTAAAAAAATAGATAATGCTTAGAATTCCAGACTCAAAAGGATTGTTGATTGAAAATCGATTCCTTCTGCAGCCTGTTGATTTTAGCCTTTTGTTTTCCTCTTTTTTCTGATGTTAATGCATCTTGTGAATGTGTCCAAGAATGTTGTGATGGATTGCCAAACGTTTCTACCAGGCTTAATCCAAATTGTAGAGATTTTGATCTTTTTGCCGCACTCATCGTATGGACCGCTAGAGAAGCTGGTTCAGACTGTTGGGCGGAGGTGATTACTACTACTAGTTCTTCTCTTTCCAATGACTTAAGACAAGTGGATTTTGGTTGGGATCCTGGTTTTAAAGTGGGTATTGGCTATGGGATGATGCATGACCAGTGGGATACACAAGCCTATTATACATGGTTCCACACTAAGGGAAAAGATCGTGTTTCAAGCAAACCTGGCGCAGTCCATTCTACATTTTTAGGCAATTTTTATATCGACAATGCGGATGGAGCTGGTCTTTCTGGTCCCTCTTATCAAAAGGCGCGCATCGATTGGACAATCCGTTTTAATATATTTGACTGGGAACTTGGCCGTAATTTTTGGGTGAGCAATTCTCTATCTCTCCGTCCTTTTCTCGGTATAAAAGGCGGATGGATACACCAATCCATTCACTCAAAGTGGGAAAATCCTACTCTAACTAGTGGTCCACTTTTTGATGTAGGAACAGAAAATCTCAAAAATAACTTCTGGGGTATTGGTCCTGTGGCAGGAATCAACACTAAGTGGAATTTGTTCAATTACGAGTGCCATTCTTTTAATCTCTTTGGTGACTTTTCGGGAGCCCTTATGTGGGGACATTGGTCATTTAGCGATCTCTTCAAAAATGACATTCAGCAACAAGTTTCTGTTGGTCTTGAAAATATGAATAGCGGTGCTTCGATGGTGCGCGCATTTATGGGATTTAGTTGGGAAGGAATTTTTAGCCAAAACCGGTACCAGTTTTCTGCAAGATTAGGCTATGAAATGCAATTTTGGTTAGATCAATTGCAATTTTATTCTTTTGTTGGAGGGAGATTGTCTAATGAGCTGACATTGCAAGGAGGAACTCTTGAGTTTTGCTTCGATTTTTAATAGAAGCCTCCTTCTCTATATAATATTGTTTGCCTTAACGATACCTCGGCCCTGTACTGCGCAAGAAAACTGCAATGGCTTGCCAAATATTTCCACACGCAACCAAATCTGTTGCAATAGTTGGATTATCTCTGCCGATTTTCTTGCCTGGTACGCTTCCGAAGAGGTAGCCTCTATTTGGGCCGATGTGATCAGTGTCGGAGTGAATACAAGTACTTGGAAAGCGCCAGGATTTAATTTTAAATGGGATTATGGTTTCCGTGTCGGAATTGGATACGATCTCCTCTACGACCAATGGGACACTGGGCTGTATTGGACTTGGTATCGTACTGATGCTAAACATACTATTCCCTTTCAACCAAATACTCTGATTGGGCCCGAATTTGATGCTGCTTTTTTGAGTGGTAACACCCCTCAAAGCATGAGTGCACGATGGAGTCTTCTTTTTAATATGTTTGATTGGGAATTAGGAAGAAATTATTGGGTTAGCAAGTATCTGTCTTTACGCCCTTTCATAGGAATAAAGGGAGGCTGGATCAACCAATCGATCCTTGCACACTACTTCAATCTGACAATTGATCACGTTTTGACGAGCCATTCTGGAAGAGAGCACTTAAAAAACAATTTTTGGGGAATAGGACCTTTAGGAGGCGTGAATACAAAATGGAATATTCGCAATTTTAGGTGCCATTTCTTCAATTTCTTTGGTGATTTTTCTATAGCAACAATGTGGGGAACTTGGAATTGCAGCGATGAATACAAAAATACAGTGTCCCGGACATCTTCGGTAACCATGAAAAGATCAACACTAGGATCCCTGATGTTCCGAGGATTTTTGGGAATTGGTTGGGAGGCAGACATTCGCGCAGGGAGAGCGCATTTTGCAACAAAACTAGGTTATGAAATGCAGCTCTGGGTGAATCAACTCCGCTTGGCGACCTTCCAACTCCAACGTTTGCACCATGATTTGACTTTACAAGGAGTAACACTCAATTGCCGATTCGATTTTTAAAAAGAGAAGAAAATGATAATTATTAGAAATAATTTTCACAGTTTATACCGAAATTGTTTAATAAATATAGTCTCTTTTTTTTCTATGGTTATCGGTGGGAGCGTCCATGCAGAAGAAGGGTTGCCAAATCTTTCTATTCGACCAGAAACACAATCAAGAACCATCGATATTTTTGCAGATGCGCTCTACTGGCATACCGGGGAAACAGTAGACTGGGCCTTTACCCTTGTAAATAATCAAAATTCCGAGCAAGCCGCATACAAAACATTCTCTTTTAATTGGGCTCCGGGCTTCCGTGTTGGGCTTGGGTATAATATGAAGCATGATGATTGGGACACTCAATTAAGCTATACCTGGTTTCAATCCAAAGCAACCGATCATGCAAGCGGATTGGTGACATCCGCTTTTTTAGCCGCTAGACTTTCCTTATTAGAACCTTTTTCCACAGGGAAAGCACGCATCAATTTACGTTACAACATATTTGACTGGGATTTAGGCCGTAGCTTTTTAGTGAGTCATTACCTATGTTTCCGCCCCTTTATAGGATTAAAGGGAGGAAGGATCAATCAGATGATTCACTCTAAATGGACAATCCCCAATTTTCTCGACCTATTTACATTCATTGCTAAAGAAAAAATTACAAATCGCTTTCAAGGCGCAGGGCCAAAAGGTGGAGTGACTGGAAAATGGTGTTTCGGAAATATAGAGGCCCGTTGCTTCAGCCTTATTGGAACATTTGAAGCGGGTTATCTATGGGGACACTGGACAATTAGAGATAAATTTGTTGATAGTTTACTTACAGTCATTTTTGTTAAACCATCAAAGCGCAACTTTGGATCTTTAGTACTCCATGCATTCATCGGTTTGGGATGGGATTGCAATTTTGATCACGACCGGGCCCACTTCAGTGCAAAAATTGGCTACGAAATAGAAGATTGGTTCAATCAATTCCAGATCTATTCTGACGCATCCGGCTCCCAAAACAACAACCTGATCTTACAAGGACTTAATGCGGGCGTCCGTTTTGATTTCTAAATAAGACTGGATTGTAAGATGCAAAAAGGCTTACCTTAAAATAAAAAATATTGTTTATTTACAAATTGTTATTGTTTATATGTGCAATTATGACAAAAACACTACTTTCACTTCTATTTTGCATATTTTTAATTCTTTATTCCTGCACCAATAATACAAAAGAAGAACAAGAAGGTATCACAGGTCTATGGTACAGCACGGATCAAAAATCATCTGCGGTACGCTGTCTGGTTGCCATTTATAACTATCAAGGCATGTACTATGGCAGGATATTAGTGACGTATGATGGGAAAGGAAATGCCACTGACACAATTCTCGACCAAAAAGACAGAGCACCAGGCATTGTAGGAAATCCTCCCTACTGCGGCTTGGATTTTATCTATAATGTAAAAGAAACCAATACCAATGAAGACGGAAATCTCAAATACAAGGGTAAAATCGTAGATCCTGAAAAGGGCAAAGAATATACAGTTCAATTGTGGCTTGATGGCAATGACCTTATAGTCCGAGGCGAACTGTGGATCTTTGGAAAAAACATACGCTGGTTTAGAGCCTCAAAGGAGGCCCTCCCCAAAGGTTTTGCATTGAAAGAAATCAAAAAATTCGTGTCCAAAGTGCCACAAACTTATTAAGGATGAAGGATGAATGCTGAAGGATGAAAAATCAAGAAATTCCAGATTCTTTGAAGAACTTTTGAAAACTAACGGGTTCTTAATCAGATAAACTTTTAACGTCAATCAGAATGGGCGCATAATGATGCGCTGTGTGGGCATGAAATAGATAGCCTTGCACCGCGATCTCTTTGCCTTCATGGTTGCAATAAAAATCAGTCGCATCACCGCCATCGACACCACGCGATAAATAGACCTCGCGGTGGTTAGAATGTTCCAAGATCGATTTAAGATTTTGAAATGCCATAGACACTGGGGTTGTCGTTGCAATTTTGAAAGATTCATCATCCGTTTGGAGCATCCAACAATAGTCTGCACGATCGCCTCTTTCGATAGAAGAGTATTCTGGAGGGCCGGAAAGAGCCGTAGTATCAGTTTGCCTTTGAGCCTGACTAGTTTTTCAGGTTCGCCTTCTGGAAGCTCTAGCAAAGATTCATCTTCGTCCTCATTGGAAGAACCATTTGAGACTATGCACCGCTCAGCTAGATAGTCGAATGGACTTTTGATCTCTTGCTTGGCAAGGACTGTATTGGATTTAATCGAGAAACACAAATAGGTGCGCGAGAGGCAGGGTGTTCCAATATCTCCTTCTACAGTGACACAAGCGCCCTCTAGAGCTCGTGCTCGCAACAAACCATCATCATTTCCATCAACACACTGAACTACGTTCAAATCGATGCTCAACTCCTTGAAAAGCCCTTGGTCTTTTTTCGACAGTTGATGAAATCATTTTTGTATCTGCTCTTGGGATGCCCGATCAAGTTCAAGATACCAGCCAAATGCCCCATTTTTGACAATGCGAGGCGCCGGATAATATCTTTTCACTAATTTTCCTGAAAGCTGCTCATTCTCATGCGCTTCGAGATTAGCAAATACAGCAATGAAACAAATCGCACTAACAAAGAGCCTCTTCATGTTTTTCCTGCGCATTAAATACCAATTCAAATGCTTTTAAGCCAAACTCTTGACTTCTCTTTAAATATGGTCCAATATCTAGGATATATATAGAAATGTCCGAGATTTTGTACCATGCCTAAAAAAAATGAGAAACTCAAGAAGGCCATACACTCTTTGCGCAAGGCAGGAGGTGTCTTTCGTATGTCCGAAGCATTGCGCCTTGGAATTCACCGTCGAG